>NZ_JBIRTN010000002.1:0-374436 GCF_044334705.1 Streptomyces sp. NPDC020731
CCGCGCCCCGCACCCCCTCCGGGAGACGTGATCCGCGCCGGTCCGAGGACGGACACCCCCGACACGGCCCCGACCCACCCACCGGCCGCAGGCGCCCCGCCCGACCGGCCGCAGGCGCCACCCCCGACCCGCCCACCGGACCGGACGCAGCGCCGCAGGCGTCAGACGTGTCAGTCCTTGATCTCGCAGATGGCCGCGCCGGAGGTGATCGACGCTCCGACCTCCGCGCTCAGGCCCTTGACCGTGCCGGACCGGTGGGCGTTGATGGGCTGCTCCATCTTCATGGCCTCCAGGACGACGACCAGGTCGCCCTCCTTGACCTCCTGGCCCTCCTCCACGGCGAGCTTGACGATCGTGCCCTGCATCGGAGAGGCGAGGGTGTCGCCCGAGGCCACCGGGCCGGACTTCTTCGCCGCCCGCCGCTTCGGCTTCGCGCCCGCCGCCAGCCCCGTACGGGCCAGGGACATGCCCAGCGAGGCCGGGAGCGAGACCTCCAGACGCTTGCCGCCGACCTCGACGACGACCGTCTCGCGGTCCGCCTCCTCCTCCGCCCCCGTGTCCACGGCGGCGGCGAACGCCTTGATCTCGTTGACGAACTCCGTCTCGATCCACCGCGTGTGCACCGTGAACGGTTCGGCCGAACCGGTGAGTTCGGGCGCGAACGCCGGGTCCCTGACCACCGCGCGGTGGAACGGGATGGCCGTGGCCATGCCCTCGACCTGGAACTCCTCCAGCGCACGGGCGGCCCGCTCCAGCGCCTCCTTGCGGGTGCGCCCGGTGACGATCAGCTTCGCCAGCAGCGAGTCCCACGCCGGGCCGATGACCGACCCGGACTCCACGCCCGCGTCCAGCCGTACACCCGGGCCCGACGGCGCGTCGAAGCGGGTGACGGTACCGGGCGCCGGCAGGAAGTTGCGCCCCGGGTCCTCACCGTTGATGCGGAACTCGAAGGAGTGACCGCGCAGCACCGGATCGCCGTAGCCCAGTTCCTCACCGTCGGCGATGCGGAACATCTCCCGCACCAGGTCGATGCCCGCGACCTCCTCGGTCACCGGGTGCTCCACCTGAAGACGCGTGTTGACCTCCAGGAAGGAGATCGTGCCGTCCAGACCGACGAGGAACTCCACCGTGCCCGCGCCGACGTAGCCGGCCTCCTTCAGGATCGCCTTGGAGGAGGAGTACAGCTCCTCCATCTGGGCGTCCGACAGGAAGGGGGCGGGGGCCTCCTCGACCAGCTTCTGGTGCCTGCGCTGCAGCGAGCAGTCACGGGTGGAGACCACGACCACGTTGCCGTGGCTGTCGGCCAGGCACTGCGTCTCCACGTGCCGCGGCTTGTCGAGGTAGCGCTCGACGAAGCACTCACCGCGACCGAAGGCGGCGACCGCCTCACGCACCGCGGAGTCGTACAGCTCCGGCACCTCCTCCAGCGTCCGCGCGACCTTCAGACCACGCCCGCCGCCACCGAAGGCGGCCTTGATCGCGATCGGCAGCCCGTGCTCCTCGGCGAACGCGACGACCTCCTCCGCCCCGCCCACCGGATCGGGCGTACCCGCCACCAGCGGCGCACCCGCGCGCTGCGCGATGTGCCGGGCGGCGACCTTGTCGCCGAGGTCGCGGATGGCCTGCGGCGGCGGACCGATCCAGATCAGGTCCGCGTCCAGCACCGCCTGGGCGAACTCGGCGTTCTCCGAGAGGAAGCCGTAGCCCGGGTGGACGGCGTCCGCGCCCGACTCACGCGCGGCCTTCAGCACCTTGTCCATGTCGAGGTAACTGGTGGCCGGAGTGTCACCGCCCAGGGCGAACGCCTCATCCGCGGCGCGGACATGCAGAGCGTCCCGGTCCGGGTCGGCGTAGACGGCAACGCTCGCGATTCCGGCATCCCGGCAGGCCCGGGCAACGCGGACAGCGATTTCGCCACGATTGGCGATGAGCACCTTGCGCACGATTGAGGCTCCCTCCTTGAAACAAGCCGAGTTTAGGGACAGCCGACACGGCACTTCGACCCGTTCCCACTGGTGAGCTTGCCCACACGGAGCGTGATACGAGGCCCGCTCGACCCGCGAAAGCCCTTGTCGCACCTTGGTACGCAGGACTCCTCCCCGAAACCCTAGCCGTCCTGTGTGGTCAAGGTCTCTGTGAGAGCGTGCTGCGGCCCACTCCGTTTCTTTGTGGAGTCCCTACGAATGGCCCAATGATTCTTTGCCCTTCGCGGAACCCTTGTACCGAGGTTTGCCCTCCCCCGGACTCCTAACGAGCTGGGGGGACCCCCATGTAGCCTTCGCGTCGGCCCGAACATACTCGGGGTAACCACAGTCGTGCTCGAAAGTGGGTGGGGGCCGGTGGTGCGCAGACCGGTGGCATGGGTCGTGGCGCTCGTACTGTTCGCCGAGGCGCTCGGCGTCGCGGCGCTGAACTGGTTCCTGGGGGTCGTCGTCGACCGGCAGGACATGTCGCTGGCCGGTCTCGACCCGGACGTGATGTCGACGTCCTCGAAGATCGGCGGAATCGTCTTCGGGCTCTACTTCGCGCTGTGCGGCCTGGTGGCCCTGCTGGTCGCCCTGCGTGACCGGGCGCCCGCCGGGCTCGGCCGGGTGCTGCTGATCAGCGCGGCGGTGGTGCACGCGCTGCTGGGCGCGGTCACGTGGGGCCTGGTCGGCCGGACCGCGTTCCTCTACATGGTGGTCGTACTCGGACTCGTCGTGCTGCTGCTGATGACGTACGACGGCCGCCCGGAGCAGCCGGCCGACGCCGGGCCCGGGCCCGGCGTCGGCGGTTCTCCGGTCACGCCTCCGGCGGCGCCCACAGCTCCGTGATGCCGACACCGAGGTCGGCGAGGAGACGCCGGACCAGGGGCAGGCTGATGCCGATGACATTGCCGTGGTCGCCGTCGATGCCGTCGATGAACGGGGCCGAGCGGCCGTCCAGGGTGAACGCCCCGGCGACGTGGAGCGGTTCGCCGGAGGCCACGTAGGCGGCGATCTCCTCGTCGGTGGGATCGCCGAAGCGGACGACGGTGGAGGCGGTGGCGGAGACGTACCGGCCGCTGACGGTGTCGTAGACGCAGTGGCCGGTCTGCAGCGTCCCCGCGCGGCCCCGCATGGACTTCCAGCGCCCGGTGGCCTCCTCGGCGTCCGAGGGCTTGCCGAGGGCCTGGCCGTCCAGTTCCAGGACCGAGTCGCAGCCGATCACCAGCGCGCCCTTGACCTCGGGCTTCGCGGCGACGACGGAGGCCTTGGCCTCGGCCAGGGCGAGCGCCAGTTCGGCGGGTGTGGGGGCGGTGACGGCGTCCTCGTCGACCCCGCTGACGATCACCTCGGGGTCCAGTCCGGCCTGGCGGAGCAGCCCGAGCCGGGCGGGGGACTGGGAGGCGAGCACGAGTCGGCGGCGCGGCTGATCTGTCATGCGGTCAGCGTATCCAGGTGACCCGGATGCCTCACCTCACGCCGATCACGAGCATGACGAGCACCATGGCCAGCGCCACGAGAACGCCCAGCCGCCGCAGCATGTCCTGCGTGTCCCGCAGTTCCTTGGGCGGCTCGTTCTCGGGGTCGGACCACAGCATGCCACCAGCGTGGGGCTTGGCTGGTCGGGGTGCCTGAGTACGCGTACTCAAGTAGGGACGCGGGGTTGTCGTGCCGTCCCCCCGCGCGGCGGAGCCGCACAGGGGGCAGCCCCGCGCCCCCGGGACGCGCTCAGCTCTGCCAGTAGGTGCGGCTCCACGACGCCGGGCCCGGCCGGGGCAGACGACGGCCCGCGATCCGGGACGGATCGGACCAGGAGTCGCGGGGGGTGGGCGCGCCGGGCGGTACGACTGACGCCGCCGCGGCGCGCGCCCGGACCACCGCCAGTGCGGCGGCCAGCTCCTCCGGGGTGGGGTTGCCCCGTACGACCTTGATCACGTCGGCTCCTTACAGGGGGATGTTGCCGTGCTTCTTCGGGGGGAGGGATTCCCGCTTGGTGCGCAGCTGACGCAGTCCGCGGACGATGTGCCGGCGGGTGTCGGACGGCATGACCACCGCGTCGACGTAGCCGCGCTCGGCCGCGACGTAGGGGTTGAGGAGGGCGTCCTCGTACTCCCGCATCAGCCTCGCGCGGGTCTCCTCCGGGTCGTCCGCCTCGGCGATGGTGCGGCGGTGCAGGATGTTGACGGCGCCCTGTGCGCCCATCACCGCGATCTGGGCGGTGGGCCAGGCCAGGTTGAGGTCGGCGCCCAGGTGCTTGGAGCCCATGACGTCGTAGGCGCCGCCGAACGCCTTGCGGGTGATGACCGTGATGAGGGGGACGGTGGCCTCGGCGTAGGCGAAGATCAGTTTGGCGCCGCGGCGGATGATGCCGTCGTGTTCCTGGTCGACGCCGGGCAGGAAGCCGGGGACGTCGACGAAGGTGATGACCGGGATGTTGAAGGCGTCGCAGGTGCGCACGAAGCGGGCCGCCTTCTCGGAGGCGGTGATGTCCAGGCAGCCGGCGAACTGCATCGGCTGGTTGGCGACGATGCCGACGGGATGGCCCTCGACGCGGCCGTAGCCGGTGAGGATGTTCGGCGCGAACAGCGCCTGCGTCTCGAAGAACTCGGCGTCGTCGAGGACGTGCTCGATCACCGTGTGCATGTCGTAGGGCTGGTTCGCCGAGTCCGGGACGAGCGTGTCGAGCTCGCGGTCCTCGTCGGTGACCGTCAGGTCCGCCTCCTCCGGGAACGCCGGGGGGTCGGAGAGGTTGTTCGACGGCAGGTAGGACAGGAGCTGCTTGACGTACTCGATCGCGTCCTTCTCGTCGCCGGCCATGTGGTGGGCGACGCCGGAGGCGGTGTTGTGGGTGCGGGCGCCGCCGAGTTCCTCGAAGCCCACGTCCTCGCCGGTGACCGTCTTGATGACGTCCGGTCCTGTGATGAACATGTGGGACGTCTGGTCGACCATGACGGTGAAGTCGGTGATCGCGGGGGAGTACACCGCGCCGCCCGCGCACGGGCCGACGACCAGGCTGATCTGCGGGATCACCCCGGAGGCGTGGGTGTTGCGGCGGAAGATCTCGCCGTACGCGCCGAGGGAGGCCACGCCCTCCTGGATGCGGGCGCCGCCGGAGTCGTTGATGCCGATGACCGGGCAGCCGGTCTTCAGCGCGAAGTCCATCACCTTGCAGATCTTCTGCCCGTACGTCTCGCCCAGCGCTCCGCCGAAGACGGTGAAGTCCTGCGAGAACACGGCGACCGGGCGGCCGTCGACCGTGCCGTAGCCGGTCACGACGCCGTCGCCGTAGGGGCGGTTGGCGTCGAGGCCGAAGCTGGTGGAGCGGTGCCGGGCGAACTCGTCCAGTTCGACGAAGGAACCCTCGTCGAGCAGGAGGTCGATCCGCTCACGGGCCGTCAGCTTGCCCTTGGCGTGCTGCTTCTCGACCGCGCGCGCGGAGCCGGCGTGCGTCGCCTCTTCGATACGACGCTGAAGGTCCGCGAGCTTGCCCGCGGTCGTGTGAATGTCAGGCTGCTGCTCTTCCGGCTCGGACATCGGGATGCGGCTCCCTGCCTGCTCAAAAGGGGGGACGGTTACTCATCCGTAGCGTAGTGGGGGGTCTTCCGTTCGGCAGTGCGGTCTTTCCCACACCGCTTCCCCCTTCACAGACGCGGGAAGGAGATCTTCGAAGAGCCCCGTCGTCACCGTGCTCATGGGTACGGTGGAGGCGTCGCGGCGGGACACGTCGGAGGGGTGACAGCGTGAAAACGGTCGGGCACCCGTGAACCTCAGCCTCCAAGGCTGGGATCCGCCCTCTCTGCGGGGCGGAGGACGTCGAACCTAGGGTGGGTTGCATGACGATGCCACCAGATGGTGAAGGTACGCCCAACAGGCACAGTGAGCCGAGGCCGGGACGTTGGTCCGACCTCGGCCGCCCGCCGTTGAACGCCGTTGGCCTGCGCCGAGGACTTGTGCGCGCGGGCGGATTGTGGACGCAGGTGGACGTGGTGCAGCGCACCGGTTCCACCAACTCCGACCTCGTGGCCCGTGCCGGCGCGGGCGGCCCGGAGGAGGGCGTCGTTCTCGTCGCCGAGGAACAGACCGCCGCGCGGGGGCGCCTCGACCGGCAGTGGACGGCTCCGGCTCGGTCGGGGTTGTTCTTCTCCGTACTGCTGCGGCCCGCCGAGGTGCCGGTGGCGCGGTGGGGCTGGCTGCCGTTGCTCACCGGCGTCGCGGTGGCGACCGGGCTGTCGCGGGCCGCGGGCGTCGATACGGCGTTGAAGTGGCCCAACGACCTGCTGGTCACGGTGGAGGGAGAGGAGCGCAAGGCCGGCGGGATCCTGGCGGAGCGCGCCGGCGACGACGGGGTGGTGATCGGTGTCGGGATCAATGTGAGCCTGCGGGGTGATGAACTGCCGGTGCCGACCGCGGGGTCGCTGGCGTTGGCGGGAGCGGTGAGCACGGATCGGGATCCGCTGCTGCGGGGGGTGCTGCGGTCGCTGGAGGACTGGTACGGGCGGTGGCGGGCGGTGGGGGGCGACCCGGCGGCGAGCGGCCTGCAGGAGACGTACGCGGCGGGGTGCGCGACGCTCGGGCGGGTGGTGCGGGCGGAGCTGCCGGGGGATCGGGAGCTGGTGGGGGAGGCGGTCGCGGTGGACGGCGACGGCCGCCTGGTCCTGGCCACGGCGGAGGGTGTGCAGGAACCGGTGGGCGCGGGCGACATCGTCCACTTGCGCGCAAGGTGAAACCACGGCTTCGGTGGGGGTGGCGTAGCTCCCACGGCCTCATCCCACGGCCCGGCCGAACGGAGTGAGCTGGCGCACACCTGCCGTAGAGTTGAGCGCGGTCGATACCTGGCCATGGCAGATCGGAAGGGCACGCGTGACCGTCGACGACTCGGGTTCCTCGGACGCGCAGGGCGCCGGCGAGGATCCGCTTGCCCTGCGCCTCGAACATCTCATCCTGGGCGCCGAGCGCCGTTACACACCGTTTCAGGCGGCCCGCAGTGCCGGCGTCACCATGGAACTGGCCACCCGCTTCTGGCGGGCGATGGGCTTCGCCGACGTGGGCCAGGCCAAGGCCCTCACCGAGGCCGACGTGCTCGCGCTGCGCCGGCTCGCCGGTCTGGTGGAGGCGGGCCTGCTGAGCGAGGCCATGGCGGTACAGGTGGCGCGGTCCACCGGACAGACCACCGCCCGGCTGGCCGAGTGGCAGATCGACTCCTTCCTGGAGGGGCTGACCGAGCCGCCCGAGCCGGGCATGACCCGTACCGAGGTGACGTATCCGATCGTCGAGCTGCTCCTGCCCGAGCTGGAGGAGTTCCTCGTGTACGTCTGGCGGCGGCAGCTCGCCGCATCGGCCGGGCGGGTCGTGCAGGGCGCCGATGACGAGGAGATGGTCGACCGGCGGCTCGCCGTCGCCTTCGCGGATCTCGTGGGGTTCACGCGGCTGACCCGGCGGATGGAGGAGGAGGAGCTCGGTGAGCTCGTCGAGGCCTTCGAGACCACCGCCGCCGATCTGGTCGCCGCACGTGGCGGGCGGCTCATCAAGACGCTGGGCGACGAGGTGCTCTACGCCGCCGACGACGCCGGTACCGCCGCGGACATCGCGATGCGGCTGATCGAGACCATGGCGAACGACGAGACCATGCCGGAGCTGCGGGTCGGCATGGCGTTCGGCACGGTGACCACCCGGATGGGTGATGTGTTCGGTACGACCGTGAATCTGGCCTCCCGGCTCACGTCCATAGCCCCCCGGGACGCCGTGCTGGTCGACAGCGCCTTCGCCGAGGAGCTGATCCGTACCGGTGCCGCCCCTGCCTCCGAGGCGGCGGCGGCCGAGGCGGTGGCCGCCGCGGAGAAGGAGGGCGAGGAGCCGCCGAGCTATCGGTTCGCGCTCCAGCCGATGTGGCAGCGGCCCGTGCGTGGCCTCGGTGTGGTGGAGCCCTGGCTGCTCACGCGTCGGAACGGGGCTCCCGCCTCCTCTTACTGATTCCGTTATTGATCCCGGCTCATTGGCCCCCGCCGCCGCCCACACAGATACCGATGATCGGTACGCACAGGCCGGGGCGGGGGTTCCGGGCGGGGTCGTCCGGCTGTGGTGGTGCCGGGTCGTGGGGTGCCGGTGGGGGCGGCACCGGAGTGTGGTGCGGGGGCTGCCGGGGCGGGGGTGAGTGCGGTCCGCGGGTTGTCGGGGACGCGGTGGTGGGTGTGGCGGGTGTGGCGGGGGTGTCCGCTCTGTCCGGAACGGCCGTCCGGGCCGGCGAGGACCGCTCGGGCGCTGTGAGCGGGGCCGGGTTCTTGCCGCCCAGGACCGTGGGGGAGGACGGGCTCGCCCTGGGGGCGGGTGGGGCGGCTGTGCTCGCGGTCGGGGAACCGATGGGTGTGCCGGTGTCCGTGTGAGGGACGGGACGGGAGCCCGCCTCCGTGCCGACGTCCGTGCCGCCGCCCTGGGTGGTGGTCAGGCGGACCAGGGCCACGGCGCTCGCGGCCACGGCCAGGCTTCCCGCGGCCAGCAGGACCTTGCGGGGGCGGGGCTTGCGGTGGCGGCCCCGGAGGCGGGAGGTGCCTGCCGGTGGCTCTTCGGTCGGTGCGGTCGGTGTCATCGCGTTCCCCTCCCCTGCGTGCACGCCCCCGGCGTGCCGCGGTGTGCGCACGCTATGCGCTCCTGCGAGGGGCCGGGCCGGGAGCCGGAGCGATGTCACTCGAACGGGTGGACGGGGGGTGACAAGGGAACCAGGCGTGCGCCCTTTTCTCCGGTGGGCGCGGGCTGCGATGATCGGGGCGAGTGGAGTTAACCCGCGTTAACCGGAGGGTGTCGATGAGTGAGGAACGGTTCGGGGAGTTCGTGCTGGTGCGCCGGCACGAGGGGGGACATGTCGCGGAGCTCGTCCTCGACCGGCCCAAGGCCATGAACGCCGTGTCGACGGAGATGGCCCGCTCCCTCGCCGGTGCCTGTGCGGCGCTGGGGGAGGACCGGAGCGTGCGGGCGGTGGTGCTGAGTTCCTCGCACGAGCGGGCGTTCTGCGTGGGGGCCGATCTGAAGGAGCGCAATTCCTTCAGCGACGCCGATCTGGTGCGTCAGCGGCCCGTGGCGCGCGGGGCGTACACCGGGGTGCTCGAACTGCCCGTGCCGACGGTGGCGGCGGTGCACGGGTTCGCGCTCGGCGGCGGGTTCGAGCTGGCCCTGTCGTGTGACGTGATCGTCGCCGACCGTACGGCGGTCATGGGGTTGCCCGAGGTGTCGGTCGGGGTGATTCCGGGCGGGGGCGGTACGCAGTTGCTGCCCCGGCGGGTGGGGGCGGCGCGGGCCGCCGAGCTGATCTTCACGGCACGGCGGGTGGAGGCCGCCGAGGCCCGGGAGCTGGGGCTCGTCGACGAGCTGGTGGAGGAGGGGCGGGACCGGGAGGAGGCGCTCGCCATGGCGTCCCGGATCGCCGGGAACTCGCCGGTGGGGCTGCGGGCGGCCAAGCGGGCGCTGCGGCTCGGGCACGGGCTGGATCTGTCCGCCGGGCTGGAGGTCGAGGACGCCGCCTGGCGGTCGGTGGCGTTCTCGGGGGACCGGGCGGAGGGGGTCGCCGCCTTCAACGAGAAGCGCAGGCCGGAGTGGCCAGGGGAGTAGGGGCCGATGGGCCCCGTTCGCTCCTTTAATATCCCGATCGGTCCTGAATTTTCCTAACCTGGAGAGATGGGTGAGGAGAGCCGGCTGGCGGCCGTGGTGGCGCTGGCCCAGGGCATGGCCGCCGCGCACAGTTCGCGGGACACCTGGCGGGCCGCGGCCGGTGGGGCCGGCCGGGCGCTGGGCGGGAGCTTCGCCGCCCTGTCGGTGTGGGAGCGGGAGCTCGGGCGGCTGCGGGTGCTGGTGAACGTCGGGGAGCTGGCCGAGGGCGAGGAGGAGTTCCCGGAGGACGAGTCCTACCCGGTGCATCAGTTCGCCCAGATCGCCGAGTTCCTGCACGAGCGGTGGGCGGGGGGTGGTGAGCCCGACGCGTGGGTGGAGACCGCCGAGGGGTCCGCGGCGGGACGGACCGGGTACTGCCACCAGCGGGTCGCGGCGCTCAGGCGGCGGGGGCGCGGGTGCTGTGTGGTCGCGCCGGTCGTGCTGCACGGGCGGGCCTGGGGCGAGCTGTACGTGGCCCGGCCGGCCGGTGTGCCCGTCTTCGGGCGGGGCGACGCCGACTTCGCGACGGTCCTCGCCGCCGTCGTGGCCGCCGGGATCGCGCAGACCGAGCGGCTGGAGGAGGTCCGGCGGCTGGCGTACACGGACTCGCTGACCGGGCTGGCCAACCGGCGCGCCGTGGACGCGCGGCTCGACGAGGCCGTGGAGCTGCACCGGCGCGACGGGGCCGTCGTCAGCCTCGTGGTGTGCGATCTGAACGGGCTGAAGCGGGTCAACGACACGCTCGGGCACGCCGTGGGGGACAGGCTCCTGGAGCGGTTCGGCACCGTGCTGTCGCTGTGCGGGGCCATGCTGCCGGGAGCTCTGGTGGCGCGGCTCGGCGGGGACGAGTTCTGTCTGCTGGTCGTGGGGCCGCCGGCCGACGAGGTCGTCAAGGCCGCCGACGAGGTGTGCCGGCGGGCCAGGGAGCTGGGGATCGGGGACGGTGTCGCCTGCGGGGTGGCGTCCACCGAGGATCCGGTCGGGCCGGTGCGCTCCGCCCGGCGGCTGTTCCGGCTGGCCGACGCGGCGCAGTACCGGGCCAAGGCCGAGCACGCCGCGCATCCCGTGGTGGCCGGACGGGAGGGGCCCGACGATCCCGTCGTACGGCTCGCGGACGAGCCCTCGCGGGCGGCGGACAGGGAGCGGCGCCGGTTCCGGGGGCGGCATTCGCCGTAGCGCGTCGGTAAGGGGTGGGAGCGGCTTCCAGGGGTGACATCATTGAATTCAGTGCGTACGCTCCTGAATATGAATATGCACACTGTGGTGGTGGGGCCGTCCGGCGTGACCGCGTCCGACGTGCTCGCCGTGGCGCGCGGCGGTGCCCGCATCGAACTGTCCGCGGAGGCGGTGGCCGCCCTTTCCGCGTCCCGCGAGATCGTGGCCGCCCTGGCCGCGAAGCCGGACCCCGTGTACGGGGTGAGCACCGGCTTCGGCGCCCTGGCGACCCGGCACATCAGCCCCGAGCTCCGTGGCCGGCTGCAGCGCAACATCGTCCGCTCGCACGCCGCGGGGATGGGGCCGCGGGTGGAGCGCGAGGTCGTACGGGCGCTGATGTTCCTGCGGCTCAAGACCGTCTGCTCCGGGCACACCGGCGTCCGGCCCGAGGTCGCGCGGACGATGGCCGACGTGCTGAACGCCGGGATCACCCCGGTCGTGCACGAGTACGGCTCCCTCGGCTGCTCCGGAGACCTCGCCCCGCTGTCCCACTGCGCCCTCACGCTGATGGGCGAGGGGGAGGCGGAGGGTCCCGACGGCAGCGTGCGGCCGGCCGGTGAACTGCTCGCCGAGCACGGCATCCCGCCCGTCGAGCTGCGAGAGAAGGAAGGGCTCGCCCTCCTCAACGGCACCGACGGCATGCTCGGCATGCTGGTCATGGCCCTCGCCGATCTGGACCTCCTCTACAAGTCCGCCGACGTCACGGCCGCCCTGAGCCTGGAGGCGCTGCTCGGCACCGACAAGGTGCTCGCCCCCGAGCTGCACGCCATCCGCCCGCACCCCGGTCAGGCCGCCAGCGCCGCCAACATGCTGGCCGTGCTGAAGGGTTCGGGGCTGACGGGACATCACCAGGACGACGCGCCGCGCGTCCAGGACGCCTACTCGGTGCGCTGCGCCCCGCAGGTCGCCGGCGCCGGGCGGGACACCCTGGCGCACGCCCGGCTGGTCGCCGAGCGCGAACTCGCGGCCGCCGTGGACAATCCGGTGGTGCTGCCTGGGGGTACCTCCCGGGCTTTCGGCTCCGAGGGAGGGCGGGTGGAGTCGAACGGCAACTTCCACGGGGCGCCGGTCGCCTATGTGCTGGACTTCCTCGCCATCGTCGTCGCCGACCTCGCCTCCATCGCCGAGCGGCGCACCGACCGGCTGCTGGACAAGAACCGCAGCCACGGTCTGCCGCCCTTCCTCGCCGACGACGCCGGCGTGGACTCCGGGCTGATGATCGCCCAGTACACGCAGGCCGCCCTGGTCAGCGAGTTGAAGCGGCTCGCCGTACCGGCGTCGGTGGACTCGATCCCGTCCTCCGCGATGCAGGAGGACCACGTCTCCATGGGCTGGTCGGCGGCGCGGAAACTGCGTACGGCCGTCGACAACCTCGCCCGGGTCGTCGCCGTCGAGCTGTACGCCGCCACCCGGGCCGTGGAACTGCGCGAGGGACTGACCCCGGCGCCGGCGACACTGGCGGTCATCGAGGCCGTACGGAAGGCGGGCGTGGGCGGTCCAGGACCGGACCGCCACCTCGCTCCCGACCTCGCCGCGGCGGACGCGTTCGTGCGGGACGGGCGGCTGGTCGCGGCCGTGGAGACGGTCACCGGACCGCTGCGCTGAACCGGCCGGGGCCCGGCGGCCGTCCCGCCGGGCCCCGGCGCGTGCGTCAGAACCCCAGGCGTTCCCGGCGCACCGAATAGACGACGAAACCGGCGCCGAGGGCGAGGCAGGTCGTGCCGCCGACGATGTACGGGGTGCTGTCGAAGCTGCCGGTGTCCGCGAGGCGGACGTCCCCACCGGTACCGGCGACGGACGTCGACACGATTCTCGCCTGCTCTGTGACCTGCGGAGACGGACTTGCCGAGACCGTTTCCGCCACCGGTGTGTGAGAGGTCGCGTTCGCGGACGGGACGAACCACAGGGCGCACAGCAGGGTGCCCGCGGCGGTGGCGGTCAGCAACGGACGGAGCGCGGATGACACGGAATATCGATCCCCTTGCAGCGCTGGCGAATTGGCCGTGTGGGGCGATGTTAGTGAAAGACGCGGGTCACAGGAAAGTCACGGGAGGCCGGGGCCGTACGCTCCGGGCATGAGCACCCCAGAGACATCACGGTTTGTACGGCTTCGCGTGGAACTCGTCCTCGAGATCGACGACGAGGATGCGGTGACCGGGGCCGCGCTGCGCAGGATCGCGGACGACGGTGACATGCCGGACGAGGAACGGGTACAGGCCGAGAGCACTGTGACGGAGGACACCGCGGAGGCCCTCGCCCAGCTCGTCGACCCGTTCACCCTGGTCGGCGAGGTGCCGGGCGTGGAACTGCTGCAGGCCTCCTGGAGCGGGGAAGTGATCGACTACGACCCCGACTCCCCGGAGTGGGACCTCGACGAGGACGATGACGAGGAGCCCGACGACGACGAGGACGGGGCGGACCGGGTCGGCTGAGGCGTTTTGGGGAAATCGTGACCCTGGGCGGCAACCGCCGCCCGGGCCCTGACGTCTCAAGCGACGGCGCACCGACCGGCGCCCTCACCGTCCGCCCCGGCGGACGTGGCGAGCCCCACATCCGCGGGCCATGGGGAACGGGAGCACCCGGTCGTAGCGTTGAAGGTTGTGGACGAGGTGCTTCGGCTTCGCGCCGGGGACTCGTGGGGTTGGGATTCGGCAACGATGGAGAAGCGTGTGATGACGGACGGTAAGCGGCGCAGGGGTCTGGCGGCCGCGTCCGCTCTGCTCGGCGGAGTGCTGGTGCTCTCGGCGTGTTCCGGCGGTGACGACGGCGCCTCGGGCGACAGCAAGGGCGACTCGCAGGCCCAGGTCGACGAGGCGGCGGCCAAGAAGTCCTCCGAGGCGCAGATCAAGATCACGCCGAAGGACGGCTCCAACAACGCCTCCATCAACAACTCCGCCGCCGTGACCGTGGCCAAGGGCACGCTCACCGAGGTGAAGATGACCACCGCCGACGGCACCGCCGTCGCCGGTGAGATATCCGCCGACAAGAAGAGCTGGAAGCCCAGCGTCCAGCTGGAGCGGGCCACCACCTACAAGCTGTCGGCCACCGCCGAGGACTCCGCGGGCCTCGCCGCCCACGAGAACGCCTCGTTCACCACGGTCGCCCCGGACAACAGCTTCATCGGCACCTACACCCCGGACGACGGCACCACCGTCGGCGTCGGCATGCCGGTCTCGCTCAACTTCGACAAGGCGATCACCAACAAGGCCGCGGTGCAGAAGGGCGTCACCGTCTCCACCACCAGTGGCCAGGAGGTCGCCTGCCACTGGTTCAACGCCAACCGCATGGACTGCCGGCCCGACGAGTACTGGCAGGAGGGCTCCACCGTCACGCTGAAGCTGGCGCTCGACGGAGTCGAGGGCGCCGAGGGCGTCTACGGCGTCCAGCAGAAGACGGTCACCTTCAAGATCGGCCGCAACCAGGTGACGTACGTCGACGCGAAGACCAAGCAGATGAAGATCACGCAGGACGGCAAGACCGTCCGCACCATCCCGATCTCCGCCGGTTCGCCCGACAACAAGACGTACGAGGGCCAGATGGTGATCTCCGAGAAGTTCAAGGAGACCCGGATGAACGGCGCGACGGTCGGCTTCACCGACGACGACGGCAAGGGCGAGTACGACATCAAGGACGTGCCGCACGCCATGCGTCTGAGCACCTCCGGCACCTTCATCCACGGCAACTACTGGGGCGCCAAGTCCATCTTCGGCAGCGTCAACACCAGCCACGGCTGCGTGGGCCTGCAGGACGCCAAGGGGGCGAACGACCCGAACATGCCGGGCGCCTGGTTCTACGACAACTCGATCGTCGGTGACGTGGTCGTCGTCCAGAACACCGGCGACAAGACCATCGCCCCGGACAACGGCCTCAACGGCTGGAACATGAGCTGGGAGCAGTGGAAGGCGGGCTCGGCGGCCTGACGCCGGCCGCGCACGCGGCGCCTCACCCCACCACCTGACCGATGCCGCCGTCCGCCCCTTCGGGGAGCGGGCGGCGGCATCGGTCTTCTTCTCATGGGGCTCTTATGGAGCGCTTATCGCTTCATCACCAACTGTCCCTAGCTTGCGGCCATGTTCTTCACCTATCTGAGGCGCGAGCTGCGCCGCCGCAGAAAGGCGGCCCTCGTCGTCGCCTCCGGCCTCGCACTGGGCATCGCCCTGGTCGTCGTGGTCAACTCCGTGTCCTCCGGCATGAGCAAGGCGCAGGAGAAGGTCCTGCAGTCCCTGTACGGGCTCGGCACGGACATGACGGTCACCAAGGCCGCCGAGGCCCGGACCACCGGCGAACGCCCCCGCTTCAGCTTCGACGCCCAGGACGACGACTCCGGCGAGGAGCAGAGCAGCGACCGCGTCATGGTTCAGGGCTTCCAGACCCTGGCGAGCTCCACCGTGGGCAAGGTCGGCGAGCAGGACGGCGTCGCCGACGCGGTGGGCGGGCTGAGCCTCCAAGTCATGAAGGTGAGCGGCGAGTTCACCCGGGGTCAGTTCCAGCAGGACGGCCAGAGCGGTCAGGGCGCCGAGGGCGGCCAGGGCGGCGGTCCCGGCGGCGGCCAGTCCTCCCCGGAGGGCCGGGTCGAGGGCGGCGGCGCGGACTTCGACGTCAACAGCTACACCGTCTACGGCACCGACGTCACCGAGCCCGCCCTCGGCCCGCTGACCTCCTCCGAGATCACCGACGGACGCACCTTCAAGTCGACCGAGACCGACGCGAAGGTCGCCGTCGCCGACTCCGCCTACGCCAAGGAGAAGAAGCTCGAGACCGGTGACACCGTCACCGTCAAGGGCACCAAGTACAAGGTCATCGGCATCGCCACCGCCTCCAGCGGGGACGCCGCGGCCAACCTCTACCTGCCGCTGAAGCAGGCGCAGACCCTCGCCGACGCCAAGGACAAGGTCACCACGATCTACGTCCAGGCGACCGACTCCCAGCGGATCGACAGCGTCAAGTCCGGGATCCAGAAGAACATTTCCGGTACGACCGTCACGACCTCCGCCGACCTCGCGGACACCGTCTCCGGCTCCCTGTCCACCGCCTCCTCGCTCGCCGCCGGCGTCGGCAAGTGGCTGTCGGTGGTGGTGCTCGTGGCCGCGTTCCTCGTCGCCGGTCTGCTCACCTCCTCCGCCGTCTCCCGCCGGGTGCGCGAGTTCGGCACCCTCAAGGCGCTGGGCTGGAAGTCCGGCCGGGTGACCCGGCAGGTGATCGGCGAGTCCATGGTCCACGGTCTGGTCGGCGGTGCCCTCGGCATCGCGCTCGGCCTGGCGGGCGCCTACGCCGTCACCGCCGTCAGCCCCACCCTGCAGGCCCAGCTCGGCGGCGGCAGTGGTGGAGGCGGCGGCACGGGCGGACCCGGCGGCGGCATGGGCGGCCCCGGCCGGCAGACCGCCTCCAAGACCCTCGAAGTCGCGCTCACCGCACCGGTCAGCCTCACCACCCTCGCCCTCGCGGTCGGCCTCGCCGTGGCCGGCGGTCTCGTCGCCGGCGCCTTCGGCGGCTGGCGCGCCTCCCGGCTGCGGCCGGCCGACGCGCTCCGCCGCGTCGAGTAGCACCCGCCCGGCACCGGCCCAGGGGCCCGCCCGCAGCGGACGGGCCCCATCCTCGTACGCGATCCAGGAGTAGACCCATGTACGAACTCAGAGGCGTCACCCGGCGCTACACGCGCGGCAAGGAGACCGTCGACGCCCTCGACGGAATCGACCTGACCATCCCCGACGGCGACCGGCTCGTCATCCAGGGCCCCACCGGCGGCGGCAAGTCCACGCTGCTGCAGATGCTCGGCGGACTGGACCGGCCCAGTTCCGGCGAGATCGTCCTGGACGGCACCGACCTGGCCGAACTGCCGGAGGCCCGGCTCACCCGGGTCCGCAGCGAGAACATCGGCTTCGTCTTCCAGTCGTTCAACCTGATCCCCACGCTCACCGCGCAGGAGAACGTCGAGACCGCGCTCGTCCCGCTCGGGACGAAGGCCAAGGAGCGCCGGGAGAAGGCCGCCGAGGCGCTGGCGTCGGTCGGGCTGGGCGAGCGGCTCGGGCATCTGCCCGGCGAGATGTCCGGCGGTCAGCAGCAGCGCGTGGCCATCGCGCGGGCACTGGTGAAGGAGCCGAAGGTGCTGCTCGCCGACGAACCCACCGGAAACCTCGACGAGTCGATGCGCGACGAGATCATGGACGTACTCATCCGCATGTGGAAGGAGCTGGGGCTGACCTTCGTCATGGTCACCCACGACTCGGCGATCGCGAAGGCGGCCCCGCGTCTGGCGGTGATCCGCAAGGGGCGGATCACCGTGAAGGAGAACACGAAATCCTGACCGGGAGGGTGCCAACCGCACGGTTGTGTAACGGAGTTCCGGCGGTGGTGTTACAGCCACCCGTCGACTTCGGCACCCTTTCCGGCGTCCCTTGAGGTACTTGATCACCCCTCGGCATACTGCGTGAACCGGGGGGTGCGTGCATGCGTACGAGACCACCCCCGGCCGGGTGGCGCCGAGTTCGCCCGGCGACCTTGCTAGGGGGAACCTTGCGCAGACAAGTGAAGAGAGCGTGCGCGGCCACGGTCGCCACGGCGACCGCCGTGGCGCTCGCGGCGGGCATGGCCGGCCCCGCGTCGGCCGACGGGGAGCGCACGACCGCCGCCGCCTCGACGGGGGCGTCCGCGCCGCAGGCCAAGCACCGGATCACGCTGATCACGGGGGACCGGGTCGCCGTGGACGCCAAGGGCCGCGTGGTCGGCCTGGAGCGGGCCGAGGGCCGGGAGCACATACCGGTGCAGGTCCGCCGCACCGGCGGCCACACCCTCGTGCTGCCGGCCGACGCCGCCCGGCTGATCGCGAGCGGCAAGCTGGACCAGCGGCTGTTCGACGTCACCGAGCTGAACAAGGCCACGACCCGCGGTTCCCAGAAGCGGGGCCTGAAGGTCATCGTCGGCTACCGGGGCGGCGCACAGGCCGCCAAGGCCGACGTCCGTGACGCGGGCACGGTCCGTCGCACCCTGAAGTCCCTGAACGCGGACGCGGTGCAGACCCCGCACGAGGACACGCCCGAGCTCTGGGACGCCGTCACCAACGGTGACAGGACCGCCTCCGGCATCGCCCACGTCTGGCTCGACGGGGTCCGCAAGGCCTCCCTCGACACGTCGGTGGCGCAGATCGGCACCCCGAAGGCATGGGCGGCCGGCTACGACGGCAAGGGCGTCAGGATCGCCGTCCTCGACACCGGTGTCGACGCCACCCACCCGGACCTCAAGGGCCAGGTGACCGCGTCCGAGAACTTCACCTCCGCGGCCACCGCCGGCGACAAGGTCGGCCACGGCACCCATGTCGCGTCCATCGCGGCCGGTACGGGGGCCCAGTCCAAGGGCAAGTACAAGGGCGTCGCGCCCGGCGCGAAGATCCTCAACGGCAAGGTCCTCGACGACTCCGGCTTCGGTGACGACTCCGGCATCCTGGCCGGCATGGAGTGGGCGGCCGCGCAGGGCGCCGACGTCGTCAACATGAGCCTGGGCGGCGGTGACACGCCCGAGGTCGACCCGCTGGAGGCGGCGGTCGACAAGCTCTCCGCCGAGAAGGGCGTCCTGTTCGCCATCGCGGCCGGCAACGAGGGCCCGCAGTCGATCGGTTCGCCCGGCAGCGCGGACGCCGCCCTCACCGTCGGTGCCGTCGACGACAGGGACGAGCTCGCCGACTTCTCCTCCACCGGCCCGCGCGTCGGCGACGGCGCCGTCAAGCCGGACGTCACCGCGCCCGGTGTGGACATCACGGCGGCCTCGGCGAAGGGCAACGACATCGCCAAGGAGGTCGGCGAGAAGCCGGCCGGCTACATGACCATCTCCGGTACGTCGATGGCGACCCCGCACGTCGCGGGCGCGGCGGCGATCCTCAAGCAGCGGCACCCGGACTGGACCTCCGCGGAGCTGAAGGGCGCGCTCACCGGCTCCACCAAGGGCGGCACGTACACGCCGTTCGAGCAGGGCTCGGGCCGCGTCCAGGTCGACAAGGCCGTCGAGCAGACCGTGATCGCCGACCCGGTGTCGCTGAGCTTCGGCGTCCAGCAGTGGCCGCACACCGACGACAAGCCGGTCACCAAGGCACTCACCTACCGCAACCTCGGCACCCAGGACGTCACCCTGAAGCTGACGTCGACCGCCACGAACCCCCAGGGCAAGGCGGCCCCGGCCGGCTTCTTCACCCTGGGCGCCACCACGGTCACCGTCCCCGCGGGCGGCAAGGCCTCCGTGGACGTCACCGTCGACACCAAGCTCGGCGGCACGGTCGACGGCGCCTACTCGGCGTACGTGGTCGCGACGGGCGGCGGGCAGACCGTGCGCACGGCGGCCGCGGTGCAGCGCGAGGCCGAGTCGTACGACGTGACGCTGAAGTTCCTCGACCGCGCGGGCAAGCCGGCCTCCAACTACCTCACCAACCTCGCCGGCATCTCCGGCCTGGGCGCCGACCGGTGGTACCAGCCCTACGACGCCGACGGCACCGTCACCGTCCGCGTGCCCAAGGGCGGTTACATCCTGGACACCAGCATCCTGGTCGGTTCCGACCCGGAGAACTACCAGGGCGCCGACTGGATCGCCCAGCCGAAGCTGAACGTCACCAAGAACACGGCGATCACCCTGGACGCCCGCAAGGCCAAGCCGGTGAAGATCACCGTCCCGGACAAGGCGGTCAAGCCGGGGTTCGCCTCCGCCGACTACACCGTCGAGACGAAGGACTCCTCCTACGGCTTCGGCTGGTGGCTGGACTCGTACGACAACTTCCGCTCCGCCCACCTGGGCCCGCAGATCACCGACGGCTCGCTGAGCCAGCAGTGGGACGCGCACTTCAGCAAGGGCGCCAAGGAGCAGTACAGCACCGTCACCGGCGCCAAGGTGAAGAACCTCGCCACCGGCTACACCCGGAACTACAAGGCCGGCGAGTTCGCCACGGTGAAGGTCGGCATGGGCGCCGCGGCGAGCGGCAAGGAGGGCGCCGTCAGCCCCACGGGCTGGCTGCCCGGCAGCAGCGGCGCCTCCTCGTTCGGCAGCGAGCAGAGCCTGCCCGGCACCCGCACGCTGCACCTGTCCACCGTGGCCGGGGTGAAGTGGGACCTCGACTTCGAGCAGATCGGCGGTGCCGACGCGGAGGGCTGGCCGGTCTCCGAGGCCGGCTACCTCATCGGTTACGCGAAGGGCTACAAGGGCGGCAAGACGTACCAGGAGACCGTGAACACGGCCGTCTTCGGGCCGCGTCTCACCTCCGACTACGGCCTCTTCCGTGACGGCAACAGCATCTCCGGGCTGCTCCCGCTGTTCGCCGACGGCAAGGGCCACGCCGGCTCCTCGGTGTTCACGTCGGTCACCACCAGCCTCTACCGCAACGGCAAGAAGGTCGGCTCGCACGACGACCCGCTGTTCGGCGAGAAGGAGTTCAAGGTCCCGTCCGCGGACGCCTCCTACAAGCTGACCACCTCGGTCAAGCGCAGCGTCAAGGTCGCCGCCGCCTCCACGCGGATCGACGCGAGCTGGACCTTCCGCTCCAAGAAGACCGCCGGTGTGAAGCAGCTGCCCGCCTCCACGGTCCGCTTCCAGGCCGCCACCGGCCTGGACAGCAAGGTGACGGCCGGCAAGAAGGTCAGCATCCCGGTCACCGTCGAGGGCGCCGCCAAGGGCAAGAACCTCAAGTCCCTGTCGGTGTACGTGTCCTACGACTACGGCAAGACCTGGAAGAAGACCACGGTCACGAAGGGGAAGATCACCGTCAAGAACCCGGCGAAGGGGAAGGCCGTCTCCTTCCACGCCAAGATCGCCGACAAGAAGGGCAACAAGTCGACGATCTCGATCTACAACGCGTACTACGGCAAGTAGTCCGTGAACGGACGGCCCGCCGGAAGCACTGCTTCCGGCGGGCCGTTCCATGTCCGCTTCGATAGAGTTTTGTCATGACCGCCGCCGTGACTGCCATGATCACCGCTGTCGTCGGTGTCCTCGGCACCCTGTTCGCCCCGGTGATCGGTCAGCGCCTCACCGCACGGCAGAGGGCGGAGGAGGCCCTCGATGCCGAGGAACGCCGGCGGTACGAGGAGCGGCGCGGCGCGTACACGGCGATGAACCGCGCCTCACGCCAGTTCCACACGCTCCTCAAGGACGCCCTGCACCGCCTCCGTGACGGCGTCTACGGCGAGCACGACCGCGATCAGCTGGAGGAGGCACGGCTCGACTACCGCGACCGGTACGCGGAGGCCCAGATGATCGTTCCCGAGCGGATCCTGGACGCCTCGCGCGCCGTCAACGAGGTGCTCGCCCGGATCGACGCCGTGGTCAAGCGGCTCGACCGGCAGCGGGCCCGCGACGGCGAGAGCCCGGAACACGCCCTGCGCCAACTCAAGGAGGCCGAACCCCGGCTGTCGGCGATGCGGAGGCTGATGCGGGAGGACCTGGGCGTCGAGGGCTGAGGGCCGTCCGCCTCAGGGAGCCGTGGCGTCCGCCCCGGCCCGCCTCGCGTCCGCGCCCCAGCTGCACAGCAGCTTCAGGGCCTCCGCCGACGGCGAACCCGGCTCGGCGAAGTACGTGACCAGCGACTGCCCGGTGTCGTCGCCGGCCGGACGGAACGACTCCCACAGCAGCGCCAGCTCACCGACCAGCGGATGCCGGACGTGCTTGACGCCGTGGCTCTTCTCCTTGACGTCGTGCGCCGCCCACAGCCTGCGGAACTCCTCGCTCTTGACGGACAACTCGCCCACCAGCGAGGACAGCTGCGGGTCGTCCGGGTGGCGGCCCGCGTCCATGCGGAGGTAGGCGACCATGTCGTACGCCTTCTGCTCCCACTCCACGAACAGCTCCCGGTGGTCCGGGTCCAGGAACACCAGCCGCGCCCAGTTCCGCTCCTGCGCCGGGAGCCGCCCCCAGTCCCCGAAGACCGCCGCCGCCATCCGGTTCCAGGCGAGGATCTCCGAGCGCCGGCCCACGACGTAGGCCGGGACCGCGTCCATCGACTCCAGCAGATGCCGCAGCGCGGGGCGGGCCTGCTGGGTCCGGGCCGCCGGCTTCCGCTTCTGCCGCTTCGGCTTCGCCAGATGCGTGAGGTGGGACCGCTCGGCGTCGGTGAGGCGCAGGGCGCGCGCGATCGAGTCCAGCACCTCCGCCGACACGTTCCGCCCGTTGCCCTGCTCCAGGCGCGTGTAGTACGCCACGGACACCCCGGCGAGCTGCGCCAGCTCCTCGCGGCGCAGGCCCGGCACCCGGCGGTGCCGTCCGAAGTCCGGCAGACCCACGTCCTCCGGCTTCAGCCGGGCCCGCCGGGTACGCAGGAACTCGCTCAGTTCCGCCCGCGGGTCGAGGCCGCCGCTCGCGGGGCCGGCCGGGTGGGTGTGCTGCTCGTCCATGCCTCCAGTATTCCCGGTCGTACGCACAGCATCCTGTCCCCGTCAGTGGTACGCACAGCCAACGTAGGCAGAACCGTGGTCTGGGTAAGTCCGGGACGCGGCCGCAGGCTGGAGGCCGTGCCCGGCCGGACAGGAGACAGCCGGGCGCACGACCTCACGAGGAGACCCCCGGTATGACCACTGTCGCCGCATACGCCGTACCCGCCGCCAAGGCTCCGCTGGAGCGGACGACCATCGAGCGGCGCGCGGTCGGCGAGCACGACGTCCTGATCGACATCAAGTTCGCCGGCATCTGCCACTCCGACATCCACCAGGCCCGTGAGGGCTGGGGCGAGGCGATCTTCCCGATGGTCCCCGGCCACGAGATCGCCGGTGTGGTGTCCGAGGTCGGCCCCGGCGTCACCCGGTACGAGGTGGGTGACCGGGTGGGTGTCGGCTGCATGGTCGACTCCTGCCGCGAGTGCGACAACTGCAGGGCCGGCCTGGAGCAGTACTGCCTGAACGGCGCCACGATGACCTACAACGGCATCGGCCGGGACGGCGAGCCGACCTACGGCGGCTACTCGGAGAAGGTCGTCGTCGACGAGAACTTCGTCCTCGGCATTCCCGAGGGGATCTCGCTGGACGAGGCCGCGCCCCTGCTGTGCGCCGGCATCACCACGTACTCCCCGCTGCGGCACTGGAACGCCGGTCCCGGCAAGAAGGTCGCGATCGTCGGACTCGGCGGCCTCGGCCACCTGGCCGTGAAGATCGCGCACGCGCTCGGCGCCGAGGTGACGGTGCTGTCGCAGTCCCTGCGCAAGAAGGACGACGGGCTGAAGCTGGGCGCGGACCACTACTACGCCACCGCCGACCCGGCCACCTTCGCGGACCTGAGGGGCACCTTCGACCTGATCGTCTCCACGGTCTCCGCCCCGCTCGACCTCGACGCGTACCTGTCGCTGCTGAAGACGGACGGTGCGCTGGTGAACGTGGGCGCCCCGGAGGAGCCCGTCTCCCTCAACCTCTTCTCGGTGATCGGCGGGCGCAAGACCCTCGCGGGGTCGAGCATCGGCGGCATCCGGGAGACCCAGGAGATGCTGGACTTCTGCGCCGCGCACGGCATCGGCGCGGAGATCGAACTGATCGGTGCGGCCGAGATCGACGAGGCGTACGAGCGCGTCCTGAACAGTGACGTCCGCTACCGCTTCGTGATCGACACGGCGACGATCTGACGGCGGGGACGGCGCCGTCCCGCGGTGGGCCGGACGGCCCGTGGAGGCGGCGCCGTCCGGGCTTCAGTGGGGGAGCGTCGCCGGGCTGCCGCCGTTCGCCTCGTAGCCGGCCACCGCCAGGGCGCGGTAGACGGCGAACTCGGCGGCCGGGTCGGGGGAGAGGGTCCAGGGGAGGGCGCCCACGTGACCGTCGATGTGTATGAGCTGGCTCATGGCCTCCGCCCAGCGCTCGCCGCGGACCAGGAAGAAGACCAGCAGATGCCGCACGTGCGCCGACATCGGGTCGTCGGGACGGGCCGAGTGCACCGCGTGCAGCGCGCCGTGCATCGCCTTGGTGACGGTCTCGCTCCGGTAGAAACCGGCGACCAGGTTCACCTCGGGCAGGTGCTCGAACACCGCGAAGAGCGGCATGGCGGCGAGGAGGGAGCCCTGGGGCGCCCGCGCCGCCGCGGCCTCCGCGAACGCGTACGCCTGCTGCCGCGAGCCGTGCCACTTCTCGCACCAGTAGTGCAGCGCGGCCAGATGCGCCCCCATGTGGGCCGGGGCGCGGTCCAGGATCTTCAGCCAGACCTGCTCGAAGTCCTGCTGCGAGTAACCGAGTCCACGGGCCACCGACAGTTCCACGATGTACGGGACCGGATCACCGGGAGCCAGCAGCGCGGCCTCGCCGCACGCCGCCTTCGCCTCCTCCATGATGATCCGGAACTCGTCCGTCCCGGGCGCCGCCGTCCGCCACGCCTGCTGCACCAGGAACTCGGCGTGCACCGCGGCTCCCCCCGCGTCCTTGGGCATCTCGGTCCGCCACACCCGCAGCCACTGCCCGCCCGGCGCCTCGCTCACCCCGCCCGGCCGCTGCTGCAGTTCCAGCGAGGCCGCGCCGGCGAACGCCTGGACGCGCTGCCAGCGCGACTCGCCCTCCGCGTCCGTGCCGGCCAGCAACTGCTGCGCCGCGCGGTAGTCCTGCGTGCGCTGCACCAGGTCCAGGACGTCCAGCAGGTCCTGGTCGGGTCCCGGCATGCGGATGTCCAGCTCCTCCTCGCGGGCGAAGCGGTAGTTCGCCGGGTCCGCCGCATCCGGGTGGCCGACGGGGACCTGCATGATCGTCCCGCGCCTGCGCCGCAGATACGGCAACACCACGAAGCCGAGCATGACGAGCGCGATCAGGACCCAGAGAATCTCCATGTCACCAAGCGAACCAGACCACGCCGACAATTGGCCAACCCGGCACCGGACCTTGTGGAAAACTCCCGGCACCCGCCCGCTCCGCCCACGCCGCCCGCTCCGCGTCCGTCATCCGCACCGTGCGCGCACTACCCTCGGTGCCCATGAGCGACAGGCACATCAGTCAGCACTTCGAGACACTCGCGATCCACGCGGGCAACACCGCCGACCCCCTGACGGGCGCGGTCGTCCCGCCGATCTACCAGGTGTCCACCTACAAGCAGGACGGTGTCGGCGGACTGCGCGGCGGTTACGAGTACAGCCGCAGCGCCAATCCGACCAGGACCGCGCTGGAGGAGAACCTCGCCGCCCTGGAGGGCGGTCGCCGCGGCCTCGCGTTCGCGTCCGGACTGGCGGCCGAGGACTGCCTGCTGCGTACGCTGCTCAGCCCCGGCGACCACGTGGTGATCCCCAACGACGCCTACGGCGGCACGTTCCGCCTCTTCGCCAAGGTCGTCGCCCGCTGGGGCGTGGAGTGGTCGGTCGCCGACACCAGCGATCCCGCCGCCGTCCGGGCCGCGATCACCCCGAAGACCAAGGCCGTATGGGTGGAGACCCCCTCCAACCCGCTGCTCGGCATCACCGACATCGCCGCCGTCGCCCAGGTCGCCCGGGACGCGGGCGCCCGGCTCGTCGTCGACAACACCTTCGCCACGCCGTACCTCCAGCAGCCGCTCGCGCTCGGCGCGGACGTCGTCGTGCACTCCCTGACCAAGTACATGGGCGGCCACTCCGACGTCGTCGGCGGCGCCCTGATCACCGGCGACGCGGAACTGGGCGAGGAGCTCGCCTTCCACCAGAACGCGATGGGCGCGGTCGCCGGCCCCTTCGACTCCTGGCTGGTGCTGCGCGGCACCAAGACCCTCTCGGTCCGCATGGACCGGCACAGCGAGAACGCCACGAAGGTCGCCGACATGCTCACCCGCCACGCGCGCGTGACGAGCGTCCTGTACCCGGGGCTGCCCGACCACCCCGGCCACGAGGTCGCCGCCAAACAGATGCGGGCCTTCGGCGGCATGATCTCCTTCCGCGTGGAGGGCGGCGAGGAGGCGGCCGTCGAGGTCTGCGACCGGGCCGAGGTCTTCACGCTCGGCGAGTCCCTGGGCGGCGTCGAGTCGTTGATCGAGCACCCCGGGCGGATGACGCACGCGTCCGCGGCCGGTTCCGCGCTCGAGGTCCCCGCCGACCTGGTGCGCCTCTCCGTCGGCATCGAGAACGTCGACGACCTGCTCGAAGACCTCCAGCAGGCGCTCGGACGGTAGACCCCGGTCACCAGCCCGTCAGGGGTGGAGTCGTCTCCGACGGCGGCTCCACCCAGGGGCGGACCGTCAGCGCCCACACCACGAACGCCACGGTCACCGCCAGCAACAGCAGCCACATCGCGCGGCGGGCGAGCGTCCTGCGGCGCAGGATGCGGGCCCCGCGGCGCGCCGCGTCCGCGTGGAGTTCGGGCGGCACGTGCGGCGGCGACCGCTCCAGCATCCGCCGTACGGTCGCCTCACGCCTCATCCGGGTCATGACGGCACCGCCTTGACGCGGCCCACCGAGGGGGCCGGCCTCGGAGGCGGGCGCAGTACGGCGGCCATCGCACGATGGAAGACGGTCCGCACGCGCTCCGCGGGCAGGCCGAGCAGGGCCGCGGTCTGTTCCTCGGCGATCCCCTCGTGCAGCCGCAGTACCAGGACCAGGCGTTCCTGCGGGGAGAGCGGGGCCAGCGGGCCTTCCGTGCGGGCGCGGGAGCGGAGCGGTCCGCCGCGCCGGTGCCAGGCGCCGTTCGCGAAGCGGACCGCCAGGTACTGGCGGGTGTGGGCGTAGGGGTCCCCACCGTGCAGCCGGTCCCAGCTCGCGTACGTGTGGGCCAGCGCCAGGGTCAGCAGGCGCCGCGCGTGCGGGTTGTCGTCCGGGGGCTCGGCGGTGAACAGGGTCGCGGTGTGCAGCAGCCGTGTGCCGGCGCCCGCGACGTATGCCTCGAACTCGCGGGCGCGGAGGGCGTCCCGGGACGTGTGCCGTGGTCGCAACCGCGCCTCCCGTCGCCCTTGAGAGCCGGTCCCTCGCCGCGTGCGACGGGGACCCCGGTCTCATATGAGGACAGGGTGTGCCCTGCGGTCAAGAGCCGCGCACGCGTGACGGCGGCCGGGTTCTCCCGTACCGGGGGCGCTGTCCTCAGGGACGGGAGGTCAGGAGGCCGGTCCGTCCTCCGGGACACCCTGCGCGGACATCCGCGCGGACAACGCGCCGTTGAAGCGCGTCAGGAGCGAGCAGAACGCCTCGCGCTCCTCCGGCGCCCAGTCCTGCGTCAGCTCGTCCATCAACCGGCGCCGGGAGGAGCGCACTTCCTCCAGGCGCGACTGCCCGCGCGGGGACAGCTGGAGCACGACCGCGCGTCCGTCCTCGGGGTGCGAGGTCCGTTTGACCAGGCCGGTGTCCACGAGCGGGGCGACCTGCCGGGTGACCGTCGAGGAGTCGATGCCCATGCTCGCGGCGAGCGCCTTGACGCCCATGGGACCCTCCTTGTCGAGGCGGTTGAGCAGCAGGTACGCGGCGCGGTCCATCGAGTTGCGCACCTGGCCGACCCCGCCCAGACGCGTCTGTTCGGCACGGCGGGCGAACAACGCCACCTCATGCTGCAGCGTGTCGAGAAGACCGGTGTCACCGACGGCCGTCAGGTCCGTCCTCATGTCCATCGACATATCAGGTGTTGTGGGCATGGCCGGGGGCTCACTTCGTGGAGGGCTGCTAATTGGGGGACAGGGTACGCGGCCGGAAGACGGCCCGTACCGGCGCTGCGCAAAGCCGAGTCCGCGGGTTGGTCACACAGGTCACCGCCGCCGGTGGACTGCGATGCTGGAGTCATGAGCTACAGCACGGCCGACTCCCTGCGGACCGTCACCCTGGACGATGTGCGCGGCGCCCAGAAGATGCTCTCGGGCGTGGCACGGACGACCGCGCTGGAGGGCAGCAGGCACCTGTCCCGGCGGGTGGGCACGCCGGTGCACCTGAAGTGCGAGAACCTGCAGCGGACGGGGTCGTTCAAGCTGCGCGGCGCGTACGTCCGGATCGCCGGGCTGCTGCCCGAGGAGCGGGCCGCCGGTGTCGTGGCGGCGAGCGCCGGCAACCACGCGCAGGGCGTCGCGCTGGCGTCGTCGCTGCTCGGGGTGCGGTCCACGGTCTTCATGCCGAAGGGCGCCCCGCTGCCGAAGATCAGCGCGACCCGGGAGTACGGCGCCGAGGTGCGCCTGCAGGGCCAGGTGGTCGACGAGACGCTGGCCGCGGCGATGGAGTACGCGCACGGGACGGGGGCGGTGTTCATCCACCCCTTCGACCACCCGGACGTCATCGCCGGCCAGGGCACGGTCGGCCTGGAGATCCTGGAGCAGTGCCCCGAGGTGCGCACGATCGTCGTCGGGGTCGGCGGGGGCGGGCTGGCCGCCGGGATCGCGGTCGCGGTGAAGGCGCTGCGGCCCGATGTGCGGATCGTCGGCGTGCAGGCGGCGGGCGCGGCGGCCTATCCGCCCTCGCTGGCGGCCGGGCGTCCGGTGTCGGTGCGCAACCCGGCGACGATGGCCGACGGGATCAAGGTGGGGCGACCCGGTGATGTGCCGTTCGGGATCGTCGGCGAGCTGGTGGACGAGGTGTGCACGGTCACCGAGGACGAGCTGTCGGCCGCGCTGCTGCTCTGCCTGGAGCGGGCCAAGCTGGTCGTCGAGCCGGCCGGGGCGAGCCCGGTCGCGGCGCTGCTGAGCCGGCCCGGTGCCTTCGAGGGGCCGGTCGTGGCGGTGCTGTCCGGCGGCAACGTGGACCCGGTGCTGATGGAGCGGGTGCTGCGGCACGGTATGGCCGCACAGGGCCGCTACCTGGCCGTACGGCTGCGCCTGACGGACCGGCCGGGCGCCCTGGCCTCGCTTCTCAAGGCGTTGTCAGTGGCCGACGCTAACGTCCTCGATGTGAGCCACGTGCGGACCGACCCACGGCTCGGGCTCACGGAGGCGGAGGTCGAGCTGCACCTGGAGACCAAGGGCCCGGAGCACTGCGCGGAGGTCAACCAGGCCCTGCGCGAGGCGGGTTACACGGTCATGGACTGACGCCCGACGAGGCGTCACTCCTTCGGGCAATCCCATTGTGAGACGCGATACATCGCGTTATGGTGTGTCTCGGTGTCGGGTGCCCCACCGTGCGTCCCGCCGCCCGCGCCCGATGAAAAACCTCAGCACACCGAAGCGCGCGAACCTAGGCTTTCCGAAGAATCACGACGACGTGGAGACTCATATGCCGGGCGCCATCTATGCCGAAGGTCTGGTCAAGACCTTCGGGAACGTAAAGGCACTGGACGGCGTCGACCTCGAGGTCCCCGAGGGCACCGTCCTGGGCCTGCTCGGGCCGAACGGCGCGGGCAAGACCACCACCGTCCGCTGCCTGACCACCCTGTTGCGGCCCGACAGCGGCAAGGCGGTCGTCGCCGGCCTCGACGTGCTGAAACAGCCCGACGCCGTACGCCGCTCCATCGGCCTGTCCGGTCAGTTCGCCGCCGTCGACGAGTATCTGACCGGCCGCGAGAACCTGCAGATGGTCGGACAGCTCTACCAGATGAAGGCGAAGGCGGCGAAGGTCCGCGCGGACGAACTGCTGGAGCAGTTCAACCTCGCGGACGCCGCGGACCGCACCGCCAAGACCTACTCCGGAGGCATGCGCCGCCGCCTCGACCTCGCCGCCGCCCTGGTCGTCTCGCCGCCCGTGATGTTCATGGACGAGCCGACGACCGGCCTCGACCCGCGCAACCGCCAACAGCTGTGGGAGGTGATCAAACAGCTCGTCTCCGGTGGTACGACGCTGCTGCTCACCACCCAGTACCTGGAGGAGGCCGACCACCTGGCCCACGACATCGCGGTCGTCGACCACGGCCGGGTCATCGCCCAGGGCACCTCCGACCAGCTCAAGGCCCGCACCGGCGGCGAACGCGTCGAGGTCGTGGTGCACGAACGCGAGCACATCCAGTCGGCCTCCGCCCTCCTCGACAAGTACAGCCTGCGCGGCGCCGGCCAGGGCGACACCACGGTCGAGGACCACATGCGCAAGATCACCACACCGGTCTCCGGCGGCGCGAAGCTCCTCGCCGAGATCATCCGCGACCTCGACACCAACGGCATCGAGATCGACGACATCGGTCTGCGCCGCCCCACCCTCGACGACGTCTTCCTCTCCCTCACCGGCCATGTCGCCGAGGCCGAGGCCGAGGAGAAGGACACCAAGGAGGCCGCGAAATGAGCGCCGTCACCGACACCGTCCGGGTCACGGCCCCCGGCAACCCCATCGGCCGGTCGATCCGGGACTCCCTGGTCGTCGCCAAACGCAATCTGATCCGCATGGCCCGGATCCCCGAAGTGGTGATCTTCGGGCTCATCCAGCCCATCATGTTCGTGGTGCTGTTCTCGTACGTGTTCGGCGGGTCCATGGACATCGGCGGCAGTACGAGCCCGCAGGTCTACCGTGAGTTCCTGATGGCCGGCATCTTCGCGCAGACCGTCACCTTCGCCACCGCCGGAGCCGGGGCGGGCATCGCCGAGGACATGCACAAGGGGCTCATCGACCGCTTCCGCTCCCTGCCCATGGCGCGTGGCGCGGTGCTCACCGGCCGCACCCTCGCCGACATGGTGCAGACGGCGCTCACCCTGCTCGTGCTCGCCGTCGTCGCCCTCCTGGTCGGCTGGCGCACCCACACCAGCGTCGGCGAGGTGCTCGGCGCGTTCGCCCTGCTCCTCCTGGCCGGGTACGCGTTCACCTGGATCGGCGCGCTCATCGGCCTGTCCGTCCGCACCCCGGAGGCGGCCACCTCCGGCGGACTGGTCTGGCTCTTCCCGGTCACCTTCGTGTCGAACGCGTTCGTGGACTCCAGCAACATGACGCCCTGGCTGCGCCACATCGCCGACTGGAACCCGTTCAGCGCCACCGTGCAGGCCTGCCGCGAGCTCTTCGGCAACCCCGGGGTCTCCACCTCGGACGCCTGGCCCATGCAGCACCCGGTGTGGGCGTCGCTGATCTACTCGGTCCTGATCATCGCGCTCTTCCGGACGCTCGCCGTGCGCAAGTACCGCTCGGCGGCGGCATGACGAAGCCCCCGGCACCGCAGGGGGTGCCGGGGGCCCGCCGGGGACTCACGGGGGCGGGTCAGCCGTTGTACGGCTTCGCCTCCAGGATCTTCACCGAGGCCTTCTTGCCGTTCGGCAGCTCGTACTCCGCGTCCTCGCCGACCTTGTGGCCGATGACGCCCGAGCCCAGTGGGGACTGCGGCGAGTAGGTCTCGATGTCGGTGCTCGCGTACTCGCGGGAGGCGAGCAGGAAGGACAGCGTGTCGTCCTCGTCGCCGTCGAAGGCGATGGTCACGACCATGCCGGGCGCCACCACACCGTCGGCCGCCGGGGCCTCGCCGACCTTGGCGTTCTCGAGGAGCTGGGTGAGCTGGCGCACACGGAGCTCCTGCTTGCCCTGTTCCTCCTTGGCCGCGTGGTACCCGCCGTTCTCCCGCAGGTCGCCCTCCTCGCGCGCGGCGGCGATCTTGCCGGCGATCTCCGTGCGCGCGGGACCAGTAAGGTACGCAAGCTCGTCCTTGAGCTTGTTGTACGCCTCCTGGGTCAGCCAGGTGACGTTCTCGCTGGTCTGGGTCACAGGTGCTCCTCGTAGGTACTGGGAATACAAAGCATCGCCCTACTCAGAAGAATGTTCTTCCAGGGATGGGCGAAACCACGAGCCTAACAATTGAGTGCCCGTAGGGGGAGGACATAAGCCACCAGACTCGTGTCGGCGCAGGTCAGTGGCCAGGTATTCCCTGCGGTGTCAGTCCGTGTGGCAGCCGACGAGCTCGGCCGAGGTGCCCCGGGAGGTGGTGCGGAGCGTGACGACCTCGTCGATGCGCGTGGCGTCCTCGTCGAAGCGGAAGTCGGCGCGGCCCACCTCGGCGCCGTCCTCGGCCTGGGAGCGGACCGTGCAGTAGCCGGCGGTACCCGCGTCCTTGTGCACCTCCAGGTGCACCTTCACGAAGTCCTCGGAGGTGTCGAAACCGATCACCTCGGCGCTGATCTCGTTCTGGGCCACGTAGTGGTAGCCGAACCAGCCGATCAGCCCGAGCAGCAGCACCGACAGCACGGCGCCGACGACCTTGAGGGTGCGGTCGGCACGCTGGTCCGAGGAGCGGCCGTAACGGCCCTCGGGCAGCCGCGTGCTCGACGTACTCATGATCGTCTCCTCGGCAGGAGGGGACCGGTGTCCCCTGACAGGCCCCGGAGTGGAAAACCCCGGAATTATTCGTCCCCCGATTCGGTCACTATAGAAGCCTGTGACTGCGCCGCCGCACTGAGGGCGCCTACCGACTTGAGGATTGAGTCTTGACTGACCAGCTGCGACTGATGGCCGTGCACGCCCACCCCGACGACGAGTCGAGCAAGGGCGCGGCCACCATGGCGAAGTACGTGTCCGAGGGGGTGGACGTGCTGGTGGTGACCTGCACGGGCGGGGAGCGCGGCTCCATCCTCAACCCGAAACTGCAGGACGACGCGTACATCGAGGAGCACATCCACGAGGTACGCAAGAAGGAGATGGACGAGGCCCGGGAGATCCTGGGGGTGAAGCAGGAATGGCTCGGGTTCGTCGACTCCGGGCTGCCCGAGGGCGACCCGCTGCCGCCGCTGCCGGAGGGCTGCTTCGCCCTGGAGGACGTCGACAAGGCGGCCGGTGAGCTGGTCCGCAGGATCCGCGCGTTCCGCCCCCAGGTGATCACCACGTACGACGAGAACGGCGGCTACCCGCACCCCGACCACATCATGACCCACAAGATCACGATGGTGGCGTTCGAGGGTGCGACGGACACCGCGAAGTACCCGGAGGGCGAGTACGGCCCGGCGTACCAGCCGCTGAAGGTGTACTACAACCAGGGGTTCAACCGTCCCCGCACCGAGGCGCTGCACCAGGCGATGCTGGACCGCGGCCTGGAGTCGCCGTACGGGGACTGGCTGAAGCGCTGGAGCGAGTTCGAGCGCAAGGAGCGCACGCTCACCACGCACGTGCCGTGCGCCGACTTCTTCGAGATCCGTGACAAGGCGCTGATCGCGCACGCGACGCAGATCGATCCCGACGGGGGCTGGTTCCGGGTGCCGATGGACCTCCAGCGGGAGGTCTGGCCGACGGAGGAGTACGAGCTCGCGAAGTCTCTCGTCGATACCTCCCTCCCCGAGGACGACCTCTTCGCGGGCATCCGGGACAATGCCTGACATGAGCGCAAGCGCAAGCCTGGCATTGACCCACCTGGTCCCCCTCGCCAAGGAACTCGACGAGGACAAGGTCACCCCTGGTGTTCTCGGTTTCGTCGTCTTCGCGGTGATGGCCCTGGCGGTCTGGGCCCTGATGAAGTCCATGAACCGGCACATGGGGCGTGTCGACTTCGCCGAGTCCGAGGACCCGGGGGCGGAGAAGGCCGGGGCGACGGCCGCCGAGAAGCGGGGCTGAACCCGCGCCGACCGCGGGCAGTCGTGTCTCCCCCCAGTCCCTCGGAGGCCGGGGAGGTACCTCCGGGGCGGCGCGGGTGGGCCGGGGGCACCCCCTCCGGGGGAGGCACCCCGTGAGCGCCGGGCTGCGCGGACGCCCTCGGCCCGCATCGGCGCCGGGTGCCGGCCGTGGGTGGCCGTGTCCACCCTCCCCCCATTGCCCGAAGGGCACGGGGGGTGCCCCCATCGCCCTGCGGAACGACTGCCCACGACCGCCGGGCCCCTATGCCTTCTCGTCCACCGCCACTCCCATCACCTCGCGGGCGTGGCGGCTCGGGACCATGCCCAGGTGCCAGGCCTGCCAGCCTGCCTCCAGGCTGACGCCTCGCTCGAGGAGGAGCTGGTACGCCTCCACGCAGTCGGCGAGTTTCCCGTCCCGGGAGTCGTGACCGGCCCGGCCCAGCTGGGACAGCTCCTCCTGGGCCACCGCCGTACCGACCTCCGTACCGCCCGGCGCCGCGTACGGCAGCAGCGTGCAGCGCAGGAAGCGCGCCCAGTCCTCGCCGCGCCGGTCGCCGTACGACGCGAACAGGGACACCGCCTCGTCGCACAGCGCCAGCGCCTGCTGCGTGCGCGCGTTGCCCGCGTCGACGACCGCCAGCTCCAGGCAGGTCCACGCCTCGCCGTGCGCCACCCCGATCCGCTGGAAGTCGGCGCGCGCGTCCACCAGCAGCTGCCGGGCGAACCCGGAGTTCCGCAGCGACCCCGTCCGGGCGGCCTGCTGGTCGCGGGTCACCCGTGCCGAGTGGTGCCGGGCACAGGCCAGGCCGTACACGTCCCGCATCCGGGAGAACATCGTGCGGGCGCGTTCCAGCTCACGCACCGCCCGGTCCAGGTCCCCGGTCTCCTCCAGCGCCTGGCCCAGGTAGTACAGCGTCCAGGCCTCGCCCCGCGCGTCCTCGTTGTCCCGGTGCCGGGCGGCGGCCCGGCGCAGGTCCTCCACCGCCGGCGAGGCGTCCCCGTCGACCAGCCGGGCCCGCGCCAGCTCGGTCAGCGCCCACGCCTCACCGCGGGCGTCGCGGGTGCGGCCGTACAGCTCCAGGGCGGTACGCAGCTCGGTCCCGGCGCGCGGGACGTCGCCCCTGCGCAGGTTCAGCTGGCCCAGCTGGAAGTGCGCCCAGGCCTGCCCGTGCACGGACTCGCCCGCGCGGTGCAGCACCAGCGACTCGGTCAGCAGGTCCAGCGCCTCGGACAGCCTGGCCCGGTCCCGTTCGACGGCCGCCAGCGCGTGCATCGTCCAGGCGCGGTCCGTGGCCAGCTCGGGCGCGGCCTGCAGGTCCAGCGACTCCCGCAGCTTCGCCGACGCCTCCGTCAGATTGCCCTGGTGGTGCAGCGTGATGCCGAGCGAGGTCAGCGCCCGCGCGGCACCCGCGTCGTGCTGCGCCTCCCGGTACAGGTCCACCACCGACGTCAGTGTCGTCCGCGCCTTGTCCAGCTCGCCCAGCTGCCGTGCCGCGATGCCCGTGCGCCACTGCACGGAGCGCACCAGCAGCCCCTCGTCCACGGCCTGCGCCAGCTCGTTGATCTCCCCGAGGCGGTACAGGTCGCCGCGCAGCAGGCAGTAGTCGCACAGCGCGCCGAGCAGATTCAGCACCGCCCCCCGGTCCACGCCCTCCGCGTGCCGCAGTGCCGCCGTGATGAAGCTCGACTCGTCGTCGAGCCAGCGCAGCGCCTCGTCCAGCGAGGTGAAGCCGTACGGGCTGAAGCGGTCCGAGCGGGTCGACATGTTGCCGTCGACCAGCCGCAGCACCGAGTCGGCCAGCTCGGCGTAGTTCACGACCAGCCGTTCCTGCGCCGCCGTGCGCTCGGCGGGGTCCTCCTCGTCGAGGAGGCGGGCCAGGGCGAAGGCGCGGACGAGGTCGTGCAGCCGGTAGCGGCTGTGCCGTACCCGGTCGATCAGGCCGGCGCGGTGCAGCGCGACCAGATGCCGGGTGGCCTCCGCCTCGTCGGTGGCCAGGAGCGCGGCCGCGGCTGCGGCGCCCAGGGAGGCCCGGCCGGCCAGGGCGAGCCGCCGCAGCAGCCGCCGCAGGGTCTCCGGCTGGTCGGTGTAACGCAGCCACAGGGCGCGCTCGACCGGCTCGACGGGCCCGTAGGCGTCCAGGTCGGTGGCGAGCGCGAGGGGTGAGCGGGGGCCGAGAGCCGCCCCGGCGACCCGCAGCGCCAGCGGCAGACCCCCGCACAGCTCCCGCACCCGCTCGGCGGAATCGGCGTCGTAGGGCCCGGAGGCGTCCTGCGCGGCGGCGGCGAGGAGTTCCTCCGCGCCGGCCGGGTCCAGCGGTTCCACCGACAGCTGGTGCACCCGGGCCGGCAGATCGTCCGGCAGCCCGAGCGGTGCGCGGGAGGTGACCAGGACGAGGCTGTCGGACCGTTCCGGGATCAGCGTGCGGACCTGCTGCGGGTCGGAGGCGTCGTCCAGCACGATCGTGACCGGCATCCCGGTCAGGTGCTGGTGGTACAGCTCGCTCAGCCGCTTGACCTGCTGGTCGGGGGAGGAGCGCTCACGGAACAGCAGCTGCTCGCGGGGCGCCCCGAGCCGGTTCAGCAGATGCAGCAGCGCGTCCCGGGTGGACAGCGGGGGCTCGCCGGGGCTGTCGCCGCGCAGATCGACGACGCAGGCGCCGCGGAAGTGGTCCTTCAGGTCGTGCGCGGCGCGCACCGCGAGCGTCGTACGGCCGCTGCCGGACGCCCCGTGCAGCACGACCACCGTCGGCTGGGTCTCCGTGGTCGCGCGGGCCGCCTGCACCCACTGCCGGATCCGCGCCATCTCCTGCCGTCGCCCCGCGAACGATCCGAGCGGCTCCGGGAGGTGCCCGAACGACTGCTCCAGCACGCTCCGCCCGCGGGCCGCCGCGCTCTTGTCCGTACCGCGCAGCCGGGGTCCCGCCTGCTTCGGCCCGGTGGACGCGGCCAGCACCCGCTGCTGGTCCAGGAACGGCCGGATCCCCCGTACCTCCAGCGCCGTCAGCCACTGCAGCCGCAGCTGTTCCGGTCCGCCCGGCTGGCTCACCGCACCGGCCCGGTGGTGCGCGGCGGGCACATGCGCACCGGCCACCTTCACCACCGTCGCCGCCGCGCCGACGACCCCGACGGCCACGCCCGCGCCCAGCGCCGTCCCGGTGCCCGTCCCGAGCGCCATGTCGGCGACCACGGCCGCGACCCCCGCCACCCCGGCCACCAGCAGCGGAGTCCCGGCGCCCTCGCGGGCGTAACGCTGCCGGAAGGTGAGCTGCCCGGCCTCCGACTCGTCCAGGGCGCGCGTGTACGCCTCGTACTCCTCGGCCGACGTCTGCGCCATCGCGTCCAGCGCCCCGCGCGCCCGCGCGAGCAGCACCCTGCCGTCGGTGCGCCCGCCCGACCTGCGCACCTCCTCCTCCACGGCCCGCGCCAACAGCCGTTCGGCGTCCGCCCGTTGACTGTCCCGCATGACATGTCCCCCTCCGGCGGCAACTCCCATGCCCACGAGTGTCCTTCGGACGGAGCGTCAGCGCGAGAGGGCGACGATCAGTGGATGAAGCCCGGTGACGTCCGGGCGAGTCGCCCGTTCGTGCGGGAGTCGGACCGGTGGCCGGAGGAACGGTGGCGGTGCGAGCGTCCGCCGGGCTGTCCTGCGACGATTTCCGGTGGGTCGGGCAGGATGGAGGTATGCCGAACCGACTGGCCAATGAAACGTCCCCGTACCTGATCCAGCACGCCGACAATCCCGTCGACTGGTGGCCGTGGTCGGACGGGGCCTTCGCGGAGGCGCGTGAGCGGGATGTGCCCGTTCTGCTGAGCGTCGGCTATTCGAGCTGCCACTGGTGCCACGTGATGGCGCACGAGTCCTTCGAGGACCGGGCCACCGCCGACGACATGAACGCGCACTTCGTCAGCGTCAAGGTGGACCGCGAGGAGCGCCCGGACGTCGACGCCGTCTACATGGAGGCGGTGCAGGCGGCGACCGGGCAGGGCGGCTGGCCCATGACCGTGTTCCTCACCCCGGACGCCGAGCCGTTCTACTTCGGTACGTACTTCCCGCCCGCCCCCCGGCACGGCATGCCGTCGTTCCGGCAGGTGCTCCAGGGCGTCCACCAGGCGTGGGAAGAGCGGCGCGGCGAGGTCGACGAGGTGGCGGGGAAGATCGCCCGGGACCTGGCCGGCCGGGAGATGTCCTACGGCGACGACCAGGTGCCCGGCGAGCAGGAGCTCGCGCAGGCGCTGCTCGGGCTGACCAGGGAGTACGACCCGCAGCGCGGCGGGTTCGGCGGGGCGCCGAAGTTCCCGCCGTCCATGGTGATCGAGTTCCTGCTGCGCCACCACGCCCGCACCGGAGCCGAGGGCGCGCTGCAGATGGCGCGGGACACCTGCGAGCGCATGGCGCGCGGCGGGATCTACGACCAGCTCGGCGGCGGCTTCGCCCGGTACTCCGTCGACCGGGACTGGGTGGTGCCGCACTTCGAGAAGATGCTCTACGACAACGCGCTGCTGTGCCGGGTCTACGCCCACCTGTGGCGGGCCACCGGCTCCGAGCTCGCCCGCCGGGTCGCGCTGGAGACCGCCGATTTCATGGTCCGCGAACTGCGCACGTCCGAGGGCGGTTTCGCCTCCGCGCTGGACGCCGACAGCGAGGAGGTGGTGTCGCCCGAAGGGCGTCATCAGAAGGGTGGCGGGCGACGGGAGGGCGGCACGGGCAGGCACGTCGAGGGCGCCCACTACGTGTGGACGCCGGCGCAGCTGCGCGAGGTCCTCGGGGACGACGACGCGGAACTCGCCGTGCGGTACTTCGGGGTGACCGAGGAGGGCACCTTCGAGGAGGGCGCCTCGGTGCTGCAGCTCCCGCAGCGGGACGAGGTGTTCGACGCCGGACGGATCGACGGCATCAGGGAGCGGCTGCTCGCGGCACGCTCCGCCCGTCCCGCGCCCGGCCGGGACGACAAGGTGGTCGCCGCCTGGAACGGGCTGGCGATCGCCGCGCTCGCCGAGACCGGCGCCTACTTCGACCGGCCGGACCTGACGGAGGCCGCCGTCGCCGCCGGTGACCTGCTGGTCCGGCTGCACCTGGACGACCAGGCCCGTATCGCCCGTACCAGCAAGGACGGCCACGTCGGGGCCAACGCGGGGGTGCTGGAGGACTACGCCGATGTCGCCGAGGGCTTCCTGGCACTGGCGTCGGTGACCGGCGAGGGCGTCTGGCTGGAGTTCGCCGGACTGCTGCTCGACCATGTCCTGGCCCGCTTCACGGACCCCGGGTCGGGCGCCCTGTACGACACGGCGTCCGACGCGGAGCGCCTGATCCGGCGTCCTCAGGACCCGACCGACAACGCCGTCCCGTCCGGCTGGACCGCCGCCGCGGGCGCCCTGCTCGGCTATGCCGCGCACACCGGTTCCGCATCGCACCGCACGGTCGCCGAACGGGCGCTGGGCGTGGTGAAGGCGCTCGGCCCGCGGGTCCCGCGGTTCATCGGGTGGGGGCTCGCGGTCGCCGAGGCCGTGCTGGACGGGCCGCGGGAGGTCGCGGTGGTGGGTCCGGCGCTCGACGACCCGGCCACGAACACCCTGCACCGCACGGCGCTCCTGGGTGCCGCGCCCGGCGTGGTGGTCGCCGTCGGGACCCCGGAGAGCGACGAGTTCCCGCTGCTCGCCGACCGGCCGCTGGTCCGGGGGGAACCGGCCGCCTACGTCTGCCGCAACTTCACCTGCGACGCGCCGACGACCGATCCCGACCGGCTGCGAGCGGCGCTGGGCGGCTGAACCGGCGGCCGTGCCGACCGCCTGCCGCACCCGGACGAGAACCGCGACGGCACGGCCCGCGGCGGGAGTGATCCGACGGTGAGCCGAGCGCCCTCACCGGGGCGCGGGGCCGTATCGCCGTGCGGTCCCGAGGGGCGTCCCCTCAACGGCGCTCCGAGTGGGACGCGACCGCTTGCTCCACGATCGCGACCAGTTGCTCGTGATGCGCGCCCTTCCAGTACGCGCGCCCGCACTCACCGCACTGCGCGAACACGTCGTACGTACGGTGCGTCCCGCCCTTCAACTGGTCGGCGACCTCGTCCTTGGTGGCCCGCCGCAGCAGCCCGTTGCAGGCGGTGCACCGGGTCCACGGCCGCAGCTCGGGCCGGAACCGGTCGAGTACGTACGTGAGCTGTTCCTCGGGCCGCGTGCTGTACACGAACGCGCCGGCCCACAGCTCCCGCCGTCGCAGCAGCCCCCGGTCCCGGCTGAGCATCACCCGCTGCTCCGCCGCCGACCGCGTGGCCAGCGCCGGATCGCCGATGTCCGTCGACTCGTACGCGGTGTCCACGCCCAGCAGCCGCAGCCGGCGCGCGAGCGTGCCGAGGTGCACGTCGAGCAGGAAGCGCAGGGGAGCGCCCGGAACCCGCTGGGGGTGTTCGACGGCGCGTACCGTCACCGACTCGCCCGCGGCCGGCACGTGGCCGGCCGCCACCTCGCGGCCGTCCACGAGCAGCGCGCCGACCTCGGTCAGCGGGACTCCGAGGGACTCGACGACATGGCCGAGGCTGGAGACACCGTCGGTGGCGGCCTTCGTGGCACCGGTGGGCCGCGCCCGGGGGACGAAGAGCAGCAGCTCGGGGGCGAGTTCGACGTGGATCTCGGGACCGTTCACCCGGTCAAGGATGTCATGTCGGGTGTCCGCCGCCCCGGGATTTCGCGGCGGGCAGGTCGGTGCCGGCTCCTACGCGTACTGGGGGGTGTCGTTTGGATCAGGCCGGCTTCAGGCGACGGCGCCGCAGAGGTGCGTGCCGGGCCCCGCGACCCCGGCAAGATCCAAACGACATCTCCTAGTAGGCCACCAGGGAGATGCCGATGTAGTGGGCGATGAAGGCGGCCAGGGTGAGGGAGTGGAAGACCTCGTGGAAGCCGAACCAGCGCGGTGACGGGTTGGGCTTCTTGATGCCGTAGATCACCCCGCCCGCGCTGTAGAGCAGACCGCCCACGATCACCAGGACGAGTACGGCGACGCCGCCCGAGCGCATGAAGTCCGGCAGGAAGAAGACGGCCGCCCAGCCCATCGCGATGTAGCAGGGCGTGTAGAGCCAGCGCGGCGCGCCGACCCAGAAGACCCGGAAGGCGATCCCGGCCACCGCCGCTCCCCAGATGCCCCACAGCAGCCACCGCCCCTTGGACTCCGGCAGCAGCAGGATGGTCAGCGGCGTGTAGGTGCCCGCGATGATCAGGAAGATGTTGGCGTGGTCGAGGCGGCGCAGCACCCCGTCCATGCGGGGGCTCCAGTCGCCCCGGTGGTACAGCGCGCTCACGCCGAACAGCAGGCAGGCCGTCAGGGCGAAGACCCCGCAGGCCAGGCGCCCCCGGGCCGAGTCGGCGAAGGCGGTCAGCACCAGCCCGGCGACCAGGGCGGCGGGGAACATGCCGAGATGCAGCCAGCCGCGGAGCTTGGGCTTGACCGGGTGCGGCAGGGAGGTCGCGACCGGACCTCGGCCGTCGGCCGCCGGGTCCTCGGGCGCGTCGGGGACGAGCGCAGTCATGTCCGACATCGTACCTACTGAACCGTAAGTTATGCATCGGGGTGTCGGATCGGCCCGCGCGAAGTGGCCATCATCCCACGGCATCCCATCTCACGGCACCCCGCCGCGTCGTCACGCAAAGAAACCTCCATGTGAACCCAACGTGCGCGCAAAGTGCCACGAGAAACCGTGGCCATCGTCACGTTGCTCACCTGTGCGGCCCTCTGGACAGATGGGCGCTCTCGTCGGATGATCAAATGAGTGCGGTCGGCACCGGATGAGCGCCCAAGGCTCCACCGTGAAGCATCCGGGTCGCAGCCCCCACGGGGCCTCCCAACAAAAAACCCCTCATTTAGGAGCAATCGTGGCGCGCGACATCGCGGCTCCCAGCGTCCTCACCACCCACCGGGGACTGATCTCCTGGGTCAACGAGATCGCAGACCTGACGCAGCCGGACCGGGTGGTCTGGTGCGACGGCTCGGAGACCGAGTACGAACGCCTGTGCGGCGAGCTCGTCGCCAAGGGCACCTTCCGAAAACTCGACCCGATCAAGCGCCCCAACTCCTACTACGCGGCCTCCGACCCCACCGACGTCGCCCGCGTCGAGGACCGGACCTTCATCTGCTCCGAGAAGGAGGAGGACGCCGGCCCCACCAACCACTGGAAGGCCCCCGCCGAGATGCGGGACGTCTTCCGGGGCGAGAAGGGCGTCTTCCGCGGCTCGATGAAGGGCCGCACCATGTACGTCGTGCCCTTCTGCATGGGCCCGCTCGGCTCGCCGCTGTCCGCCATCGGCGTCGAGATCACCGACTCGGCGTACGTCGCCGTCTCCATGCGCACCATGACCCGGATGGGTCAGCCGGTCCTGGACGAGCTCGGCTCCGACGGCTTCTTCGTCAAGGCCGTGCACTCGGTCGGCGCCCCGCTGGAGCCCGGCCAGGAGGACGTCCCCTGGCCCTGCAACAGCACCAAGTACATCTCCCACTTCCCCGAGGACCGCGAGATCTGGTCCTACGGCTCCGGCTACGGCGGCAACGCCCTGCTCGGCAAGAAGTGCTACGCCCTGCGCATCGCCTCCGTCATGGCCCGTGACGAGGGCTGGCTGGCCGAGCACATGCTGATCCTCAAGCTGACCCCGCCGCAGGGCGAGTCCAAGTACGTCGCCGCCGCCTTCCCGTCCGCCTGCGGCAAGACCAACCTCGCCATGCTGGAGCCCACGACCTCCGGCTGGACGGTCGAGACGATCGGCGACGACATCGCCTGGATGCGCTTCGGCGAGGACGGCCGCCTGTACGCCATCAACCCCGAGGCCGGCTTCTTCGGCGTCGCCCCCGGCACCGGCGAGCACACCAACGCCAACGCCATGAAGACCCTCTGGGGCAACTCCGTCTTCACCAACGTCGCCCTCACCGACGACAACGACGTGTGGTGGGAGGGCATGACCGAGGAGACCCCGGCCCACCTCACCGACTGGAAGGGCAACGACTGGACCCCGGGGTCCGGTACGCCCGCCGCCCACCCCAACGCCCGCTTCACCACCCCCGCCGCGCAGTGCCCGATCATCGCGCCGGAGTGGGAGGACCCCAAGGGCGTGCCGATCTCCGCGATCCTCTTCGGCGGGCGCCGCGCCAGCGCCGTACCGCTGGTGACGGAGTCCTTCGACTGGAACCACGGCGTCTTCCTCGGCGCCAACGTGGCCTCCGAGAAGACCGCCGCCGCCGAGGGCAAGGTCGGCGAGCTGCGCCGTGACCCGTTCGCCATGCTGCCGTTCTGCGGCTACAACATGGGCGACTACATGGCGCACTGGATCGACGTGGCCAAGGACAAGGACCAGTCCAAGCTGCCGAAGATCTACTACGTCAACTGGTTCCGCAAGAACGACGACGGCAAGTTCGTCTGGCCCGGCTTCGGCGAGAACTCCCGCGTCCTGAAGTGGATCGTGGAGCGCCTGGACGGCCACGCGGAGGGCGTCGAGACCCCGATCGGCGTGCTCCCGGCCAAGGCCGCGCTGGACACCGAAGGACTGGACCTCTCCGACGCCGACCTGGACTTCCTGCTCACCGTCGACAAGGACGTGTGGCGCGAGGAGGCCGCCCTGGTCCCCGACCACCTCAACACCTTCGGCGACCACACGCCCAAGGAGCTGTGGGACCAGTACCACGCGCTGGTGAAGCGCCTGGGCTGACGCCCGCACGGACCCCGCGGCCGGTCGGGATGGGGATGCCCTGACCAGCGATCGTCACGCCACGACCGGCCGCGGAACACACCGGCGAGGCCCGCACAACGGCGTGCGGGACCACGGGCCTGTCGTCGCCCCCTCCAGCCCGCCCCGGCGGAGGGACGACGGCAGGCCCTCGCCCATGCCGGGCTCACGGGGCCCGGTCCTCACCATCACGGCCCCGGCCTGGACGTCGTTCGTCGCGTCACTCAAGTAACCCGGACCGGCTTCCCCCGTTCTTGGAGGCGCACCTCCGAAACCGGGAGGTCCCCATGGCCCGGCCCGCGTCACGCGGCCTGCCGGGACCACCGGACATGTCCGACCGGGAGCGGGAAGGGAGCGGACCGACCGCTTCCGCGACCGCTGAAGACACGGGCCCCGGCTCGGAGCGGTGCCGGGGCGCAGCGGGATCGTAGTGCTCCACGCACTTCCCGCATTGCCAAGACCCGTGTGGTTCAGCAGACTTACTGAACCATGAGGGCAACACGGGGGGCGTATCGCGGTTCCATGTGGGGTGTCCTGGCCGTCGTCTTCCTGGCGGGTGCGGCCGGACTCTTCGTCTTCCGGGACACCGCGCCGCTGCGCGACAGCCCACTGGCCGACATCCTCGCGACCGCGCTTGCCGCGGCGGCCGTCGGTCTCACCCTGTACGGGCTGGGTTTCACGGTCAGGGCCGAGCGGTCGGATCGCGCACGCCAAATGGCCGAGTTCAAAAGCGAGGTGGACCGGCGTCTCATGGCCGCTCCACGCGGCTACTTCCCGGGCTCCGACAACGTGATCCCCGTCGGTTTCAAGGACTCCGCCGATCCCGGGACCACGGTGTCGGATCCGCTGGGTGACTACTTCACCTCGTCACGATGCAAGGACCGCCTGGTCATCCTCGGCGGCCCGGGCTCCGGAAAGACGGTCGCCGCGACCCAGCTGATGGCCCGTCTGCTGGACGGCTGGCAGGACGGCGATCCGGTGCCCGTACGCATTCCGCTGTCCACCTGGAACACCGAACTCGGTCTGGTCGACTGGCTGTCCGGCTACCTGAAGGAAAGAGGCCTGGTCCGCTCCAGGACCGTGGCCCGCCGACTCCTCGAGGAACGTCTCGTCCTGCCCATCCTCGACGGTCTCGACGAGATGGACCCGCCCGGCGTGGCGCCCGCGAAGACCCGTGCGCTGAAGGCCCTGCGACGGCTCAACCGCGAGTACGACGGCCGGACGGGCCGGGCGCCGCTCGTGGTGCTCTGCCGAGCCGACCGCTACAACGCCCTGAAGTCGAAGGAGAGGCTCGAACACGCCACCGTCGTCACCCTCCAGCCGCTCTCCAGTGACCAGCAGCTCGCGTTCCTGGGCAGGAGCGGCCGGGACGAGACGGGGGAGTGGCTGCCCGAATGGCGACGGCTCGCCGAGGCCCTCACCTGGACCGGCACCCCGCGCGGGCTGGCCCGGGTCCTCGACACCCCGTGGCGGATGGCCCTGCTGACCACGGCGTACACCGAGAAAGACGAACAGGACGGCCGCAGGCTGCGCAACCCCGAAGCACTCCTGGCGATGCCGTTGGGCGCCGTACCGGCCCACCTGCTCGGCCTGTACACCCACGCCGCCGCGTCGACGTACAGCCGACAGCCGGATGCCGGCCGCCGACGGGACCTCGCGAAGGTCGAGGAGTGGCTGACCACCCTGGCCAGGCATCTGCGGGACGACCACCGGCCGGACGAGTCGGACGGCACCCCGCGCCCCCGTGACGAGGTGGTCTCCGACACGGATCTCGTGCTGCACCGGCTGTGGCGGATGGAGCGCGAATCCGGGATGCACTATGCCGAGCTCGCGCTGCTGACCTTGCCGTTCGTCATCTCGATCAACCTGGCCGAACGGCTCGGCCTCACGCCTTGGGAGAGCCTCCCGTACCCGCGCCTCTTCGCCGCCTTCGGCCTGCTGTTCCTGATGCAGACGGTGCTGCCCGTGGCACTGGAGAACACCCGGCGGCAGCCTGTTCCACGTCACCTCGACTGGCGGCTGCTGGGAGAGCCGAAGATGATCGGCCTGAACGTGATGTACACCACCGGTTGGGTGCTGTTCCTGGTGGACCGGGGCCTCAGTCCGTCGCTGTTCGCGCTGGTCCTGGTCGCGAACGTCCTGTCGTTCGTGACCTCACAGGCCGTCTGGAGTACGGGCGACCACCCGCAGGCCGCCCTGACCGATCCACGCGACCCGCTGCGTGCGGAGCTGCGCTACGCGTTCTTCTGGGCGGCCGTCATTTCCCTGTGGGTCGGCTCGCTGATCGCCCAGTGGACGGAGAGCGTCCTCGGCTTCGCCTACGGCGCGATCCTCGCCGCCCTCCCCGCCTTCACCCTCGCGGCGAAGGCCTGGCGCCGCTACGTCCTCTTCAAGTTCCTCGCGGGCCGCCGACTCCCCGCAGGACTCGGCGGCTTCCTCGAATGGTGCGTCGAAGCGGGCATCCTGCGCGTCGAGGGCTTCGCCTACCAGTTCCGCCACCGCGAACTGCAGGAGTGGCTGGCGGCCCGGCCGTGAGGCCGTGTCTCCACCCACGGAGCGCGGAGGGCGCCCCGAGCGCCCTCCCCGGTCAACCGCCGACGAGGGCTGCCCCCACGCATGGGACACGCCCGGGGGCATGAACCCCGAGGAAATCCGGACGTGCCGGTGTACGCTCCCGATCTTGCGCTACCCGAACGGCTGTTCCCCGTTCCACGGGTAGGGGCGGCCTTTTGTACGGGTCGCCGACACAGCCTGGGGCACAGTCGAATACAGCTCGACGTTCCGGAGGGTGGTGGCCGCCCGCAGGGTGCGCGGCCGGTACTGGGCCGCCGCCGGCCGGCACAGATCCCGGACGGTCGCGGTGGCCACACCACGGCCGGCAGCACACTGGGCGACCCGGTAGCCGAGTTCCGCGGTGTGGTCTTCGATGCCGACCGGATCGAGTCTGCCGAGGACCGAGCCGTCCTCGGCGACGAGCACGTGGAAGGCGCAGATGCCGGCTGCCTGTTCGGCCGGCAAGGCGTCGAATGAACACGGAGCGAAGAACATCGCCTCCGGCCGTCACCGCAATGCGCGTGACGCCCGCCGGCCCCTCACGCTCCTCGGCCTCGCCCGAGCACGAAGTGGACGTCACTCGACTGCGCCGAAGCCCTGTCGGCCGGCTTGCCCGGCATGACGGACTTCGATGCACTGGAACGCGTCAACGGGGCCTCGCTCCCGGCGTGCTGCGGATCTGGACGATCCACACGCTGGAACCGGGCCCCGTTGTCCTGTCCCGGCCTTCACCTCTCCGGCGGCAACTCGGGCATCGGTCCGAGCACTCCTGCCGCTCTCCGGATTCGCGAACGGTTCTCAGGGGTCGACCGGGTCCGGCGCATGCGTTCTCGGGGTTCTCCCAGGCCGGGACCGAGAGGTGACGCCGCCTCAGATGGTCGGGGTGTCGTCAACAACCGGCCTGTGAATCTCAATGACCGGCTTCCACCCCGCGGAGAACTCGATGAAGTCCGCACGGGTGGGGTAGGTGTCGATCGCGCGTCGGTCACGCTTGGGGCTGTCGCTCCCCTTGCGCCCCCGGGGGATCTGCTCCTCGAAGATGTCGACCTTCACGTCGGGAACCTCCTTGAGGCCCTGGCGCCAGATCTGCACGATGTCGGCGCCGAACGCCTGTCGGGCCGCAGCGTAAAGGGCCGTGAGGGCCCCCCTGTCCCCGCCAGGGACGAAAAGTGCCAGGTCCAGCACGACACCGGCGGACTGGAGGACCTCGATGGTCACCGAGCCGTTCTCGTCGGCCAGGTAGATTCCGGCTTCATTCTCGTCGTCGGGAAGGCAGGAGACCTCTTCCTGGAATACGGTTCTCGCCGTGATCGAGCCGCCCTCGAAATTCTCACCGGACTTGGTCAGAAAAGCAGGGACATAGCAGTCGGGAAGCTTGAGTTCTGCCGTGTCGGCGGAAACGAAGAGCTTGTCCTTCACGCCGAGCTTCGTCACCTCTTCCAGCGAGAGGCGGCGAGCGGCGATCTTCTCCGTGTTCACGATTTCCCTTTCAGGTTGCACTGTCCCTCCGAACAAGGACGCTACCACGAAACCTTGAGGTCAACTGCCCTGTAATCTTTGGGTAAATGGCCTCCGATGACCTGCACGGGAGGATACCGAAGCGAGTGCCACTCGGTTGGGAACGCGCATCCGTCAGGCAGTGTCCCTCGTCATGGTGTTGGGGATCAACTGGCGGTTGCATTTCGGTGCGATGGGTGGCGCGTAGGAACCAAAAGAGAGTTTACGGTAGATATCGCTCATATCGCCTTCGGGGAGGTGGCGGCGAGGTAAGGCGGTCCATTCGTCGTGCATCTCGAAGAGCGCAGCGGAAACCAACCGGAAGTCGCGTACCGCCGCGCCCTCTTCGGCCAGGACTTCGGCGTGGTCGGCTGACGCCCGGTTGCCGGCGTCCCGTCATGCCGGGCGGGGTTCGGTACGCGGCAGGCACGGACGCCCCGGACCGGGCGGTCGGAGCCTGGCTCGCGGACCGGGGGACCGGGGGACAAGGACTGCGAGGGCTCGCGGTCGACGGGAAGTCGCTGCGGGGTGCGGCCCGCGCGACGGGACGGAAGATCCACCTCCTGGCCGCCTGCGGCCACGTGAACGCACTGGTCCCGGCCCGGATGGACGTCGGTGAGAAGACCGACGGGATCACCGCAGGACCGGGAAGATCGGTCCCAGGACCGTCTGCGCGGTCACCGGCCTCACCGTCGAGCAGGCCGGCTCGGCTCGCCCGACTGATCCGAGGGCACTGGATCGTCGAGGCCCTGCACCACGTCAGGGACGTCACCTTCGCCGAGGACGCCTCCCGGCTGCGGACCGGAAACACCCCCAGAGCGATGGCCGCCCGCAGGAACCTCGCGATCGGAGCTCTCCGCCCGGCCGGCGCCCGCAACATCGCCTCCGGCCTCCGACGGGCAGCCCGGGGCCGAACCGGGCCCCTTGCCCTTCTCGGCCTCGCGTGATCAGAACGGACGACATCGAACCATGCCGAAGCCCTGCAGGCGCAGCCACCCCTCGGCCGTCGGTGGACAGGTGGTGCCCCCGGCGAATTTCAGCCCAGGCGTCGGCGCGGTGAAGTCCCGCAGAATCGGATCCGGTGCCGTCGGCGCTGTGCGGTCCTGTCTCGTCAGCGACCGCGACTTCCGTCGCGCTGTCCCGACGATCTCGCGCTCCCGCATGATTCGCGCGACACGTTTGCGGTTCACCACGTGCCCCTGGTCCCGGAGTTCGCGGGTGATTCGCAGGGCACCGCAGGCTCCCCGCGAATCGGTGTGGATCTCCCGGATGCGGCGGGCCGGATCCTCTTCCGATTCGGCCTTCTCCTGCCGTGCCTCCTTGTTCTGGTGCCATGTTCAGTAGCCGGAGCGGTCCCAGCCGAGAACGTCGCACATCCGCTTTACCTTGTGGGCGGTCCGGTGCTCGTCGACGAAACGGAAGCGGATCACCGTGTCGTCTCCCGCGCGAAACAGGCGGCGGCTTTCCGGAGGGTCTCGTTCTCCTCCTTCGACCGGGCGTTCTTCCGCCTTGCCGCCTTGGATCACTTCCCCTGGATGACGGAACGTCCAGCGTCCAGGTGTCGGAATCTCGGGGGTCACTCCGGACGGCACGGCCACCGTCGTCCGGGACGCCGAACTGCCCTGGAAGCGCACCGTCCAGGTGCCGCTCGGCAAGACCCCGCCGCGGCCGTCGTTCTCGGGGAAGAAGGGCGGGCGGGTGTCCTGCACGCTCGCGATCCGCGGCAAACGCGTCCAGCGGGCCACGGCCACGGGGGAGTCGGGGCGCACCACCTGCGCGGGCGAGCTGCCCGCCGGCGGAAGCCGATCGTGACGGCTGGGACGGCGACAAGCTGATGGCGCCCGGTCCGCGCGTCGCTGCGGGTGCACGCGGACCGGGGCCGTTCGGGGGAGCCCTCGCGGGGGCTCAGCGGGAGGACGTGAGGGTGCGCGGCTCCAGGGCCGCGGTGTGCGCGTCCATCCGCTCGGCGGCGAGGATCGCCGCCGCCGTGTCGGCGCGGGAGGCGGCGACGACCAGGGTGCGGCCGGCGAGCGCGTGCGCCCGCCGGTGCAGGGCCGCCGCGTCAGGCTCGCGGCCCCTCGTGGTCGCCGACGCGCGGGCCGGCGTACGTCCTCCCCGCAGGCGGGTGATCTGCTCGGCGAGCCGCTCGGCCGCGGTGTCCAGATCGGCCGAGGGGGCCGCCACGCGCAGTTCGTCGGTGACGGCGAGCAGCGCGGCGAGATGCCCCGCGAGCTGGATGTCCAGCTCTTCCTCGCGGGAGCGGTGGGGGAAGTCGTGGGGAGTGCCGGCCATCGTGCTGTGGACCGACTTGGCACGGATCGGTTCGTACATGGATGGCCTCCTGTGGTGCAACAGGAAGCCATCCTAGCTTAGATCCAGTCTAAAGTTGAGTCGTTCATAAGAAGGCCGTCCGCGAGAAGGCCTCAGGGCTGTCCGTAACCGTCCAGGAAGCGGCCGATCCGCCCCACCGCGTCCCGCAGGTCGGTGACCGAGGGGAGGGTGACCACCCGGAAGTGGTCCGGCTCCGGCCAGTTGAAGCCGGTGCCCTGGACGACCATGATCTTCTCGCGGCGCAGCAGGTCCAGGACCATCCGCCGGTCGTCCTTGATCTTGAAGACGTCGGGGTCGAGGCGCGGGAAGAGGTAGAGCGCCCCCTTCGGCTTCACGCAGCTCACGCCCGGGATCTGGGTCAGCAGCTCGTACGCCGTGTCCCGCTGCTCGCGCAGCCGCCCGCCCGGCAGGACGAGCTCGTTGATCGTCTGGCGTCCGCTGAGCGCCGCGACCACCCCGTGCTGGCCCGGCATGTTCGCGCACAGGCGCATGTTCGCCAGGACCGTCAGGCCCTCGATGTAGGAGTCGGCGTGGGCGCGCGGTCCCGAGATCGACATCCAGCCCACCCGGTAGCCGGCCACCCGGTACGCCTTCGACATGCCGTTGAAGGTCAGGGTGAGCAGATCGGGGGCGACGGAGGCGGTCGGGATGTGCTCGGCGTCGTCGTAGAGGATCTTGTCGTAGATCTCGTCCGAGCAGACCAGCAGGTTGTGGCGGCGGGCGATGTCGGTCAGGCCCTTGACGACGGCCTCGTCGTAGACCGCGCCGGTCGGGTTGTTCGGGTTGATGATGACGATCGCCTTGGTGCGGTCGGTGACCTTGCGCTCCACGTCGGCGAGGTCCGGCATCCAGTCCGACTGCTCGTCGCAGCGGTAGTGCACCGCCGTGCCGCCGGAGAGCGAGACGGCCGCCGTCCACAGCGGGTAGTCGGGCGCGGGGACGAGCACCTCGTCGCCGTCGTCCAGCAGCCCCTGCATCGCCATCACGATCAGCTCGGACACGCCGTTGCCGATGAAGACGTGCTCGACGTCGGTCTCGATGCCGAGGGTCTGGTTGTGCATGACCACCGCCCGGCGCGCGGCCAGCAGGCCCTTGGCGTCGCCGTAGCCGTGCGCCGTCGACATGTTGCGGAGGATGTCCTCCAGGATCTCGGGCGGACACTCGAAGCCGAACGCCGCCGGGTTGCCGGTGTTCAGCTTGAGGATGCGGTGACCGGCCGCTTCCAGCCGCATCGCCTCCTCGAGCACCGGGCCCCGGATCTCGTAACAGACGTTGGCGAGCTTGGTCGACTGGATCACCTGCATGCTGGGAGCTTACGGGCCGGTATGGCCCTTCGGGCCGTGTTTTCCGCCACGTGAGACGCGTCGTTTCGGGTGGTTATGTCCGGGCGGCCGTGTGCCTCCACCACCTTCACACCGACCCTCCCCTCCCCGACCCCCTCTTTCTCCTCGGGTCCGGGCGAACCTGAGGGCCTTGCCGCGTCCGGTTACCGGTCGGAAACAAGGCCTTGCCCCCTCGCCGTCCGCATGATGACAATGCGCATGACAATCCTGTGGGCGGCCGGAGGATTCCCGGCCGCCCGACGCCGCAAGAGGGGACCCCCATGAGAAAACCTCTCGTCGTCGCGCTCTGTGCCCTGGCCCTCGCCGGGGCGGGCGCGACCCCCGCGGTCGCCGCCGCGCCTTCCCCCACGGGCGCGGACACGACCTCGGGCGCGGTCCCGACCACGTTGACGGACGTCGTCAACGACACGGTCGGGACCGCGGTGGACACCCTGTCCGCGCTCACGGCGCCGAAAGCCGGCGCGGTGAACTTCGCCGGTACCGTCTCGCTCAGCAACTGCTCCGGTTCCGTCGTCCGCATGCCCGGCTCGGCGGCCGACGACCCGGCGCTCGTGCTCACCAACGGCCACTGCCTGGAGAGCGGCTTCCCCGCACCCGGCCAGGTCCTGGTGGACCGGGCGTCCAGCCGCACCTTCGGACTGCTGAACTCCTCCGGCTCCAAGGTCGCCACCCTGCGCGCCAACCGGCTCGTGTACGCGACCATGACCGACACGGACGCCGCGATCTACCGGCTGAGCACGACGTACGCGCAGATCAAGAGCGCGTACGGCATCGACGCACTGCCCCTGAGCGCCACCCGCCCGGCGGCCGGTACGTCCATCAGCGTGGTGTCCGGGTACTGGAAGCGGATCTACAACTGCTCCGTCGACGGATTCGCGTACCGCGTGAAGGAGGGGGGCTGGACCTGGAAGGACTCGGTCCGTTACACCTCCGCCTGCAACACCATCGGCGGCACCTCCGGCTCGCCGGTCGTCGACAGCGCCACCGGCCAGGTGGTCGCCGTCAACAACACCGGCAACGAGGACGGCGAGCGCTGCACGGTCAACAACCCGTGCGAGGTCGACGAGAACGGCAACGTCACGGTCCGCCAGGGCATCAACTACGCCCAGCAGACCTACCTGTTCCCCGCCTGCTTCGGCGTGGACAACAAGCTCGACCTGAGCGCGAGCGGCTGCGCCGTCCCCAAGCCGTAGAGGGCGCGTGGTGGCGGGCGGTCAGCGGGGAGTCCTGCGGACCGCCCGTCCCGCCAGTACGTCCGTACGCCGCCCGTCCTCGATCACGAATCGCCCGTCGACCAGCACGTACGGGATGCCCGTCGGAAGCGTCCGGGGCTCGGTGAAGGTCGACCCCGCGGCCACCGTCGCCGGGTCGAACAGCACCAGGTCCGCCTTGTAGCCCTCGCGGACCAGCCCCCGGTCCGGCAGCCGCAGCCGCGCGGCCGGGCGCGCGGTCAGATGCGCGACGCACTCCTCCAGCGTCAGCACCCCCAGCTCCCGTACGTAGTGCCCGAGGTAGTGCGGGAACGTCCCGTACGCGCGCGGATGCGGCTTCGCGCCCTGCAGGATGCCGTCCGAGCCGCCGGTGTGCACCCGGTGCCGCATGATCGCCCGTACGTTCTCCTCGTGTCCGACGTGCTGGAGGATCGTCGGGGCGAGCCTGTCCTTCAGCAGCAGCTCCCGCGCGACCGCCCAGGGGGACCCGCCGCGCGCCCGCGCCGACTCCAGGACCGTACGGCCGACGTGCTCGCCCAGCGCCGGGTCGCCGACGCCGGAGATCTCGATGGTCTCCCACTCCACGGGCACCCCGTGGCAGCCGTCCGAGCCGGTGACCTCCAGGTGGTGCCGGATCCGCTCGGCGGTCCCCTCGTCCGCGAGCCGCCGCAGGGTCTCCTCCGGACCGCCCTCGCTCGCCCAGCTCGGCAGCAGCGCCACGAGGGTGGTGCAGCCGGGGGTGTAGGGATAGGTGTCGAGGCTGATGTCGGCGCCCGCGTCCAGGGCCTCGTCCAGGAGGGTCAGCAGCTCGGGCGCCCGGCCCTTGTTCACCCCGAAGTTCATCGTGGCGTGCGCCAGGTGCAGCGGGCACTCCGCCTCCCGCGTCAGCGCCACCATCTCCTCGTACGCCTCCAGCGCGCCCGCGCCGTAGGAGCGGTGGTGCGGGCAGTAGTAGCCGCCGTACGACGCCACCACCCGGCACAACTCGGTGAGTTCGGCGTCCTCGGCGTACATGCCGGGCGTGTACGTCAGCCCCGACGACATGCCGACCGCGCCCTGCTCCATACCCTCCGCGACCAACTGCCGCATCCGGCCCAGCTCTTCGGGCGTGGCCTCGCGGTCCTCCCAGCCGACGGCGAGCGCGCGGACCGTGCCCTGCGGGATCAGATACGCGGCGTTGACCGCGATGCCCCCGTCGAGCCGGTCCAGGTACTCGCCCACCGACCGCCAGTCGAAGTCGATGTCGTCCCCGGCACCGTTCCACCCGGCGATCGCCCGGCGCACCTCGCCCAGCGTCCGGTCGTCGACCGGCGCGTACGACAGCCCGTCCTGGCCGAGGACTTCGAGGGTGACGCCCTGTGCGGCCTTGGCGCTGTGGTCGGGGTCGCGCAGCAACGCCAGATCACTGTGGGCGTGCATGTCGATGAAGCCGGGGGCCAGCACCAGCCCCTCGGCGTCCAGTTCACGGCGGGCCTTCGGACGCTGACAGCCGGCGTCCGCCGCCTCCTTCACGATCGAGACGATGCGGCCGCCGTCCACGACCACGTCCGCGCGGTACGAGTGGTCGCCTGAGCCGTCGACGACGTCCGCGTCCCTGATGACGAGCTCTTCCATGCGCCGGCCTCCTAGAAGAACGTACGGATGTAGTCGACCACCGTGCCGTCCGCCTCCGCCACGGGGATGAGCACCCACTTGTCGAACGACGTGCAGGGGTGGGAGAGCCCGAGCCCCACCCAGTCCCCCACCTCCAGATCGGCCTCCTCGGTGGTGCGCAGCCAGGCGTGCTGGTCGGACAGTCCGGTCACCGAGATCCCGGTGGCCGGGCGCTCACCGCCGTCCCGGCGGACCACCTGGGCGAACGGCAGATCGAGGTCGTGGGCCGCGTCCCGCTTGCCCGCGTTGGTGAACGCCTGCTCGGCGGACGGGCGGGACACCACCTGCGTCCACAGCCGGAACGCCGGCTCCAGCGCGCCCTCCTCCGGGACCCGGTTGAAGGGGGTCAGCTCGCGGTAGTGACCGTCGTCGTGCGAGACGTACGCCCCCGAGCGCAGCAGCTTCAGCACGGGCACGGAGAGCCCGGGGATCTCGGCGAGGACATCGGCCACCGCGTCGAACCAGGCGCTGCCGCCCGCGCTCACCACGATCTCGTCCAGCCCCGCGAACCGCCCCGCCTTGTCGAAGTCCACGGCGAGCGACACCAGCCGCCGCAGCCAGGCCCGCACCCGCTCCGGGTCCGCCCGCGGCACCTCGCCCTCGTACCCGGCGACCCCGACCAGCCGCAGCCCGCGCGCGCCCGCCACGGCGTCGGCGACGGCGGCGCACCCCGCCTCCGTCCGCACACCGGTGCGGGCACCCTCACCGGCGGCGAGCTCGACGACCACGTCAACCGGGCGGGAGGCCCCGCTCAGTGCCGCGTCCATCAGCTCGACCCCGCGCACGGAGTCGACGTAACAGACGAACCGGAAGCCGGGGTCGGCGTCCAGCTCGGCGGCGATCCACCGCAGGGCCGCCGCGTCGACCAGCTCATTGGCGAGGAAGACCCGCTGGATCCCGAACGCCCGCGCCACCCGCACCTGGTGCGGAACGGCCAGCGTGATGCCCCACGCCCCGTGCTCGATCTGCCGCCGGAAGAGCTGCGGGGCCATGGACGTCTTGCCGTGCGGCGCGAAGGCGAGCCCGTGCCGGGCCGCGTACGACTCCATCAGCTTCAGGTTGTGCTCCAGGCGCTCGGCGGAGAGCGCGAGCACGGGCGTGGTGAAGCCGCCGGTGAAGAGGTTGCGGCGCTGCGCGGCCAGCTCGCCGACGGTCAGCCCCCCGGCGTCCGGCGGGAGGCCCTTGAAGCGGTGATCGACCCGCTCCTCGGTGAGGTGGGTGAGGGCGTCGAGGACCATCTGAGCCTCCCTGATCAGCCGTGTTGCACATTTTGCAACACTCGTTGCGTATATCGCTCACCGCTGTCTAACATCTCCGCCACGCGGGGTCAACGGACACCGCCTCACCCGCAGAAGAAGAGGAGTCACGCCGTGGACGTTGTCGCGCTCGGCGAGTCCATGGTGACGTTCCTGCCCTCCCGGCCGGGCCGTCTCGCCGACGTGCCGTCCTTCGACCGGGGCATCGGCGGCGCGGAGTCGAACGTGGCGTGCGTGCTCGCGGCGGCGGGCCACACCACCCGGTGGATCAGCCGGGTCGGCGCGGACGCCTTCGGCGACCACCTCGTCGGGGCGATCGGCGGATACGGCGTCGACGTGTCGCACGTCCGCCGTGACCCGGCCCGCCCGACCGGCATCTACTTCCGCACGGCCGGCGACCGCGCCACGGACGCCCACGAGGTCGCGTACTACCGGGCGGGTTCGGCGGCCTCGGCGATGTCGCCGGCCGGCGTGGACCTGGACGCCGCACGCGCCGGACGCGTCCTGCACCTGTCCGGCATCACGGCGGCGCTCTCCGAGGGGTGCCTGGCACTGATGCGGGAGCTGACCGCCCCCCACCCCGGCCGCCCTCTGATCTCCTTCGACGTGAACCACCGCCCGGCCCTGTGGAGCGACGACCAGGGCCCGGAGGTCCTCCTGGACCTGGCGCGCGGCGCGGACATCGTCTTCGTGGGAGAGGACGAGGCGGAGGAGGCCTGGGGCATCACGGGCGGCCCCTCGTCCATCCGCGAAGCGCTCCAGGAGCCGGACATCCTGGTGGTCAAGCAGGGCGCGCACGGAGCCACAGCCTTCTGCTCCACCTCCCCCCTCCGCGGGCAATCGTGCCTCCCCCGGAGGGGGGACCCCCAGGGCGATGGGGGTCCCCCCGCTCGAGCGAAGCCGGGAGTGGGGGAGGGTGGGGGCGACGGCACCCCGCAAGCACCGGGCAGCGCGACCCACTCCCGCCCCGCACCAGCACAGGGCACCTACGAACCCGCCCTCAAGGTCGACGTGGTCGCAACCACCGGTGCCGGCGACGCCTTCGCCGCAGGCTTCCTCTCCGCAACCCTCCGAAACCTCCCCCTGCGCGACCGCCTGCGCCACGGCCACCTCACCGCCGCAGCCAGCCTCACCACCCCCGGCGACCTCGCCGCACCCCCCACCCGCGCCCACGCCGACCGCCTCGCCGCCCTCGACGACACCGCGTGGGAGAGACTGCGACTCGGCCCCGGCTGGACACAAGCCGATGAAGAGGCCGACGAGGAGGCACCCACCCCATGAGCCAGACCGTAGACCGCGCCCTGAGCATCCTCCCCCTGCTCGCGGAGGGCCCCGCCGACCTCGGCCGGGTCGCCGACCGCCTGGGCGTGCACAAGTCCACCGCCCTCCGCCTCCTGCGCACCCTCCACGAGCACGGCCTGGTCTACCGCCAGTCCGACCAGCGCTACCGACTCGGCGCCCGCCTCTTCGCCCTCGCCCAGGAGGCGATGGAGAACCTCGACGTCCGCGAGATCGCCCACGCCCACCTCGTACGCCTCAACGAGAAGTGCGGACACACCGTCCACCTCGCCGTGTACGAGGAGAACGAGGTCCTCTACATCGACAAGGTGGAGAGCCGCTACCCGGTCCGCATGTACTCACGGATCGGCAAACCGGTCGCCATCACCGTCGCGGCCGTGGCCAAGCTGCTCCTCGCCGACCTCCCCGAGCACGAGCGCCGCGCCCTCGCGGAGAAGCTCGACTACCCCACGTACACGTCCCGTTCGACACCCCACGCCACCGCGTTCCTCCAGGAACTGGCCAAGGTGCGCGAACAGGGCTGGGCCACCGACCTCGGCGGCCACGAGGAGTCCATCAACTGCGTCGCCGCGCCGATCCGCGGCGCCGACGGCCGGGTGGTCGCCGCGATGTCGGTCTCCGCGCCGAACGTCGTCGTCACCGCCGACGAACTCCTCACCCTGCTCCCGCTGGTGCGCCGTACGGCGGACGCGATCAGCGGCGAGTACTCCGGCAGAACCCCAGTGAAGGACACCTCCGCATGACCGAGAAGACCGCGCTCACCCCCGCCACCCACACCGTCCCGCCCGCGAAGTTCTCCCACGGCGTCCGCAAGGGCAACATCCTCCAGGTCGCCGGCCAGGTCGGCTTCCTGCCCGCCGAGGAGGGCAAGCCGCCCACGCCCGCCGGCCCGACCCTGCGCGAGCAGACCCTCCAGACCCTCGCCAACGTCAAGGCGATCCTCGAGGAGGGCGGCGCGGGCTGGGACGACGTGATGATGATCCGCGTCTACCTCACCGACGTGGACCACTTCGCGGAGATGAACGACCTCTACAACACCTACTTCGAGGAGCAGGGCCTCACCCAGCCGCCCGCCGCCCGCACGACCGTCTACGTCGGTCTCCCGGCCGGCCTCCTCATCGAGATCGACGCGCTCGCCGTCCTCGGCTGACACGCGTCCTCTTCCCCACCACCGCACGTCGTCACGGCACGGCGTCCCGCACCCCCTGGGACGCCGTGCCGCGATCCCCCCTGCCCGAAAGCCCCATGCCCTTACCCAGAGGACCCCCGAATGCTCCATCCGTCCCTCCCGCTCGCCGCCTCCGGACCGGCTCAGACACCACCGCACACCGGAGGCCTGCTCCTCCTCCTCGACGGCACGGCAGGCCTGCTGACCGTCGCCGCCATCGGCATCGCGCTCCTGCTCTTCCTGATCATCAAGGTCCGGCTCCAGCCGTTCGTCGCGCTGCTCGCCGTCTCCATAGCCGTCGGCCTGATGGCGGGTCTGTCGGTCACCGAGCTCTTCGGCACGGTCCAGCGTTCGGACGCGGTGTCCACCATCGAGTCCGGGATGGGCGGCATCCTCGGCCATGTCGCGATCATCATCGGCCTGGGCACGATGCTCGGCGCGATCCTCGAGGTCAGCGGTGGCGCGGAGGTGCTGGCGGGCCGGCTGCTCGGCCTGTTCGGCGAGAAGCGGGCCCCGCTCGCGATGGGCCTGACCGGCCTGATCTTCGGCATCCCGGTCTTCTTCGACGTCGGCATCTTCGTCCTCGCGCCGATCGTGTACGCCGCCGCCAAGCGCTCCGGCAAGTCGATCCTGCTCTACTGCCTCCCCCTCCTCGCCGGCCTCTCGGTCACCCATGCCTTCCTGCCCCCGCACCCGGGCCCGGTGGCCGCCGCCGGACTGCTCCACGTCGACCTCGGCTGGGTCATCCTCATGGGCGTCGTCTGCGGTCTGCCGGCCGTCGCCGCCGCCTGGGTCTACGCCGCCTGGATCGGCAAGCGCATCTTCGTCGCCGTACCGCAGGACATGGTCGAGGCCGCCCAGGAGGCCAAGGACGCCGTCGTCGCCGAGCAGCGCGCCTCCGGGGTCGAACCGCGGGAGGCGCCGGTGCCGCTCGGCACGGTCCTCGGCATCATCGGTACGCCGCTCGTCCTGATCCTCGCGGCCACCTTCTCCTCGATCGCCCTGGACCCCTCCACCCTCCGCTCGGTCATCGAGTTCTTCGGCCACCCCTTCGTGGCCCTCACCCTCGCCCTGTTCCTCGCGTACTACCTGCTGGGCATCCGGCGCGGCTGGTCCCGCAAGTCCCTGGAGACCGTCTCCACGTCCTCGCTGAAGCCGGTCGGCAACATCCTGCTGGTGGTCGGCGCCGGCGGCGTCTTCGGCGCCGTCCTCAAGGCCAGCGGGGTCGCCCAGGCGCTCTCGGACACCTTCAACGACGTGGGCCTGCCGGTGATCGTCCTGTCCTACCTGATCTCCGTGGTGCTGCGGGTCGCGCAGGGCTCGGCGACGGTGGCGATCGTGACGACGGCGGGCATCGTGGCCCCGCTGCTGGCCGAGGGCGACCACTCGCAGGCGTTCGTGGCGCTGGTCATCATGGCCATCTCGGCGGGCTCGATCTTCGCCTCGCACGTCAACGACGGCGGCTTCTGGATGGTCGCCAAGTACTTCGGCATCAGCGAGCGGGACACGCTCAAGACGTGGACGGTGCTGGAGAGCGTGCTGTCCGTGGCCGGTTTCGTGGTCGCCGCCGCGCTCAGTCTCGTCGTGTGAGCCGTGGCGCCTGTGTAGGCGTCTTATAACGAAGTTGGGGGCTGGCTGTGTCCGGCACAGGTTTGTCGACCATACTCCTGCGGTGTGGAGCAGCGCATAGGTTCGAGCAGCCAGCCCCTGGAAGGCGCCGGATTCGACCCGGCATTCATCCCCGGGCTCACCTCGCCCGCGTCCGGCCGGGAGGAGGACGCGAAGGCGAAGCCGGAGGAACCGGAGGACACGGCCCCGGAGGAGGACATCACCCCGGAGCCAGAACCGGAGGTGGAAGAGGAGTCCGCTCCCGAGGAGGAGGCGGACCCCGACGGTCCCGTCTTCGAGGCGTCCGACCGTCGCGCCCGGGTCGTCGCTGATCACAGCGGCGTACGACTGCGCCTGGACGACCAGGAGTGCGAGTTCCGCTGGGACGAGATCGGCGCGGTGGAGACGGAGACCGCCCGCTTCGGCAAGCGCTGGACGCTCACCGTCCACACCCCTGACAGCCGCTGGTACCCGATCGAGGTCGAGGCCCCGTCCCGCAGCAGCTTCGCGGAATGGGACACCGCCCTGGACGCGGTCCTGGACGCGTACTTCGAGGACGGCGAGGCGCAGTCCGAGAAGGACGACCAGGCGGACGACGTGAAGGACAGCGCCAAGGACAGCGAGGACGACGGTGACGGAACCGACGCCGACTAGGCACATCGGGTGAAGATCCGCGCACGCCCTCTTGTCCCACCGGCCGTCATGGGCTTTCTTGACCCCCATGGCGGACACCACGGGCAACACCAGAGACGTAGGCGTACCGGGTGGGGTCGACTCGGCTCCCCGTAAGTCCAGTTGGCGCTACATCGGTCCCGGCGTCGTCGTCGCCGCGACCGGTGTCGGCGCCGGCGACCTCGTGGCCACTCTCATCGCGGGCAGCAACTTCGGCTACACCCTGCTGTGGGCCGCGGTCATCGGCTGTCTGGTGAAGATCTCCCTCGCGGAGGCGTGCGGCCGGTGGCACCTGTCCACCGGGCGCACCCTCTTCGACGGCTGGGCGAGCCTCGGCCCCTGGACGATGTGGTTCTTCGCGGTCTACGCCGTGATCTGGGGCTTCGTCTACGGCGCGGCGGCGATGTCGTCGAGCGCCCTGCCGCTCCAGGCGCTCTTCCCGGACGTGATGGACCTCGAATGGTGGGGCATCGCCTGCGGCCTGGTGGGTCTGGTCTTCGTCTGGTTCAACAAGTACGACGTCTTCGAGAAGGTCATGACGGTCCTGGTGGGCGTCATGTTCGTCGTCACCGTCTACCTGGCGATCCGCGTCACCCCCCACCTCGGCGACGCCTTCGCCGGCCTCCTCCCGGTCATCCCGGACGAGAAGGACTCGGTCCTCAACACCCTGGGCCTGATCGGCGGCGTCGGCGGCACCATCACGCTGGCCGCGTACGGCTACTGGGTCAACGCCAAGGGCTGGACGAACACCGGCTGGATGAAGGTCATGCGCCTGGACAACCGGGTCGCCTACGCCACCACCGGCGTCTTCGTCATCGCGATGCTGTTCGTCGGCGCCGAGCTGCTGCACTCGGCGAACGTCGCGATCGCGAGCGGCGACAAGGGCCTGATGCAGCTCGGAGACATCCTGGAGCAGCAGTACGGCACGGCGACCGGCAAGCTCTTCCTGATCGGCTTCTTCGCCACCTCCTTCACCTCCCTGATCGGTGTGTGGCACGGCGTGAGCCTGATGTTCGCCGACTTCCTGGCCCGGCAGCGGGGCGAGCGCGAGGCGCGCGGCGACGAGCTGGCCTCCGGCCGCCGCGAACGCTCCTGGGCCTTCCGCGCCTACCTGCTCTGGCTCACCTTCCCGCCCATCGTCCTGCTCTTCCAGGACGAGCCCTTCCGCCTGATCATCATCTACGGCGTCCTGGGCGCCGCCTTCATGCCCTTCCTGGCCCTCACCCTGCTCTGGCTCCTCAACTCCTCCCGCACCCCCCGGGAATGGCGCAACGGCCCCCTCAGCAACACGATGCTCGCCGTCGCCGGCCTGCTGTTCCTGGTGCTGTGCGTCAAGCAGGTCTGGGACCAGCCCTGGTCGGAGTTCTTCTAGGGGGTGTCGTCTGGATCAGGCCGGCTTCAGGTGACGGCGCCTCACAGCCGAGCCGGACCCCGCGACCCCGGCAAGATCCAAACGACATCTCCTAGTCCGCGCGGCGGTAGGCCGACGGGGGCTGGTCGTCGCTGAGCACGCTCACGGTCAGCCGGTCGGTGCTCTTGAGCCGCAACGTCTTCGTGTCGCCGTTCTCGCACTGGTCCTGCGGTTCCGCGGCCGTGACGATCGCCGGGCCGAGCCGTACTCCCGTGCTGGTGGCGTCCACCAGCACGCTCTCCCACTCGCAGTGGTACGCCGGTCCGTCACCGGTCCACGTGGCCACCACTTCACCGTGCGCACCCTGCTCCAGCACGAGGGACGTGCTCTCGCCGGGATCGGAGCCCTCGCGCTGCCAGGTGCCGAGGAACTCGGTCGGGACGGGGGTGTCGGACAGTTCGGTCTTCTTGAGGGTCGCGGTCTCGCCGCTGTCGCCGTTGGTCCAGGTGATCGAGCCGTCGTCGAGCAGGCGCAGGGTCTGCTCGCCGCCGTCGCTGCAGCTGTCCTCGGGGATGCTGGTGACCGCGCGGGACTCCAGCACCATCAGGTTGTCGAACGAGACGAGCTTCGCGGCGCCGGTGCACAGCAGGTCGTCGAAGGAGTTGAACGTCGTCGCGACGTCCTCGCCCTCGACGCCCTGGGTGATCGTGATGCGCCGGAGCGAGAGGGTGTTCCCGTCGGAGTCCTTGCCCTCGCCCTGCCAGGTGCCCAGGTACGCGTCGGCGATCGAACCCTCGATGGAGGCCGAGGGCGCCGGGCCCGAGGTGTCCTCCTCGTCCTGCGCGGTGTCGCCCGCGGACTCTTCGGTGCTGCCGTCGGCGGGCTGCTCGGAGTCGCCCGTCCTCCCGGCGCCGGTGCTCTTGCCGTCGTCCTTGTCGCCGCCCAGGTTCATGGCGGCGTACGTGATACCGCCGGCGAGCAGGGCGACGGCCAGGGCGGCGGAGCCGACGACCAGTCGGGTCCGCCTGCGGCGTGCCGGGGCGGGCGCGGGGGCCGGCGTCGGAATGGGGTCCCCGAACACGCCGAGCGGCGGCGCGACCGGTGTCGGCGCGGGCGGCCGAGCCGGAGTGGGGTCCGGCGCCGGGTCCCCGGCGGGCGGGCCGGGGTTCACGGCGGCCGGGCTCGGGTCCGCGGTGGGCGGGGCCGGGTCCGGCGTGGGCTGCGGGGTGGCCGGTGCGCTCACCGGCAGCGGCGGGGTCGCGGGCGGAGCGGAGGGCGGCGCCGCCGACGGAACCGGTGGCGCCACGGGCGGCGGCGGGGTGGCCGCGGGCGGCCCGGTGACGGGCATCGGCGGCACGGTCGGCGGTGCGGTCGGCTGCGCCGGGACGAACCGGGTGCCCGGTGCCTCCGAATCCAGCAACCGGGCTGCCCTGCGGCCCAGTTCCGCGATCAGGCCGGCCGGCAGCCACGGCTCGGTGTCCGCGCTCGCCGCGTCGGCGGCCGTACGCTCCACCAGTTCGGCGGGCGTCGGCCGGGCGGCGGGGTCCTTGGCCAGGCAGTCGCGCACGAGTTCCGACAGGCCCTCGGGCAGGCCGGACAGGTCCGGCGGCTCCTGCGCGATCCGGTACATCACCGCGTGCATCCCGCTGTCCGAGGAGCTGAACGGCTGGCGCCGGGTCGCCGCGAAGGCCAGCACCGAGCCGAGCGAGAAGACGTCGCAGGCCGCGGTGAGCGGCTCGCCGCGGACCTGCTCGGGGGACATGTAGCCGGGCGAGCCGATCACCGCCCCGGTGCGGGTCAGCTTGCCGTCGGCGGTCACCGCGTCGAGCGCGCGGGCGATGCCGAAGTCGATGACGCGCGGCCCGTCGATCGTCACCAGGATGTTCGCCGGCTTGAGGTCGCGGTGGACGAGGCCCGCCTCGTGGATGGTCGTGAGCGCCTGGGCGAGCCGGTTGGCGAGTATCCGCACCGACCGCTCGGGCAGCGGCTCCGGGCGTTCGGCGATCACCTCGTGCAGCGAGGGCCCCGGCACGTACCCGGTGGCGACCCACGGCGCGGCCGCGTCGGTGTCCGCGTCCAGCACGGGCGCGGTCCACTCGCCGCCCACGCGCCGCGCGGACGCGATCTCCTGCGCGAACCGCCTGCGGAACTCGGGCTCCGACGCCAGCTCGGAACGGACAAGTTTCACGGCGACGGTGCGGCCACCGGTCGAGCGGGCCAGATAGACCTCGCCCATGCCGCCCGCGCCGAGGCGGGCGAGAAGCCGGTAGGGGCCGATACGTGACGGGTCGTCGGGTCTCAGCTCATCCACGGGCCGATCCTCGCACAGCGGTCACGCCGGGAGGTGTCCGAAGACGCATCGGTTACTTCTGTATCCCGCTCGTGACCTGCGCTCTCCGTCCGGGGCGCCGAGCCCTGCGCGCGCACCGCCCCCTGCCCCACGTCACCGCGGGGCAGGGGGTGCCGTTCGTGCCGCGTCGGTTACGGCAGCGCGTGGACGTGCGGGCCCACCGCGTTGGACCAGGCGTTCTGGGCCGTGGCGTCCCAGTTGGTGGACCAGGTCATCGCGCCCCGCAGGCCCGGGTAGGTCTTCGACGGTTTGAACGAACCGCAGTTGGTGCCCCTGGCGAGGCAGTCCAGGGCGTTGTTCACGACCGACGGGGAGACGTAACCGCTGCCCGCGCCCCGCGTCGAGGCCGGCAGGCCCAGGCCGACCTGGGACGGGTCGAGACCGCCCTCCAGCTGGATGCAGGCGAGCGCGGTGAGGAAGTCCACCGAGCCCTGGCTGTAGACCTTGCCGTCACAGCCCAGCATGGAACCGCTGTTGTAGTACTGCATGTTGACGACCGTGAGGATGTCCTTCACGTTCAGCGCGGTCCTGAAGTACGAGCCGGACGTCGACTGCATGTCGATGGTCTGCGGAGCCATCGTCAGGATCATCGACGGGCCGGCCTTCGCCGACAACGACCGCAGCGCCTGCGTCATGTAGGTCGGGTTGAGGCCGTTCTCCAGGTCGATGTCGACACCGTCGAAGCCGTATTCCCGCATCAGCGTGTACAGCGAGTCGGCGAAGTTCGCCGCCGAGGCGGAGTCGTTCACCGCGACGGTGCCCTTCTCGCCGCCGACCGAGATGATGACCTTCTTGCCGGCCGCCTGCTTGGCCCGGACGTCCGCCTTGAACTGGTCGACGGTGTAGCCGTTCAGGCCCGCCGAGTCCAGGTTGAAGGTGACGGCACCCGGTGTGCCGGTGGCGTCGGCGAAGGCGACCGCGATGATGTCGTAGTTGCCCGGGACGTCCGAGATGCGCTGCACTGCCGCGCCGTTGTTGAAGTTCTGCCAGTACCCGGTCACCGCGTGCCTGGGCAGGTCACCGCCCCCGCCTCCGCCGCTCTCCTTCGTCCGCGCGGACACCGCCGTCGACTTCGGCGACTCGCCCGCCGCGTTGGTGGCGGCGACCTGGAAGGAGTACGACGTCGAGGCGGCGAGCCCGGTTACGGTCGCCGACGTGCCCGACACCGCCGTCACCTTCGTACCGTCGCGGTAGATGGTGTATCCGGTCGCCCCCGACACCGCGTTCCAGGCCAGCGTCACCGACGAGGCGGTCGTACCGGAGACGGACAGCCCGCCCGGTGTGCCCGGGACCGTCGGATCCGGGTCACCGCCGCCACCCCCGTCGGGGCCGAACACCGACAGGTCGTCCACGTGGTAGGCGGCCTGGCCGTACCAGCCGTGGGTGTAGACCGTCACCGAGGTGGTGGAGGAGCCGGTGGTGAAGCTCGTCGACAGCTGCTTCCAGCTGCCGGAGTCCGGGGTCCAGGTGGACACGTCCGTGGTACCGGTGCCGGTCACGCCCAGGTAGGCGTACCCGCCCTGCACCCAGCCGCTCAGCCTGTACGTGGAATTGGGCTTCACCGCGACGGTCTGGGTGCAGCGGGCGTTGTCCTGCCCGGCGGGCGTGGCCCTGAGTGCGGCCGTACCGCCGTGCACCGGGGAGGAGACGGTCGCGCCGCTGTTCGCCGAACAGGTCCAGTTGCTCAGGCCCGCCTCGAAGCCGGCGTTCCTGGCGTTGTTGACGTCCGCCGCGGACGCCTGGCCCGCGCCGGCGAGGGGAAGGGCGAGGGCGAGGGCGGAGACGAAGGCTCCGGCCCAGAGACGTCTGCTGCGAACGGGTGTTCCCGGTGCGCGGTTCATGGGGGCCTCCGGTGGGGGAGAAGGGTGGGAGAGGAGAGGAGGTGCGAGCGACGGTGGCCACCGTGTGCAGCACAAGGTGGTCCAGACCAATCCGGTTGTCAATAGGTCCAGACCGAAATCGACCGGCGGGTCGACCCCAAGGCGTCACCCGGCGTCAAGGCGGCGCACGGGATCCACACCTCCGGGGCCCGATCGACACCGGCGAGATGCTCAACGTGTCCCGTTTTGAAGCACCTTGTGCATCAGCAGTTGCCGTTCAGCTACTCAAACGCTGTTCTCCGGTCACAGGCCCGCGGATACAGTGCTGACGTAGTCACGCAGTGAAGTCACCAGGGTGCATCGGAGTGACACCCGATGGGCCGAGGGGCCTGGGGAGAACGGGGAGCCGCGCGTGCCAACTGCCATTGCCGTGACCGGCGCCGACATGGCGCTGCCGGCCCAGGACGAACGAACCCTGCCCGCCGTCGTGCTGCGGGACATCGACACCCGGCCGCTCGAACAGGTCCTGACCGAGCTGCAGCTGATCGTCGAGCACCACGGGCACGTCATCGTGGTCTGCTCCCAGGCCGCCCCCACCGCCGTCCAGCGACGCCTGCACACCCTGCGCTCCCTGCTGGAGAGCGACCGGATAGCCCTCTTCCGCCCCGACCTGCCGCCCCTCGGACTGGCCGTCCTGGTACGCCAGTTACGGCAGCTCGCCTCCTGCGACCTCAGCCCCGGCGTCCTCGCCTCCGCCGGCCGGCTGCTGATCCACTACATCCACTCCGGGGCCCTGCTCGGCTCCGTCGCCCGCCTCGACCGCGTCCCCGTCGACCTGAAGCAGCACGCCAAGTCCTGGATGCCCGGCAGCCAGTTCGCGGTACTCGCCCACCCGCAGCCGCAACTCGTCCGTCTCGGCCCCGAGGCATCCCTCGACGGCCCCGAGTTCGGCACCTGGATGCTCGTCGCCAAGGGCCAGCTCCAGTCCGACTGGGTCACCGCCGACCTGGCCCCCTCCTGGAAGGTCCAGGGCCTGCGCGAGACACCGCTTCCCGCCGAGTCCCCGGGCTGGTGGGGGACCGGCAGACTCGTCGAGTTCTGCACCTACCTGCCCGACCTGTCCGTCCTGTACCAGCTGGTCACCTCCGTACGGCGCGGCAGCTGCCACTGGTGCGGCATCGACGTCATCGGCGACCGGTGCGTGTTCTGTTCGGCCGTACCGCCCGCCCCCGAGGGCACGCCGGCCCTCACCCGGCGCACCTGACCCCGTTCGCCCACCGCACAGTCCCGATTCCGCTCGACCGATATCCCCGATGAGGTTGCACGGTTCATGAACTCCCGTCAGCGCCGCGGCGTGATACTCCTGCTTCTGTCGGTCCTGTGCGCCCTGGGCGCGTTCGCCGGCGTGCTCTCCGTCATCAGCGACGTGGAGTCCAAGGTCGGCCCCGAGGTCACCGCGTACCGGCTGAAGACGAGCGTGGCGCCCTACACGCCCCTCAGCACGGGCCAGTTCGAGAAGATCGAGATGCCCGAGCGGTGGCTGTCGAAGAACGCCGTCACCGACCTGGACGAGATCCGGGGCAAGATCGCCGTGACCGATCTGCAGGAGGGCTCCCTGCTGCAGAGCGACATGATCGTGAACCAGCCCGCCCTGCGGCCGGGACAGCAGGAGGTCGCCATCATGATCGACGCGGCGACCGGCGTCGCCGGCAAGATCACACCGGGCTCGGCGGTCAACGTCTACGCCACCTTCGAGGGCGAGCGCGAGGGCGACCCCGACCAGTCCAGGGTCATCGTGACCAACGCCAAGGTCCTCGACGTCGGCAAGCTCACCGCCCTCCAGCCCGGCGAGAACGACCGCGGCCGGGAGCCCACCGACGCCGTCCCGATCACCTTCGCGCTGTCCGCCATCGACGCCCAGCGCATCACCTACGCCGAGTCGTTCGCCCAGCGGGTCCGCCTGGCACTGGTCGCCCCCGGAACAGAGAGCACCGTCCCGGACTCGCAGCGGACGTACGAACTCGCGAAGGACAAGTGAGAGGCCCGCATGCCCACGAGGATCCTCCCGGCGATCGGCGACGCGGACGCGGTCCGGTCCCTCACCACGCTGCTCAGCCAGCTCCCGGACGCCGAGCCGGTGGCCCCGGTGGCCGACTCCACCCAGCTCGTCGACACCCTCGCCCGGCTGGCCGCCGAGTCCGTCGACGAACTGCCCGAGGTCGTGGTCGTGCACGAGCGGATCGGTCCCGTGCCCGCCCTGGAGCTGATCCGCGAGGTCGCCCTGCGCTTCCCGGCCGTCGGCGTCATCCTCGTCACCTCCGACGCGAGCCCCGGCCTCTTCCAGGCCGCCATGGACTACGGCGCCCGCGGCCTGGTCGCCCTCCCGCTCAGCTACGAGGAACTCGCCAGCCGCGTCCAGGCCGTCGCCCAGTGGTCCGCCGGCGTACGACGCCACCTCGGTTCGGGCGGCGACGTGTTCACCGGTGTCGGCGGCACCGTCGTCACCGTCAGTGGCGCCAAGGGCGGCGTCGGTGCGACCCTGACCGCCGTCCAGCTCGCCCTCGCCGCCCAGGCCTCCGGCCGCACCACAGCCCTCGTCGACATGGACCTCCAGACCGGCGACGTCGCCGCCTACCTGGACGTCCAGTTCCGCCGCTCCGTCGTCGACCTCGCCGCCATCAACGACATCTCCCCGCGCGTCCTCGCCGACGCCGTCTTCCGCCACGACACCGGCCTCGCCCTGCTGCTCGCCCCCGGCGAGGGTGAACGCGGCGAGGACGTCACCGACCGCGCCACCCGTCAGATCGTCAGCGCCCTGCGCTCCCGCTACGAGGTCGTCGTCATCGACTGCGGAGCCCAGCTCGGCGGCGCCGGCGCGGCGGCGGTGGAGATGGCCGACACGGCCCTGCTGGTCACCACCCCCGACGTGATCGCCGTACGGGGCGCCAAGCGGGCGGTGCGGATGTGGGACCGGCTGCAGATCCGCAAGGCCGAGGAGACCACGGTGGTCGTCAACCGGCACACCCGGTCCACGGAGATCCAGCCCCCGCTCATCCGGAAGATCACCGGCACCGTCGTCGCGGCCACCGTGATCCCCGCCCACTTCAAGGAACTGCAGGCCGTCGTGGACGCCGGCCGCATCCACGAACTGGAGAACAAGAGCACGGTGAAACAGGCCCTGTGGGGCCTGGCCGGCGAACTCGGCCTGGTCAAGGCCGCCGAGGGCGACCGGCGCACGGGCCGGCTGCGCGGCGACCGCGGGTCGGTGAGCTTCCGGCGGCGCAGGGACGGAGGGGGACGACCATGAAAGCGGCATTACCCGCGCGCGACCGTGACCGGGGACGTGACGGCGACCGGGGCCAGGTGACCATCGAGTTCCTCGGCATGACCCCCACGATCCTCGTGACGCTGGTGGTGCTGTGGCAGCTCGTGCTGGTGGGGTACGCGTTCACGCTCGCGGGGAATGCTGCGGACGAGGCCGTACGGGCGGGCACGGCGGCGGCGCCGGGCGCCCGCCAGGGCGCCTGCCAGGCGGCAGGGCGGGACAAGCTGTCGGGAGCGTGGGCGGAGGGAGCGACCGTGAACTGCACGACCTCGGGCGGCTTCGTCACCGCCGACGTGAACCTGAGCGTTCCCCTCCTCTTCCCCGGCGCCGTCTCCCTCCCCCTCGACGTGAAGGGGCACGCGGGCGCGGTCGAGGAGGAGACGGACTGACATGCCGTACGAGCCGTACACGCCGAACGCACGCCGCCCCCGCGACCGCGGCCAGGTCGCCATCGAATACCTCGGCTTCCTCCCGATCCTGCTCGTCGTCGCCATGGCCGCCGTACAGCTCGGCCTGATCGCCTACACCGCCCAGCAGGCCGGCACGGCGGCCCGCGCGGGGGCGCGCAGCGCGTCGCTGGACCAGGCGTACGGCTACACCTGCAGGGCCGCCGTCAGCGACTGGCTCGCCGACGGCACCTCCTGCGAGGGCTATCCCGGAGGTGACGAGATCACCGTCACCGCCACGGTCGACATCCCGTCGATCGTGCCGGGCTGGGACTTCGGCCCCGCCCGCAAGTCCGCCACGATGCCGCGAGACCACTGAGGAGCAAGCGACCCATGAGCCTGCGGGCACGCATCAACTCCCCCGAGGAGACGCCCGGACGGGGCGAGGACGGCCACCTGGTCGCCTCCTACCGCGCCAAGCTCCTGGAGGAGATCGACCTCGCGGAGATGAGTTCCCTGGCGGCGGCCGAGCGCCGGGCCCGGCTGGAACGCGTCCTCGGCCACATCATCAGCCGCGAGGGCCCGGTCCTGTCGACCGTCGAGCGCTCCCAGCTGATCCGCCGGGTCGTCGACGAGGCACTGGGCCTCGGCATCCTGGAGCCCCTGCTGGAGGACGCGTCCATCACCGAGATCATGGTGAACGGCCCGGACGCCATCTTCGTGGAGCGCGGCGGCCGCGTGGAACAACTCCCGCTGCGCTTCGCCTCCAACGACCAGCTGATGCAGACGATCGAGCGCATCGTCTCCACCGTCAACCGCCGCGTCGACGAGTCGAACCCCATGGTCGACGCCCGCCTCCCCTCCGGCGAGCGCGTCAACGTCATCATCCCGCCGCTCTCCCTGACCGGCGCCACCCTCACCATCCGGCGCTTCCCCCGTTCCTTCACCCTCCAGGAACTCATCGGCCTCGGCTCCCTCGACGAGCACATGCTGTACCTGCTCGCCGGCCTGGTGCAGGCACGCTTCAACGTCATCGTGTCCGGGGCGACGGGCACCGGCAAGACCACTCTCCTGAACGCCCTCTCCGGCCTGATCCCCGAGGGCGAACGCATCATCACCATCGAGGACTCCGCCGAACTCCAGCTCCAGCAGCCGCACGTCATCCGCCTGGAGTCCCGCCCGCCGAACGTCGAGGGCAAGGGCCAGGTCACCATCCGCGACCTGGTCCGCAACTCGCTCCGCATGCGCCCCGACCGCATCGTCGTCGGTGAGGTCCGCGGCGGCGAGTCCCTGGACATGCTCCAGGCGATGTCGACGGGCCACGACGGCTCCCTCGCCACGGTCCACGCCAACAGCGCCGAGGACGCCCTGATGCGGCTCCAGACCCTCGCCTCCATGTCCGACGTGGAGATCCCCTTCGTGGCGCTCCACGATCAGATCAACAGCGCCGTCGACGTCATCGTCCAGCTCACCCGCTTCGCCGACGGCGCCCGCCGCATCACCGAGGTCGCCCTCCTGGAGAGCCACGGATCGGAGCCGTACCGGCTGGCCACGGTCGCCCGCTTCAACGCCCGGCCGATGACCGCCGACGGCCGCGTCCACGGCGTCTACGAGCAGTACCCCCTCCCGCGCCGCACCGCCGACCGCCTCTACATGGCGAGCCAGCCCGTCCCCCAGGCGTTCGGCATCGCCCAGTCCTACGACCAGCTCGCCACCCGAGAAGCCAGGTAGGAACCGTCCCCATGGATCTGCAGAACCTGATCACGCTGACCACCGGCATCGCGCTGCTGACCTGCGTCCTCGCGGTCGTCGGCGTGCACGCGTACGCCACCGGCAGGGCACAGCGGCAGGCGCTGGTGGACCGGCTGTCGGCCACCGGCCAGATCCCCGTCGTCGGCCGCCGGCGCCACTTCCCCACCCTGGACCGCCGCCTGCGCCGCACCAGGCCCGGCAAGAAGCTCGAACTGCGCCTGGCGGCCACCGGTCTGGACATCACCCCCGGCGAGTTCTTCGTCTACATGCTCGCCACGGTCACCGGCCTGTGGCTCATCGGTCAGGCGACCCTCGCCCCCTTCTTCGGCCCGATCGCCGGCCTGCTCGGCATCGGGGTGGCGCTGCAGTTCCTCAACTGGCAGCGGCAGAAACGCATCGAGAAGTTCATCAACCAACTCCCGGAACTGGCCCGCATCCTCGCCAACGCCACCCAGGCCGGCCTCGCCCTCCGTACGGCCGTCGGCATGGCGGCGGAGGAACTGGAGGCCCCGGCCGGCGAGGAACTGTCCAAGGTCGCCGCCCAGTTGGCGGTGGGCGCGTCGATGGACGACGCCCTCGGCGAACTCGCCGACCGCCTCCCGTCCCGCGAGCTGGTCGTCCTGGTCACCACGCTGGTGCTGTCCAACAGGGCGGGTGGCCAGGTGGTGAGCGCCCTGCGCAACCTGACGGAGACGCTGGAGGAGCGCAAGGAGACCCGGCGGGAGGTCCGTACGCAGCTCTCCCAGGTCAGCATGACGTCGTACGCCGTTCCCGTCCTGGGCGTCGGCTCGTTGTTCCTGATGAACGGGGTGAAGGACGGCGCCCTGGAACGCATGACCGGCTCCCCGACGGGCCAGGCCGCGGTGATCGTCGCCTTCGGGCTGTACGCCATCGGCTTCGTCCTCATCCGCCGCCTGTCCCGCATCGACGTCTGAACGGCGAGGAGGCCGACCGACATGGCACTTCTGCTGGCCCTCCTGATGGGCCTCGCCGTCTACGGCGTCTTCGCCGGCGTCCGCATGTACCGGGCCGAGGCGAAACTCCCCACCGACCTGGCCCTGGCCCTGGAGGTCGGCTCCACCCGTACGGGCGCGGTCGACTCCCTCGTCGACCGCATGGGCATGCGCTACGCCCCCGCCGTGCTGCGTGTCATGGGCCCCAAGCAGGTCGCCAAGTACCGACGCAAGATCGACCTGGCGGGCAACCCCGGGGGCCTCACCATCGACCGCTACGCCGCCCGCCGCGCGGTGTACGGGGCGCTCGGCGGGCTGGGCTTCCTGGTGTTCCTCATGCGGGGCCAGCTCTTCATGGCCCTGCTGCTGCTTGCCTTCGGCGCGTTCTGGACGGAGGTCGGCATCTGGTCGGCGATCCGCATCCGCAAGGACGTCATCGAGCGGACCCTGCCGGACTTCCTGGACGTACTGGCGGTGGTGGTGAGCGCGGGTCTGGGCTTCCGGCAGGCCCTGGACCGGGTGTCGTCGAAGTACGAGGGGCCGTGGGCGGACGAACTGCGCATCACACTCCGTCAGATGGACCTGGGCATGAGCCGCAGGCAGGCCTTCACGGAGCTGCGGCGCCGCAATGAGTCCGAGCAGGTGGCGATGTTCGTCACGGCGCTCCAGCAGGGCGAGGAACTGGGTGCGCCGATCGTGGACACGCTGGTGTCGCTGGCCAAGGACATGCGCCGTACGGACGCGCAGAACGCCCGCCGCAAGGCGGCCCGCGCGGTCCCGAAGGCCACCATGATGATCACCACGTTCATGGTCCCGGCCACGATGATCCTCCTCGGCGCCGGCCTGATCCTCGGCTCCGGCATCGACTTCGGCGCGGTCACGGGCGAGTAGGGGAGGGGGCGGGGTGCGATGACGACGACCGGGGAACGCACGGGGCTGTTCCGCCGTGCGGCCGGACTGCCGGAGATCACCACCCCACCGGCGGGCACGGTCCTCCCGCCCCACGCGAGGACGGGCGCCCCGGACATCCCGGTGACGTCGGCGACCCCGGCGTTGCCACCGGGCTGGGAACCGGCGGGACATACACAGATGCACGGAGCGGCAGCCGCCGACGGCGCTGAGCCTCCACAGGGGCCACCCGCACCCGACAACGAAACTTGCACGGGTGGTGCGGGTGGGAACCCGCATCCGGCCGAAGGCCGGATGCACCCCCCACAACCCGCACCGGCACCGGCACCAGACGTACAAATCCAGGTCAACGCCCTCCAGGCCCTCTGCCGGCAGGCATTCGGCTTCAGACTGGCGATGATCGCCCTGGCCGCCCCGGCCGCCCTCCTCAACGCAGGCCCCGGCTGGAGCACCCGCCTCGTCGCCATCGCCGTAGTGGCCACCTTCATGGCCTCCTACGTCCTCTTCAGGGACTGGGAACGCTTCGGCCCCCTCCTCCTCCGCCACCCCACCCTCCTCGCGGCGGACACCCTCTTCGGAGCCCTGCTCCTCATCTCGGCGGGCCCCGACACCACCCTCGCCTACGTCAGCGTCTGCACCCCCCTCCTCGCGGGCCTGATCTACGGCTGGCGCGGCGCGGCCGTCTTCGCCTCCCTCCAGGGCCTGATCCTCCTCCTGGTCCACGCGGCGCTGGACAACCCGCGGACGGACCCGGCGGAGACGCTCCTCCTCCCCGGCCTCTGCGTGATCGCGGGCGCGGTCGGCTCCAGTCTCCGCAACCTCATGCTCCGGCTGGGCACGGCAACCCGGGCCCTGGCCACGGTCCAGGCCCGGCTGGCCGTCACGGAGGCAGTCAGCGCCGAGCGGGCCCGCCTGGCCCGCGAGATGCACGACTCGGTGGCCAAGACCCTCCACGGAGTGGCCCTGGCGGCAGACGGTCTGGCCGGCACGGCGGGCGCCCCGCGCATGGACCCGGCCCTGGTGAAACAACAGGCGGAACTGGTGGCCCGCTCGGCCCGCAGAGCCGCGGCCGAATCCCGCGAACTCCTGGCGGACCTGCGCAGGGAGTCGGACCCGGGCCAGGGCACGGACGTACTGGTGGAACTGGCCGCCCGCACCCGCGACTTCACCGGACGCACCGGCGTACCCGCGGTCTACCGCCCCACCGGCGAGCACGCGGTCCCGCCCGTCCCACCCGCCGTGGCCCGCCAACTCCTCACCATCGCCTCGGAGGCCATGGAGAACGCCCACCGTCACGCACAGCCGACCCGTGTCGACGTCCACGCCGGCGTCCACGGCGACCTGCTCCGCATCAGCGTGTACGACGACGGCACCGGCCTCCCGCCCGGCACCGACCTCGAACAACTCCGCCGCTCCGGTCACTTCGGCCTCGTCGGCATGGTCGAGCGGGCGGCCTCGGTCGGCGCCCGCATCCGCATAGGCCGGGGCGCGCACACCCGAGGCACCGAAGTCCGCCTGGAACTCCCGCTGGCGGCCGTGACGACTCCCACGGAGGCCACCTCATGACGACACCGCCGAACCCCTTCGCGAACGTTCCGCCACCGGCCCTCCTCCGGGTGGTGGTGGCCGACGACAACCCGGTGGTCCGCGCCGGCCTGACCGCCCTCCTCACCGGACGCGAGGACATCACGGTGGTGGCGGAGGCGGCCGACGGCCGGGAGGCCTACGAGGCGACCCGTGCCCACCGTCCCGACGTGGTCCTCCTGGACGTCCGCATGCCCGGCGTGGACGGCATCTCGGCACTCCCGTACCTGGTACGGATCGCTCCTGTGGTGATGCTGACGTACAGCAGGGAGTCGGAGATCGTCCAGGAGGCCCTGCGCAGGGGAGCGGGCGGCTACCTGGTCCACGGGGAGTTCACGGCGGACCAGCTGGTGTCGGCGATCCGCGACATCAGGGAGGGCAGGCCCCACTTCACCCCCACCGCGGCAGGAGCGTTGCTCTCGCAACTACGCCAGGACCCGCGACCACCCGGAACGCTACCGGAGGGACTGGGGGCTGCACGCGCAACTAACCGCGCCACAAACGGACTCGGCCTGCCCCACATCCCACCCCCGCCTACTTCTGCGGAAAACCTTTCGCAACTGCAACCGGATATGGCACGATCGTCGTCTGGGTGGACAGGCGGCCGCCCGGCCGCTCCCGACAGGTCGAGGTACCAACTCAGCACGAGGGAGGCGGAGATCATGGACCTCATCGCATCCGGCATGAACAACCAGCAGATCGCCGCCACGTGCTTCATCAGCGAGAAGACGGTCAAGAACCACATCAACCGCATCTTCGCGAAGCTCCACAGCACGAGCCGTTCCGAGGCCGCGGCGAAGTGGCTCGGCACGGCACCGGGCTCGGGTCGAGGGGTGGGGTGACCTCCGGTGACGGCAAGGGCGACGAGGAGCTGGGCCTGCGATTGGGCCCGGGATTGGGCCCTGGGGCCCTCTGACGGACGGGGTGCCCGCCCGTACGTTGCAGATGCCGAAAGCGGTCCCACGAAGCAGACCGCTACCGCGTCAGCCGGAGGGGAACACCATGAGCGACCTGATGATGAAGACCGCCATCGCGACCAAGGTCCGCGTCAACGGCTGGAAGAACACGACGGTCGAGGCCATGCGGCGCCGCAACGCGGACAAGGGACAGACCGCGGTCGAGTACCTGGGCATCATCGCGGTGGTCGTGCTGATCGTGCTCGCGATCACCGGCACCAGCATCGGGCAGACGATCCTCGGCAAGATCAACGCACAGATCGCCAAGGTGGCTCCTTGAGGCGATTCCGCCGGTACGGCGACGCAGGGCAGGCCTTCCCCATCTACATCACGGTGGTGGGGGGCCTGCTCTTTCTCGCGTTCGCGTACTTCGCGGTCGGCCAGGCCGCGGCGAATCGGAACGGCGCGCAGACCGCTGCCGACGCGGCGGCACTCGCGGCGGCACAGGAGACTCGGGACGCACTCGCGGACCGGTGGGTTCAGGACCTGCTCGATCCGGCGAAGTGGCAGGCCATCTTCAACGGGAATGTCGACGGCATCGGTCTCACCTGCGGGCGGGCGCACGAGCTTGCCGCGCAGAACGACGCCCGGGTGGTCGGATGCGGCCTGGCGGGCCTCCTCGGCTACGAGGTCGAGGTCGAGACCAACAGGACCGTCGGAGACTCCATCGTCCCCGGCACGGAGAATCGCCGCTCCGACGCGTCCGCCACCGCTGTGATCGAACCCCGCTGTACTTTCCGGCTCCCGTCCGAGGACGCCGGAGAGGACGTACTGCCGCTGCTCACCTGCGAGGGCGAGAAATGGGAGCTGGACCCGAAGGGGCCCATCGAACTCCTCCCCGAGCCCGAGGACCTGTTCGAAGTCCACCTGGCCGACTGACAAGCGAACGACGAGTGATGAAGGAAGCAGAGAGATGAGCATTCGGATCACTGCGCGGGCCCGCAGGGGGATGGTCGCGTTGACCGCTGTGGCCGGCCTGGCTCTCGGCATGGCGGGCTGCGGCGGCGGTGGCGACGACGACAAGCCGAAACCTTCGTCATCCGCTTCCAAGGACAGTGGATCGCAGCCGAGTGCCCAGGAGGGGCAGGCGGAGACCCCACTGGCCGAGCTCAAAGGCACAGACGGACTGCTTCTCCAGATCACCTCTGCGGTACGGGATTCCGGCGGCTTCGTCACCGTGAGCGGCAATCTCAAGAACGACGGCGCGGAATCAGTGGCCGTTCCACCTCAGATGAGCGGTGACGAGACCGAGGTCGTCAAGCACGGTCCGTCGCTCGGCGGTGCCACCCTCGTGGACCCGAAGGGAAAGAAACGCTACTACGTGTTGCGGGACACGGACGGCCGCCCGCTGACGACGACGGGTCTCACCACCCTCAACGCAGGTCAGGTCCTCCCTGTTTTCATGCAGTTCCCCGCCCCGCCGGCAGACACGGCAGACGTGAGCCTGCAGCTGCCGACGTTCGCCAGCGGCACGATCAAGATCTCCGGGTGAGGCCGGCCATGACTCGTACCCCGACCCGCCTGGCGCCGCCTCGCCTCGCCCTGGTTCTCTCGGCCGCCACGGTCATGGTCGCCACCAACCTGTACGGCGCAGTGGTGGCACACGCGGACGACGGCCCCAGCGTTCCGCCGGGAACCGAGGCGTCCGCGTCCGCACCCGTCGAAGTCGACCCGAACGACCCCGACCTCAAGCTCCCGGAGGGCGCCACCCTCACCGAGCCCAAGGTCCTGGACATCAAGCAGATCGTGGAGGACAAGAGCGGCGACGAACGACGCGAGGACACCAACTCCGACGTGACGTTCGCGCTCCAGGCCGAGGTGCTGTTCGGCAAGGACAGCGCGAAGCTCGGCGCGGCGGCGAAGGCCCGTATCGTCACGATCGCGGGAGAGATCAAGACGCAGAACGCGACGAAGGTCCGCGTCTTCGGCTTCACGGACAACCTGGGCTCGTCCGCCCACGGCGACGTCCTGTCCCGTCAGCGCGCCAACGCCGTACAGGCCGTCCTGGGCCAGGAACTGAGCGACGCGAACCTCACTTATGAGGTGCGTGGTTACGGCGAGCAGTACCCGATCGCAGACAACTCGACGGAGGCCGGCCGCAAGAAGAACCGCAGGGTCGAGATCACGTTCCCGCGCACGGCGAGCTGAGCCGGCTAGAGCAGGTGGTCGGCCTTGCCCGCCTTGATCTCCAGGATGAGGGCGCGCAGGGCCTCTCTGCTGTCGGTGAGCGGGGTGTCCTCCTGCCCGGCGACGGCGATGTAGGCGTTGCCGTCGAGGTCGGTGCCTATGCGGAAGCAGTTGTTGCCTTCTGCGCAGAAGGGCTCTTCCCAGCTGATGTCGGCCATGACGGCTCCTCAGAGTTGACGGGCAATGGAGCGGATGAAGTCCCGGGAACGCTGCGGATCAAGTGACCTCTCGTGCCACCAGTCCATGTGAGCACCGTACTTCGCGAGCTGCGCGTCGGCATGAGTGAACTCTCCGCCATGCGCGGAGTCGAGCTGCACGGTGTCGAGCTGAGGAACCACGCCGTGGGCGTAGAGAACGGCGTGCCCTGCCCCGGGGAACGCACCGACTTCGACTGGGAGGACACGTAGGTCGACGTTGTCACGCTCGGACACCTCGCACAGGTGGTCCAACTGCTCCCGCGTGTTCCGTCGTCCCCCGAACTGCATACGCAGAGCGCATTCGTGCACGTAGGCCACGTACTCGACCGCGCCGTCGTGATCCAGTACCTTCTGCCGCTGCGTGCGCAGCGCAACCCGTAGCTCGACCTCAGACGTGGGCAGGGGCGGAAGGGCGGAATCGAAGACTGCGCGGGCGTACCCACTCAGCTGCAGTAGCCCAGGGATGTGCACGGTTTGCAGGCTGCGCAGGCGAGTGGCGAACCATTCCAACTCGGCGACGTCCAACAGACCTTGCGGTAGCTGACCCCTGTAGTGCTCCCACCAGCCGCGTTTACGCGACTCAACCATGGAGATCAGCGCATCGATGTACGCCTGATCCCTGCATTCGTAATTGTTGGCGAGTATCTGGATGCGTTCGGGTGAGATGGCGCGGACACCCGCCTCCATGTTGGAGACCTTGGTCCTGTCCAGTCCCAGCAGGCCGGCGGCGTACTCCGTGTTCCGGCCTGCTGCGATGCGTAGCTTTCGCAGCTCGGCGCCCACTCGCCGCTGTCGCACGGTGGGTGTCGCACGTGTTGGCATCGGCACCTTCCTCCCCCTGGTCGGGCACCAGTCTGCCCTCAAAGACGCCCCTGCCCCAACTCGTTGGAGGCAATTTCCTTGGAGGAAGTGGCACATGTTCCCGGGGTATGCGTACATTCAGCGACAGGACGATTACGGCCTGCGCCGACCCGGAACGGCATCGCGCGAGCCTGCCCGCACTCTCCTGCCCTGGGAGGGGCGTGTTCGCGTCCAGGGAGACGAGCCACCGGGCGGAGCCACAAACCACTTGCCGCCGTCAGGAGTTGTCCATGCCCGCAACCGCCGGCCTCTGCCCGATCGCCGCCCCCGCCGACCTGCCGCCCACCCCACCGACCCCCGACAGCCTCTCCTACAGCTTCACGCTGCCCGCCGCCCCGCAGAGCCCCGCGATCGCCCGCGCGGCGGCCCGGACGATCCTGCGGGCCCACGGCCTGGAGGACATGGCGGACGCCGCGGTCCAGGCCCTGGGCGAACTCACCGCCTGCGCCTACCGCCTGGCCCCCACCGCGGAGCTGTACGTCTCACTCCGTTACCGCGACGAGGCCCTCCGCATGACCCTCTACGACGCGCACCCCCGCCACACGCATCCCCGTCTGGCCACGGCGTGCGACACCCGCCGCCGAGCCGCGCTCCGCGTCCTGGCCTGCGTGGTGAAGGCCTGCGCCGGTGACTGGGGCTTCGGCGACGCGAGGGAACCGGGCGGGGGAACTCGCATGTGGGCGGTCCTGCCCAGGGAGGGCGCACGCACGTACACGGAGGCGGCGGCGCCCTAAAGGTCCACCTCCACCAGGGCCCCGACCCGCAGCCCCCACCCCTCCATCGCCCCGGCCTCGGCTTCCAGCACATGGCGTGCCCGGAGCCGGGGCAGACCGAGCCGCCCCGGCGGCATGGTGCGTACGGCGATGACCCGGAGCCGCCGGTCGAGGTAGGCGACGTCGATGGGCATGCGCATACGGAAGGTGTGCACGCTGTTGGCGGGGGAGAGCAGCAGAACCCCGTCGAGGGAGTCCCGCCCCAGCAGCCCTCTGGTACGGGCCCGATAGGAGGCGGCGATCTCCAGGGGAACACTCACCGTCACCCCCTCGCCGTCCCCCCGTACGGTCAACTCCCCCCGCCCGTCCTGCCAGCGTCCCATCCCCGACCGACCCCCTGGACCACCCATCGACGAACCGTCCACACCGAACGTATCTCCGCAGGCCGCTCGAAATCACTGCTTGCGAAGTTGTGCGGCTCGGGCGGCGAAATGCCGACGTCATACTGGAACGCCGTGACGAGGACAACCTCGTACTGATGCGGGAAGAGCGGTTCGAAGCGACCCTCAGCGGCATGAGTCTGGCCGCACGGTCGCTGGCCATCCTGGCCGACCGGCACCAGCCGCCGGCCGAGGAGGCCCTGGCCGAAGAGCTGCCGTGGTTGCACTGGCTGCCCGAGCACGAGCGGCACACCTGTGTACGCGAACTGCTGGCGGACCTGATCGCGGGCGCCGACACGGGACTCCTGCTGTTGTTCGCACGCAGTCTCGCCTCCTGGCGTTCCACGGCCGAGGCGTGGTCCGACCCGCAGATGGCGAGCGAGCTCCAGGGCCCGTTCCCCGGGGACGGGCCGGAACTCTCCCGGCCGACGGAAGCGGCCTCGTGACGGGGCGCGGGGAAGAACTCTCCCGCCCGAAGCCGTGGCTGGTCCGTGCGGCCGACCGCACTGAACGTATCCCCGGCAGGCCCCGCGAAGGTCAGTGCCTGCGAAGTTGCGCAGCCAGCGCGGCCAGCGTCTGGGCCGTCTCGGACAGGCTCGCGACGGCGGCCTCCAGGTCCGAGGCGACGCGGGGAGCGACGGGAACGGCGGAGGAGGGGGCGACGACCGGCGTGCCTCGGTAGCCGATGGGGCCCTCGTTGTAGCGCTGGTAGCAGCCGGTGAACGCCTGCCCGGTGGGCGCTTCCGCGAACCGGACATGGGCGAGCTGGACCTCGCTCCCGCCGGCGTTGTTGATGATGTCGAGACGGTAGTGACGGTAGGCCCGGGTGCTGGAACGCAGGTGGAACTGCCTCGTCTGGTGGCGCCCGGTGAACTTCTCACCGCTGCGCGTGTCCAGCGGCGTCCACGTGTGGCCGTCGTGGGAGCCGTACAGGGTCCAGTCGCGGGGGTCACGCTCGTCGAAGTCGTTCGCCGACATCAGGGAGTACGAGGCGACGGCGGCGGGACGGGCGAGGGTGAAGTCGAGCTGGGCGGTCTCCTCGAACGTCAGCCACTTGCTGTGCTGGTCATCGAGGAGGTTGTCGGCCCCCTCGCCCCCCTCGTCGAACTCGTCGCTCGCCTCGACACCGGTCACCTCGACCTCGGAGACGGCGGCGTGCAGCACGGCCACCCCGGAGTTGCCCCGCTGGTCGCGCCAGGTCACCCGCTCGACGGGCGCCCCGCCGCCGTCGACCAGCAGCCGCAGTTCGTGGGAGGTGTGCCAGCTGCCGCCCCACCCCTCCTCCGTGTGGAAGCGGTGCAGCGGGGACGCCGAGAGGTTCTGGGTGTCGTCCGAGAACGGCCGGCGGTCGGTGAGCCGCCCCCGGTACTCGTACGCCGTACCGTCCGCGGAGCGGTACACGCCGTGGAAGTCGGACATGTTGGACTGGAAGCTGATGGCGGCCTCGGCCCCGTCCTCATCACGCCAGCCGAGCTGGGCGGGCAGGGAGTGCTCGTCCCGGTCGATGTGGAAGAGCAGCCGCGGGGCCGCCTGCCAGGAGGCGGAGGAGGCATGGGCCGGACGGAGTTCCGTACCGTAGGCGAAGACCGAGTCCCGGGCCGCCTCCGCCACCCGCGCCCGCTCGGAACGGCCGCGCTCCCAGACGGGATCCAGGGTGATCCGGTACAGCCAGAGCATGCTGCCGGACTTGGCCGAGGAGCGTATCTCCAGGGTGTTGGTACCGGGCTTCAGCAGCCGCCCGGGTACGGCGAAAACGTTGTCCTGCGGAAGGTCGCCGCCGCCGGGCACGGTGAGGTCCTCGGCCAGCACCTCACCCTGGACCAGTACGTCCATCGGCGCGTACCCGAGGTCGGAGCCGAGCTTGGAGACGAGGGCCGTGACGGTGAGCGTCGCCTGGGGCACGTCCTCCGGGTCCTCCACCTCGAAGTCCAGCGTCACGCTCCCGCCCGCACTCAACGCCACGTGCGACCCGGCGAACCGGGCCCCGTGGAGCCTGACATCGGAGTTCGCCAGCCGAGTCGGATCGACGGAGAAGTCGGCGTAGGTGGCATCAAAGCCCATGAGTGCTCCAGATCATGACGGCACGTCAGCAGACGTCGTCACACGGTGGTGACTGTGATCCAGGACCCTAGTGGGCCGGACTGACAACGCCGTTCAGACGAACGGAACCACGTCCGCCGGGGAGGTGTGCCAGTTGGTGACGATCGGGTCCTCGACGGTGATGGTGTCGACCGGCAGGGAGACCGGGTCGGGGTCGGCGTCACCGACGGCGACGATGATGCTGTCCAGCTCCTTGCCGCTGTCGCCGCTGGTGGTCTTCGGGTTCACTCCGGCGTAGGCGGTGGTGCTCCCGCTCAGCTTGACCTGCTCGCCGACGGACTGCTCCGCGGGACCCGCCTGGGTGCCGTCGGATCCGAACGCCACGATCGGCAGCGCGGCGGGCAGGTAACAGGTGATCCCCGACTTCGCCTTCGCCATGATCAGGATGTATCCGCCGCCCTGGGTCTCGGACTTGGTGCTCCAGGAGATGTCGTTGGCGCCGCAGGTCTGCTCGACCGCCACCCGCTCCCCGTTACCGGTGTCGACGCCGGAGCCGGCCCCGTCCTCGGTTCCCTTGCCCGTCGTGTCGCCGCCCTCGTCGGTGGCCTGACCGCTGCCCGTGGTCGACGAGCCGGACGAGGGGGTGGCCGTACCGCCGGTCGAGGCGGCGGACGAAGAACCCTTCGCGGCACCGGTGTCCGTGTCCGCGTCCGTGTCCTGACAGGCGGTCATCAGCATGGCGCCGCCCACGAGGACTGCGGAGACGAGGAAGGCCTTGCGACGGTTGCCGGACATGAAATCCCCTTGAGAATAAGCTGTTTGAGGCCGAAGCGGTTTCGGCTTCTCGGTGCTTGCTTGATCACTATGAGGGGTCTGCGAGCCGAAGGGATCCCGCCGCCGTCGTTCCACGACATCGCTGTCACAGAAGGGTGACATGACCACGAACTCGTCCGAATGCCGGCCGAGTTCGAACCGATGGCCTGCCGCTCACCACCCGATCGCTCCGACTGACAGTGCCGGGCCCGGTGGGGCGCTGTTTTGGGCCCACGGGCCCATCCCCTGACAACCACCCCTCCCTACTCTCGGCCCGTGCCGTGAACCAAACACGGTTGCGAACCCGGAGACTTGAGGAGGGGCGGGGATGGCCTCGAACGGGGGAGGAGCGGAGCCGGGGGTGGCGCGGGGTGCGCCCGGGTACGGGGGAGGGCTGCGGGACATGCCCCGGCCCCTGTCCCAGGCCCTGCTGCTCGTGCACGCACTGTTCGCGCTCACGGTGCTCGGGGGCCTGGGGCTGCTCCTCACAGCGGCGTCGTTCGACGCGGTGGACGGCACCCTGCTCGCCCATGTGGCGTACGCCGCCGCGCCCGGAGCCCTCGGCTGGTGGCTGGCCCGCCGCACCTGGCGGGGCGGAGCCGGCGTCCGGGCCGGGCTGATCGGCGTACAGGCATGGCTGATCCTCGGCTCCATATCCAACCTCGCCGACGGATCGGCCCGCGGCCTCACCCAGCTCCTCCTCCCCCTCCTGATCCTCTCCCTCCTGACCCGCCCGGAGAGCCGCGACTGGTACCGCCTCGCGGAACCGGGCCGGCGCGAGCGCCGCCCCTTTTCCCTGCCCCGGATGATCCGGTGGCGCAGGGACGACGGCCAGACGGCGGTGGAGTACGCGGGCCTGATCGCGGTCGTCGCGGCGATCATCGCCGCGCTGGTCGTCAGCGGCCTGGGCACCCAGATCCTCACCGGCATCCAGGCCCAGGTCTGCCGCGTCACCGGTACGGCATGTCCGGGACCCGGCGGGGGTGACGACAGCCAGGTCTCGGCGGAGGACGACACCGGGGACACGGACTCCCGCGAGGCGCCCTCTGAGACAGAGGACGACCCCTCAGCCGCGGACCCCACGAACCCCACGAACCCGGTGGACCCCGTGGCCGCCGAGGACGAGATCGACGAGCCGCCGTACGAGGACCCGACCACCGGATTCGAACCCGAATCCGAATCCGAGAACGGCGTCGGGGACGACGAGGGCTGCTTCTCCGGCTTCGGTGCCTTCTTCGGCTGCGCCGGCGACCAGTTGGGGCAGGTGGGCGGAGGCCTGTTCGTCGACGGCGTCTGGGGCGACGTCACCGGCATCTGGGACGTCGTCACCAGCCCCGTCGACACGTGGAACGGCCTGATGGACTACGGCAGTTCCCTGGGCGGCGCGTGGTGGGACGACACCGCCGACGCCCGCGAGATGTGGGACGACGGCGACTACCTCGGCGCGGTCCTGGACTGGGGCGGCGCCTCGCTCGGCACCGGCGGCACGGTCCTGTTCGACTCGTTCATCGGCGACGACGTCGTGGACCAGTGGAACAGCGGCAACGGGACCCGGGCCGTCACCACCGTCATCTGGAACATCGGCTCCCTCTTCATCCCCGGCTACGGCGAGGCGAAGATCGCCGAGAAGGTCGGCTCCCTCGGCCGGCTGAGCAAGGTCGTCGACGACGCCACCGAGGCCGCCCAGGACGCCCGGCGCGCCGCCGAGGCCGGCGACCTCGACGCGCTGGAGGACGCCGCCCGGCGCGCCGACGAGGCGGCGGACGAGGCCGAGGAAGCGGCCCGCCGCACCGGCTGCACCATCTCCGCACCGCCCCGCAGGACCCCGTACGGCGAGGGCCCGCACGGCGGACCCGGTACCGACACGACCGTACTCGCGGCGGCCGGCAGTCCGTACGTCGTCCTGGCGGAGGGCGGCTGCGACGAGGAGGCCCGGGAACAGGCGGAGGAGGCCCGGGCGGCCGAACGCCAGGCCTACCTGGAACGCAAACGCGCCGAGGAACCGGAGCGCGCTCGCCAGGCACTGGAGAACAGGAAGCAGTACCCCGAACCCGAGCGCAACGACACCGGCGACCCGCGCAGCTACAACCCGCCGGAATGGGCCGACGACCTGGACAGCCGCACGTACGGCGACGCCGACAAGGGCGACGGCTTCTGGGCGAGCCGCGACCGCAACCCCACCCCCAACTGGCGCAACGAGTCCTGGCTGCGCTACCAGGAACAGATCACCGGCACCCAACGCGGACACGAGTACGTCGTCCCGCACACCGACCCGGACGTACCGGACGTCGAGTTCGACGGCTGGGACTCCTCCCGCCAGACCTACCTGGAGGCCAAGAACGGCTACGACAGCTTCCTGGGCGCCGACCGCACGGAACTCACCCCGTCAGGCCGGGAACGGCTGCTGACCGAGGCCCGCAGACAGGTCGCGGCGGCGCGGGGCAAGGACATCGAGTGGCACTTCTCCAACGAGGAGGTCGCCGACGCGGCCCGCGACGCCTTCGAGGACGCGGGCCTGGACATCGAGGTCGTCCACACGACCCCCGAACCGATCGCGGGCGACCGCCGCCCCGAGGCCTTCGACTGACGGATCGGCGGACCGCGCACGACCTAGGGTGTGAAGCCGGACACGGGCGAGCGGCGAGAGATCAGAGATCAGAGAGGGAACAGGACATGCGACGCGTGGTGCGGGGCTTCTGGGGCCCCCGGCAGGAGTCGGCGGAGGAACTCGCCGCACGATGGAGCACGACGTTGGACAGGTTCGCCCGGCTGCTGCCGCAGACGACGGGGACATGGCACACCGCCCCCGCCTCCGGACCGGCCGAAACCCTCCGGCCGACCGAGCCGTCCCTGCTCGCCGCCCTGCACACGGCCCAGACAACAGACGACTGGTCGGCGGCGAACGGCACCTCACTCCGGCTGCTCGCCGACACCACGGCCCCCGGCTGGAAGGTGGAGATCGCCGCACTCGCAGGCGGAACCCCGCAGTTCCTCCTCCAGTCACTGGTGGCCACGATCGTGTCCCCCGACGAGACGCCGGACGACCTCCCCGACGCCGAACTCCTCACCGCCGTGGCCGAGTCGTGGTACCCGGACTACGGAGACGTGAGCGACCGGGCGGTGACGTCCGCGCTCAAGAAGGAAGCGGGCTTCAAGATCGGCACGCCATCGGTCGGCTGGGTGGCCTACCTGTCCGCCGGCCGAGCGGCCCGCACACCCGCCGACGCGCTGCCCGACAGCAAGGAACTTCCCACCGGGGGCACCCTCTTGACCATCGCTGCCCCCGGAGACACGGCAACAGTGGTCAAGGCGTACCAAACCCTCAGGCACTCAGGCGCACTGGACCCGCTCCCCCACCCCATGACCAGGCCCACACTGTGACGCCCCGCGCAGACACCCCCTTCGACCTGCCCTCCGCCGTATCCGCCATCGAGACCGCCCTGTCGTCTCCCTTCCCGACCTCCGGCCCCACCACCGACCAGGGCGACCCGCTGACCGGCGAATGGACATCAACCCACGGCGAAGGCTTCCTGCTCTTTCCTCTCTGGCGGAGCGCCCCCCTCACGGGCGTGTACGGCCGCGAATGGAACGAGGCGGAGGCGAGAGCGGAGTCACACCTGACCGAACTGGCGACGCACCTGGACACCCACTGGGGCCCCCACCGCACGCTGACCACGCGCGCCCTCCTCCTCCAACGCGGTTCGGGCAAACAATCCCCCGAGCCCTTCCACACCCTCTCCACCAAGGCCTGCTACGGCGACCTGACCCTCTGGGGCCCGCTGCCACCCACCCGCTGGACCGCCCTCTCCCTCAACCAGTCCGACGGCGACGCCCCCCTGATCCTGACAGCCCTCATCACCGACCACCCGCTCACGGAACCACCAGACCCCGCAAGTTGACCCCACTCACTCTGGTGCCTCGACTTACGCACCGGATAGCTTTGACTTCGCTGAAGCCAAGCCTCGCCCCACCGGGAGCCGACCGTGAACCGCCGCCCCACCCTGCTCGCAGCGCTCGCGCTGACCGCCACCGCGGCCCTGACGCTGTCCGCATGCGGAAGCGACGACGACACCACCACCAAGGACAACGACAAGATCGCGGGCGCGGACACGGGGGGTGAGAAGTCATCATCGCCCACCCCGAGTGCGTCGGACTCTGGCGGACGCCCGGAGATCGCATTCCCTTCCGACGCTAAGAACGTCTTCGAGTACGAGAAGACGGGCAATGCGGCGAAGGATGCGGCTCTCGCGGACAGTACGCTGAGCGTCAACTCGGTCGATGAGGCAATCTTCGAGGGCAGCACCGATACCAAGGCACTCGGCTTCTACAACACCGAATCGGCTCTGAGTGGCTCGATCACGTATGTGCTCGGGTACATCAAGAAGAACCACACGTGGGTCGGTGAGACTCGGTACTTCGACTACAAGGTGAATCTCTCAGGGGACGACGGGGCCTACATCACCTATTGCTCAGACGAGAGCAAGTCGTTCATCAAGGACAAGAAAACCGGAAAGGTCAAGAATACGCCGACGACGGCGGATGCCTACGTCCTCTACAACACAAAGCTCGCGAAGAACGCTGAGGGCGTCTGGCGGACCACCGACATCGCGTCGGATCGGGGGAGCAAGGTATGCCAGCCGTAACAAAGCCGATAAGGGTTGCGATTCTTGTCGCACTCGTCAGTCTTCCCCTCCTTGCAGCACCTGCGGCGTTCGCTGGTGGGCGCGGGGAGGACGGTACCCGCAGCGGCACGGAACAGAGCGCCAACGCCGACGACGAAGGCAACCTCTCCGTCACCGTCGGCGGCGTCGTCTTCGACCGCTCGAAGAACGGCAGCGGCGACTCCGCGGGCGCGTTGACGTCGTCCACCTCGTGGAGTCCACCCCCCTGCTGGTACGCCCCCAAATACACCCCCGAGCAGTTGCAGAAGTACCTGGAACCGATCTGGGAAGCCGGCTCGACGGGCCACGAGTGGGACGCCACACAGCGGGAGAAGTACAACGCCGACGACGAGAAGAAGGGCTTCAACAAGGACAAGTCGGGCGAAGGCTATTGGTGGGGCTCATACGTCGACAAGAGCTTCCCGCCGGGCTGGGACTCCTGCGACGAGGACTACTTCTGGGTGGACACGGGCGACGCCCCTCCCGCGAACATCGAGAACGCCATCACCCCCGAAATCCTCGCCGAACTCGCCTACGCGGAGATCCGGGTCCCGGGTACCGAGGTGACGCTGGCCCCCGCGGAGGCCACCAAGGTGAACCTTCCGACGTGGGCGTGGCTGGACGGTGCCGAGTTCAAGCCGGTCTCGGTCACCGCGTCCGTCGAGGCGATCGGACTCGAGGCGACGGCCACGGCGGAGCCGGTCTCGCTGGAGATCAAGCCGGGCACGCCGGACGCGGAGGTCTATCCGGCCTCGGGCGTCTGCGAGATCGACGACGGCCGGATCGGTGAGCCGTACGAGAAGGGCAAGGTGGACGAGACGCCTCCGTGCGGGGTGAAATACCTGCGCTCCTCGGGCGACGGTACGTTCCCGCTCCAGGCGACAGTCACGTGGGAGATCCACTGGACCGGCACCGGCGGCGCGGGCGGTGACCTTCCCGACGGCGAGTTCGGAGCGACGCAGGACGTCGAGGTCCAGGAAATCCAGGCCATCAACCGCTGACCCCAGGCTTCGCCCTACGGGAGCCAACTGCGAACCGTCGCCCCACCCTGCTCGCGGCGTTCACGCTGTCCGCCTGCGGAAGCGACGGCGACAGCACCGCCAGGGACAGTGGAAGGGGGGCGTGGACACGGATGGTGAGAAGTCGGTCTCCTCGAGCGAGTCGGTGACGGATTCGGTACTTGACGCTGCCGAGCAGCGGATCAGGGCTGTGGACACGGCCATTGCGGAACAGGATCCGGTGCACGGGGCAGCGACAAGTGCCGGCCCTGAGTCCGACCGTATGAGCTGATCTTCGGCTTCCTCCCGGCACACCAGTACGGCTTCAGGTGTACGACGTACCCGGCAGAGCGCGTTCGCCGGCTCCGGGTCGTCACGGATTGTGGTTCGTGTCGTTCATTCCATCGGTGATGTCGTGCGGGTGGAGGGGACGGGCGTATGGCGGAGCGGTTGGCGGTTGACGGGGGCGAGCTCGGGCGGTTCATGAAGTCCTTGCGCAAGTCGTCGAGTTCGCTCAGAGGTGTACGCAAGGCGCTCGCGGACGCGACCGTCACCGGGCTCGGTACCGATGATCTCGACAGTGCCTGTGAGGACTTCCAGGAGGACTGGAAGTACGGGGCCGAGGAGATCGGCAAGCAGACGGAGGACCTGGCCGAGATCATCGGCAAGAGCCGGGACAGCTACCTCGAGGTCGACAAGGCTCTGGAGGAAGCGCTCAAGCGGGCCCGCGAAGGCAAGGGCGGAGGCGCTGGGAAGTGACTTTCGCTCCGGAGACCGATCAGTCCGGCGCGGTCCTTGATCCGCAGTCGCGGGCCGATCTCGGTCTACCTCAAGGACTCAAGTCGGCGCCGCGTATCCCCAATCCGGAGTATCCGCATCTGGGGTTCAATCCGGTGCCGGGTGACACGGAGGCCGTCCGTCGGCTGCACAAGAAGCTGAGCGGGTGTGCGGAGGTCCTGCGGGACGCGCACGGCTTGGTGACCAAGCTGCTGGACGGCAGCTACTGGAAGGGCGACGCCGCCGTCGCCTTCCGCGAGCAGCTCGACGGCGGGCCGCTGCCGTTGAACCTGAAGAACGCGGCGCATTCCCTTCGCAAGGCGGCCGGGCAGCTGAGCCGTTGGGAGAGCGAGCTGGATGAGTTTCAGCGGCGTGCGAAACGGCTGGAGGGCGAGGCGGAGGAGGCGCGTGCTGCGGTCGGCCGGGCCGAGAGGCGTGCGGACAAGGCGGGGGAGGAGCGTGGGAACACGGTTGTCGAGGAGGCGCAGGCCGAGCTCGACAAGGTCATTCGCAAGGCGAAGCAACTGGCTGAGGAACATGAGCGGCAGGCCAAGCACCGTGCGAGCAGAATCCGCGACGCGACGAAGAAACTGGCCCCTCACGAACCAGGCTGGTTCGACGAGGCCCTCGACTGGCTGACCGACAACCTGCCGGACGTCCTGAGCTTCTTGGCTGGTGTTGCAGGAGTCGTGGCGATCCTCTTTGCGGGTCCGCTCGGCTTGCCGATGGTGGCCGCGCTGATGCTCGTGGCGTCCGGGCTGAGTGTGACGGCGCTCGGTCTGAGGCTTATTGCGAATCCCGAGACCTTGGAGTCTTTGAAGGACGGCTTCACCAAAGGTGAGCTCGATGCGGACTTCTGGAGCAATTTGGTGTCAGTAGGGGCAGACGCTGCCGGTGTGATTCCCGGCCTAGGGGCGGTTGCCGCAGGAGCCAAGGGGGCTATGAATTCTATTCGTGCCAGTGGAGAAACGCTTACGCTCGCACAAAAGGCAGCGCTTTTGGGTGCCAAATCCATGGACAACATGCAGTCCATTGCTCGACTGGACAACCCCTTGGTTGCGCGGGCAGTGAGAAGTCTCAGTAGTCCTGACGCAGCGGCCAAGGCGGTGGCTGCTACCTCGGGATTGGCTGGCGTCGGTACTGCTGGTTTTGGGATCTACAACAAGATCGTGGATGCGGAGGGCGATGGAGTTAAGGATGGCACTGTGGCAGGTGTCGACGGGGTAAGGCTAATTTTGGACAACGCCGGAATTTTCGATGTCGTCCGTCATGCCTTCTGACATTGAGTAAAGGGAGAGATGGTGCGTGAATCCTGAACGTTGCCGAGTGGCGTGGGACCATCCGCTTACTCGCCTGTCCTGGTCAGGGCACGCACTGAGGTGTGTTGCCGGTTTACTGTGGTGGCTTGCTTCATGGTTCGGTCTGCTCTACGTCCTGGTTGTTCACCTTTCTTCGAAATTTGCTCTTCTCTTCATGCTTCCGCTCTGCTACTGCTTCTATCGAGCGGTAGTGCAGTTGCGCTATTTCCGTCCGGCTCTTTGCATGCGACGTATCATGCGGACGTATCCGTGGCGAGTTCTTCGGGATATTCCACACGGATTAACGGATCATGCTGAGGTGTCGAGTAGGCATCATGGATGGTTCGAGATGTCCAATCCTGCTCGCCCTCAGCACCGCCTACCTCTTGTCTTCTCGCGGCATTACCGTACGGAGTGGTGGCACCGCAGGATGGCTCCCCGCGCCAAACCGACGCTGAAGGCTGAAATCGAGACGCTTTGGTTTGCCGGTGATCCCCGCTTTATTGGACTCATCGCTGTACCCAGCCGCAGTGGCAACACGCCTCGGCGGCTGCATGTGCTCGAGCAGCGAATGGTCGTGCATGATGGTCAGCGTTTTGCGGACTGGGGAGCCACTGCGGAGGACGTAGAGCGTGGCCGACGTGTCGGAATCTTCCCTCTCCGCCCCTGACCCCTTGTTTGGAACCCTCTGTGACCAACTCGGCGATCATTCTTCACGAATCATTCAACGACCCCGATGCGGAACTCTGGTTCACCGAACCAGCCGGCTTCACGGCCCTTCCGCTAGAAGCTCTACTCCCTCGTCCTGATTCCGCGGCAGCGGATGAACTACGAACAGCGGTGGCTCCGCTCCTGGACGCCGCCCCAGACGAGATGGCACGCCAGCAGCTCATTGCCCAGTTCGCCACAGCCCAGCAGCTGCTGGCCGCCCTACGCGAAGTCGGTACCGTGCATTGCTCCATCGGGCTTCATCGGGACGACGTCGCTGACGTGGCCGGTGTGAGTGACCCGGTGCCGTTGTTCTCCCTCTTCACCATCTCCTGGCGGGAGACCGCCGTTGCCCCGCGTGGTGTCACCGCCGCTCGGGTGGTGACGGCCGGGGAGGGGCGTGCCGGTGTGGAGTTCGTCGAGCTTTCCTGTGGGCCCGCCGCGTTCAGCGAGTCGGCGTCCGTGCCGGGGGCCGGCAGCGGGCTGCCGCGGATACCGCTTCTCCAGCTGCACGCGCATCTGCCCCACCCGGACTGCGGACGCCTGGCCGTGCTCACGCTCACCACGACGGCCCCGGGGCGACGGGACGAGTACCGGGAGATTCTGCGGCTGATCGCCGCGAGCGTCAGTTTCAAGAGCCCGTCCCAGGTGGGTAGGACCCACCCATGACCACACTAGGCGCAGTCTTCCGTCCCCAGCTCGCTCCCGAGCGGCTCCGTTCCGTTGCCCGGATCGCCGATGAGGCGGGGCTCGAGGAGCTCTGGTTGTGGGAGGACTGTTTCCGGGAGGGTGGGATCTCGACCGCCGCTGCCGCGCTGGCGTGGACCGAGCGGGTTCGGGTCGGGGTCGGGTTGCTGCCCGTGCCGCTGCGGAACGTCGCCATGACGGCCATGGAGGCCGCCGGTCTGCACCGGATGTTCCCGGGCCGCGCGATCCTCGGAGTCGGACACGGGGTGCAGGACTGGATGGGGCAGGTCGGGGCGCGGGCCGAGTCGCCGCTCACCCTGTTGCGGGAGCATCTCGTCGCGTTGCGGGCCCTGTTGGGAGGGGAGCGGGTCACCACCGAGGGGCGGTACGTCAGGCTCGACGACGTCGCCCTCGACTGGCCGCCGCAGGGGCCGGTGGAGGTGCTCGCCGGTGCCACCGGGCCCCGTACCGTGCGGCTCACCGGTGAGGCCGCCGACGGGACCATCCTCACCGCCGACACCTCACCCGAGGGGGTGCGGCGGGCGCGCCGGCTCATTGAGGAAGGACGTGCTGCGGCGGGGCGTGACCACGAGCCCCACAAGGTCGTCGTCTATCTGCTCGCCGCCACGGGGACCGGTGCCGGCGAGCGGGTGCGGGCCGACCTGGTCGCCGAGGGGGTGGGCGGGGAAGCGGATCTCGGGGTCGCCGGGGACGCGGGGGCCGTCGCCGGGGCCGTACAGCGGCTCGCCGAGGCCGGGGCAGACTCGGTCGTTCTCCAGCCGACCAGTGATGAGCCGGACCCGGAGGGCTTCGTGCGGTTCGTGGCGGAGGAGGTGCGGCCGTTGGTGCCGTAAAGCCGGAGGACAGGCGGCGGCCGCTCCGTGCATGATCTGTGCATGACGGACAGGGCGAGCCGCCGTACCTTCGAAGAGCTGATCGCGGAAGGTGCTTCCGTGTCCACCGAGGGGTGGGACTTCTCCTGGTTCGAGGGGCGGGCCAGCGAGGCCCGGCCCTCGTGGGGGTATGCCAGGACGATGGCCGGGTGGCTGGGCGGGGCCGACGCCGTGCTCGACATCCAGACCGGGGGAGGGGAGGTCCTGGACTTCGCGCTCGCCGACGCCCCTCGGCAGCCCCGGCTCGTCGTCGCCACCGAGGGCTGGGCGCCCAACGTCGCCAAGGCCACCGCCCTGCTCCGGCCGCGCGGTGTCGCCGTCGTCGCCTCGCCCGAGGACGCGCCGCTGCCCTTCGCGGACGGGGCCTTCGACCTCGTCGTCAGCCGGCATCCCGTCGAGGCCCCGTGGGAGGAGATCGCCCGGGTGCTCATGGAGGGTGGTGTCTACTTCGCCCAGCATGTCGGGCCCGGCAGCGTCCACGAACTCGTCGAGTACTTCCTCGGGGCGCAGCCGGACGAGCAGCGCAACGTGCGGCATCCGGACCGTGAGCGGCGCGCGGCCGAGGCCGCCGGGCTGGAGATCGTCGATCTGCGGGCCGAACGGCTGCGCGTCGAGTTCTACGACATCGCCGCCGTCGTTCATTTCCTGCGCAAGGTGATCTGGACGGTCCCCGGTTTCACCGTCGAGGCGTATGTGCCGCGGCTGCGCGCCCTGCACGAGCGGATCAGGACCGAGGGAGCCTTCGTGGCCCACAGCACCCGGCATCTCTTCCATGCCCGCAAGGGCGGAGCCGGCCGCACTTCGCGCCCATGAGTTTCCGCATCGTTATGGGGTGCGGCTGGTCTCCGGAGCAGGGGATCACATAGGTTCGGACCAAGATAATTCGCGCCAGCAAAGTTGCGCGGGGCGACGGTACCGCGCAGCGGAGGGGGCTGCGCGGTGCCCGAGCCGGCCTCCTCGGGTCAATCCGGCGTCCGCACCCGGGGCGCCTGTCGGAGGGATGGCCGGAAGTGTGGTCACCCTGTCGGCGGATGGTGCCACATTCGGCCCAGAGTCCCCTCACCGCTCGGTTTTCACGCGATTTCGCCGGTTTTCGGCCACCTCGAGGCCCTGGAAAGCGCCTTCCAGGGCCGTCTGCGCGTCGTCGGACGGTTTCGGAGAGTAGTTGTGGCGCGCCGATGTACGCAGCATCACTTACGAAGGGTTATGGTGGAAACCCCCCCTCGGGCCGGTCCGTCTCCCCCCCCACGGACCGGCCCGTTTTTTCTTGGCCAGGAAAGAGCGCCCGACGGGGGCGGTGGTCGGAGGGCGGCAGGCAAACCGCGTGCGGCACCCCCACGGGCGGCGAATACGGGCGACGAACCGTGTGCTGCCGCCGGACAGCCGGCGAACACGACCACCCCGGACTTTGGGGACCCCCGCCCCGGCGGGGGTACGCTTCCCCTTCGGGGACCGCCATACGGACAGGGGCCGCCCGCGGCCGAGACCGGGCCGCTTGCCGCGCGACGCGGCGGGGAACGCCGCGCCTGTCCGATCCGTACGGAGGGGCTGACGATCACGTGAACCTGCGCGACAAGCTGCGGGGCCTGCTGGTCAGGCTGTACGCACGCCGGGTGGAAGGTCACCTGGACACCGCTCAGGTGCCCAAGCACATCGGCGTCATCATGGATGGCAACCGCCGCTGGGCGAAGGCCGCGGGTTCCAGCACCGTCCACGGCCACCGGGCCGGCGCGGACAAGATCGGGGAGTTCCTCGGCTGGTGCAGCGAGACGGATGTCGAGGTCGTCACCCTCTGGCTGCTGTCGACGGACAACTTCGACCGGCCGAAGGAGGAACTCGTCCCGCTCCTCGGCATCATCGAGGACGTGGTGCGCACCCTCGCCGCCGACGGGCGCTGGCGGGTGCATCACGTCGGCACGCGCGACCTGCTGCCGTCCGGGATGCAGACCACCCTGAAGGAGGCCGAGCAGGCCACCGCGGACGTCGACGGGATAGTGGTCAACGTCGCCATCGGGTACGGCGGACGCCAGGAGATCGCCGATGCCGTGCGGTCCATGCTGCTGGACGCCCAGGAGCAGGGCACGTCGATGGACGAGCTCGCCGAGGCCGTCGACACCGACATGATCGGGCGTCACCTCTACACCCGCGCCCAGCCCGACCCGGACCTCGTCATCCGCACCAGCGGTGAGCAGCGGCTGTCCGGATTCATGCTCTGGCAGACCGCGCATTCGGAGTACTACTTCTGCGACGTGTTCTGGCCGGCCTTCCGCAAGGTCGACTTCCTGCGCGCGATGCGTGACTACGCCGCCCGCCACCGGCGCTACGGCGGCTGAGCACCCCGCCCACCTACCGCACGTCACCCGGAGTTCACCGGCACGCCGTCATATGCCGTGGCATGGCGGCGCTTGTTCGAGGGCATAAGCCAGACAGGTCGACACCCGAACCACGGGTGTCGGATCTCAGCGGGCGGCGCAGAAGCCGTCCGCCCGGGAGGCCCTTTGCACCAGCCCGACCGTGCGGTCACGGCACGGAAGAAGCGGCGGAGGGCCGGTTCTCGGCCCGCTGTGCATGAGGGCCGTCGACCGGTCCAGCTCCGCCTCGTCGCTCCCCGACCTCATCCGAGGGGGTACGTTCTTCCGTGGTGACCAGCGCAAAGCGCCACAAGCCCGACCGGCGCACCTATGTTCTCGACACCAGTGTCCTGCTGGCCGATCCCAACGCCCTGAGCCGCTTCGACGAGCACGAGGTCGTGCTCCCCATCGTCGTGGTGACAGAGCTGGAGGCCAAGCGGAACCATCCCGAACTCGGCTATTTCGCCCGGCAGGCGCTGCGCCTGCTGGACGACTACCGGGTGCGGTACGGCCGTCTCGACGCCCCCATCCCGACCGGGGACCTCGGCGGGACCGTGCGGGTCGAGCTCAACCACTCGGACCCCGGCGTGCTGCCCAGTGGCTACCGCCTGGGGGACAACGACTCCCGCATCCTCGCGGTCGCCCGCAATCTGCAGGCCGAGGGGTTCGACGTCACCGTGGTGTCGAAAGACCTCCCGCTCAGGATCAAGGCGTCCTCCGTCGGTCTCCTCGCCGAGGAGTACCGTGCGGAGCTCGCCATCACGGACTCCTCCGGCTGGACCGGAATGTCCGAACTGACCCTGCCCGGCGAGCAGGTGGACGTCCTCTTCGAAGAGGGGCACGTGTATGTGCCCGAGGCCTCCCACCTGCCCGTGCACACGGGGCTGACCATCCAGTCGGAGCGCGGCAAGGCGCTGGGGCGGATCACGCCCGAGGGCAACGTCCGCCTGGTGCGCGGCGACCGGGAGGCGTTCGGCGTCAAGGGCCGCAGCGCCGAGCAGCGGATCGCGCTCGACCTGCTGCTCGACCCGGACGTCGGGATCGTGTCCATGGGCGGCCGGGCCGGCACCGGCAAGTCGGCGCTGGCCCTGTGCGCCGGCCTGGAGGCGGTGCTGGAGCGCCGTCAGCACCAGAAGGTGATGGTCTTCCGTCCGCTGTACGCGGTGGGCGGGCAGGAGCTCGGTTATCTGCCGGGTTCCGAGGCGGAGAAGATGAGCCCCTGGGCGCAGGCGGTGTTCGACACGCTGTCGGCGGTCACCAGCCGGGAGGTCATCGAGGAGGTCACCGCGCGCGGCATGCTGGAGGTCCTGCCGCTCACCCACATCCGGGGCCGCTCGCTGCACGACGCGTTCGTGATCGTGGACGAGGCCCAGTCGCTGGAACGGAACGTACTGCTGACCGTTCTGTCCCGTATCGGGGCCAATTCGCGGGTCGTTCTGACCCATGATGTCGCCCAGCGGGACAATCTGAGGGTCGGTCGGTACGACGGTGTGGTCGCCGTCGTCGAGAAGCTGAAGGGGCATCCGCTGTTCGCGCACGTCACCCTGACGCGGTCCGAGAGGTCCCAGATCGCCGCGCTTGTGACCGAAATGCTCGAAGACGGGCAGATCTGACCCGCACCGCCCAACAGGGGGCGGTTACCCAGTAGTTGGCGCCGTCCGGAAAGGCGTAGAGCCTAGCCGGGCGGCGTCGGCGTGTGTGCGGATTTCCAGGATTCGCCGGGGCCGAACGGGATGTGAGCTTTCACACGCAACAGGGAATTGCCTTGCGCCGTCGGGTTACGGCAGAGTCTCACTCCTGTCAGGCCCCGCATACGACACAGCTGTATCCCCAGCGGTGCAGCACCACAGTTTCAACTCCATAGCGTCGTCGTATGCCGCCCGAGCACCACGCGGCGCTCCCCCCGTGGGAGTTGCCCACCGGGCCCGTGCCTCCCGTGACCCGTTAGTTGGGGAGGCCAGTGCCAGGGGCACGATTGCGTCCGCGAGGGTCACCGAAGCGGGTGATGCTGGAAGGAAACCGTGTGAGCCGGATCTCGGTCCGGGGATTCGCAGTGGCCTCGGCCACGGCGGTCACCGCTGTCGGAAGTGTCGTCGGCGTTGCCTCGGGCAGCACCGCGCAGAACAACGACGCCGAAGCGACGGCAAGCGGCACCACGCTGCTCGCGGACATCCCCGCGGGCCAGCAGGCCCAGGTGCAGACCGCGTCCCTGACGCAGCAGGCCGAGACGATGGCCATCGCCGCGGACGCGAGCGCCAAGAAGGACGCCGAGGCGGCCGCCCGCAAGGCCGCCGCCGACACCGCGGTCGCGAAGAAGAAGGAAGCGGACGACAAGGCGAAGCAGGCCGCCAAGGATCGCGCGGAGGCCAAGGCCGCCGCAAGCCGTTCCGCCACCCGTGACGCGTCCAGCTTCCCGGTCCAGTCCTCCTACACGATCGCCGAAGTGCAGGCGATGGCCCGGCAGATCGTCCCGGCGGACCAGTTCCAGTGCTTCAGCACCATCGTGGACCACGAGTCCAGCTGGAACTACCAGGCCGACAACCCCACCTCCGACGCCTTCGGCCTGATGCAGGCGCTCCCGGGTTCCAAGATGTCCTCCGCCGGAGCCGACTGGGCGACGAACCCGGCCACCCAGATCAAGTGGGGCCTGGGCTACATGAACGGCCGCTACGGCAGCCCGTGTGAAGCCTGGACCTTCTGGCAGGCCAACCACTACTACTAGAAGCAGGCGCGCGGCCCCGCTCAACCCCGGCACAGCCCCACACCGTCCTACGGTGCGGGGCTTTCGCCATGTACGGTCTGACCGACGACTCCAGGGGTGAGTGGTGGGGAGAAACGGGGGAAGAGGACGGATCATGTCGCGAGTGCCAGGGTGGCTCGGCCGGGTCGGGGCCCGACTGACCGAGGTCAGCAAGCGGTTGGAGGAGCGCCGCGCCGAGGTGGAGCGGGACCGCCTGCCGGAAGCCGACCCCGAACCCGAACGGGTGAAGACCCCGCGTTCCGACCCTGAGCCGCCGCTCGAGTACGCGGCCGCCGTCGTCCCGGTCCGCCCGGACCCGGCGCAGGCCGTGCCCTGGGGGGTACGGGTCGCGGCCGAGGCCGGCTGGCGGCTGCTGGTGCTGGCCGGCACGGTCTGGGTACTCATGCGGGTCATCAGCGCCGTACAGCTGGTGGTGCTGGCGTTCGTGGCCGCGCTGCTGATCACCGCGCTGCTGCAGCCGACGGTGGCGCGGATGAGGCGGCTCGGCGTGCCGCGCGGGCCGGCCACCGCGCTGACGGCGCTGTTCGGGTTCGTCGTGATCGGCCTCATCGGCTGGTTCGTGACCTGGCAGGTCATGGAGAACATCGACAACCTCTCCGACCAGATCCAGGACGGCATCGACGAGCTGCGCAACTGGCTGCTGAACAGCCCCTTCCACGTCACCGACAAGCAGATCAACGAGATCGCCAAGAACCTGCGGGAAGCCGTCGGCGCCAATACCGAGCAGATCACCTCGGCGGGCCTGGAGGGCGTGACCGTCGTGGTCGAGGCGCTCACCGGCATTCTGCTGGCGGTCTTCTCGACGCTGTTCCTGCTCTACGACGGCAAGCGGATCTGGGAGTGGTCGCTGAAGCTCGTTCCGGCGGCGGCCCGTCCGGGTGTCGCCGGGGCGGGGCCGGCCGCGTGGCGGACGCTGACGGCGTATGTGCGCGGCACGGTGATAGTGGCCCTGATCGACGCGATCTTCATCGGCCTCGGCATCTACTTCCTCGATGTGCCGATGGCGGTGCCGCTCGCCGTGTTCATCTTCCTGTTCTCGTTCATCCCGCTCGTGGGTGCGGTGGTGTCGGGAGCGCTCGCGGTGGTCGTCGGGCTCGTCACGCAGGGCGTGTTCACGGGCGTCATGGTGCTGGTGGTGGTGCTGGCGGTGCAGCAGATCGAGGGGCACATCCTCCAGCCGTTCATCCTGGGCCGCGCGGTCCGGGTCCATCCGCTCGCGGTGGTGCTGGCGGTGGCCTCGGGAGGCATGGTGGCCGGCATCGGGGGAGCGGTGGTGGCCGTGCCGCTGGTGGCGGTCACCAACACCGTCGTCGGCTATCTGCGCGCGTACGCGCATGAGACGGCCGTGATCCAGGCCCCCCGGCCGCGCGGCGCCACGGCGATGTCCGAACCGGACGCCCCGTTGCCGGCGCCGGCAGCTCCGGAGGCCCGGCCTCCGGAGCCGGGGGAGGAGAAGAACCGCCCGGGCGACACCGGCGAGGAGTAGGCGCGGGGCGCGGGGTGTACGCGTCGGGCCCGTTCACCGGTTGGGGTGAACGGGCCCGAGGTGCGTGACGGGGCGGAGTCACTCCGCGAGGGCCGCCTCCGCGTCCACCGTGGCGGCGACCGCCTGGATCACCGCGGCGATCTTGAAGGCCTCCTGGACGACCTCACGCTCCACACCGGCCTTGCGCAGCACCTGCTCGTGGGAGTCGAGGCACATGCCGCAGCCGTTGATCGCGGAGACCGCGAAGGACCAGAACTCGAAGTCGACCTTGTCGACGCCCGGGTTGCCGATGACGTTCATCCGCAGACCGGCGCGCAGGCTGCCGTACTCGTGGTCCGACAGCAGGTGACGGGTGCGGTAGAAGACGTTGTTCATCGCCATCACCGCGGCGGCGGCCTTGGCGGCCGTGTACGCCTCCGGCGACAGGTTGGCCTTGGCCTCCGGCTCCAGCTCGCGCAGCACGATGGCCGAGCGCGAGGCGATCGCCGTCGACAGCACCGTGCCCCACAGCTGCTGGGCCGGCAGGTCGGAGTTGCCGATGACCGAGCCCAGGTTGAGCTTCAGGTCCTTGGCGTAGTCCGGTATACGGGACTTCAGGGAGTCGAGGGACATCTCGGATCACTCCCCCGACAGCAGCGCGACCGGGTCCAGGGTCTCGTCGCCCTTGGACCAGTTGCACGGGCAGAGCTCGTCGGTCTGCAGGGCGTCCAGGACCCGCAGGACCTCCTTGGGGTTACGGCCGACGGAGCCGGCGGTCACCATGGAGAACTGGATCTCGTTGTTCTGGTCCACGATGAACACGGCGCGCTTGGCGAAGCCGTCCTCGCCCTCGATGCCGAGGTCGCGCATCAGCTCGTGCCTGGAGTCCGCCATCATCGGGAACGGCAGGTCGCGCAGGTCGTCGTGGTCCTTGCGCCAGGCGTGGTGGACGAACTCGGAGTCGCCGGAGAAGCCGAGGACCTGGGCGTCACGGTCGGCGAACTCGTCGTTCAGCTTGCCGAAGGCGGCGATCTCGGTCGGGCACACGAAGGTGAAGTCCTTGGGCCACGCGAACACGATCTTCCACTTGCCCTCGTAGGTCTTGTGGTCGATCGTCTCGAACTCCTTGCCCTTCTCCAGTGAGACGCAGGCGGTCAGTTCGAATTCGGGGAACTTGTCACCGACAGTGAGCACAGGCTCTCCTTGCAGCGAGGAAATACCCGGATCGCGGGCATTTCCCATGGGTTGGACCTTGTTGATGTTGGCACACCGTGCATTGATTAGTGAAATAGCTACACTCGGTCGTGTTGATCGGAGGTAGTTATCAGTGACTGTGGGCAAGAGACGCAGGCAGCCCAGCTTCGCGCAGCTCCGCGCGTTCGCCGCGGTGGCCGAGCATCTGCACTTCCGGGACGCCGCCTCGGCGATCGGGATGAGCCAGCCGGCACTGTCGGGCGCCGTGTCGGCGCTGGAGGAGACACTCGGTGTCACGCTGGTGGAGCGTACGACGCGCAAGGTGCTGCTCTCGCCGGCCGGTGAGCGGCTCGCCGTCCGCGCCAAGGCCGTACTCGGGGAAGTCGACGCGCTGATGGAGGAGGCGGACGCGCTGCGGGCTCCGTTCACCGGGGCGCTGCGGCTCGGCGTGATCCCGACCGTCGCCCCCTACCTGCTGCCGACGGTCCTGCGGCTGGTCCACGACCGCTATCCGCTCCTCGACCTCCAGGTGCACGAGGAGCAGACCACGAACCTGCTGGACGGACTGGCCGGCGGCCGGCTGGACCTGCTGCTGCTCGCCGTGCCGCTCGGGGTGCCGGGGGTGAGCGAACTGCCCCTCTTCGACGAGGACTTCGTGCTGGTCACCCCGCTCGGCCATCGTCTCGGCGGCCGGCAGGGCATCCCCCGCGAGGTGCTGCGCGAGCTGAACCTGCTCCTGCTCGACGAGGGCCACTGCCTGCGCGACCAGGCCCTGGACATCTGCCGCGAGGCCGGCCGCGCGGGAGTCCCGGCCACCACCACCGCGGCCGGACTGTCCACGCTGGTGCAGCTGGTCGCGGGCGGCCTCGGGGTGACGCTGCTGCCGCGCACCGCCGTCGACGTCGAGACCACCCGCTCCAGCCGTCTGCTCACCGGCTGCTTCGCCGACCCGGCCCCCACCCGCCGCATCGCCCTCGCCATGCGCACGGGCGCGGCGAGGGCGGCGGAGTACGAGCAACTGGCGGCGGCCCTGCGGGAAGCGATGCGGGACCTTCCGGTGCGGACGGTGGGGAGCTGAGCGCCCTCCACCGTCCGCGCCGTTCACTCCGTCCGGAGGCCGTCCGGGCGCATCATGCGCAGCAGCGGGGGCAGGCTCAGCAGGGTCACCAGGAGGACGACGCCCGCGCCGATGCCGGTCATCCGCAGGACGCTCGGCCAGTCCACCCCGACCGGTGTGGAGGTCATCCGCAGCAGCACCGCGCCCAGGGTGACGCCCACGACCGAGGCCAGCAGCAGTCCCAGACCGATCGGGACGGCCGTCTGCCACAGCACCGACAGGCTCAGTGTGCGCCGCCGGGTGCCGAAGGCGACCAGGGCGGACAGCAGCTTGCGGCGTTCGCGCAGCTGCTCCAGCTGGGAGACCAGCAGGCTCGCCCCGATCAGTGCCAGGACGGCGGCGGCGCCGACGAACAGACCCGTGCGGATGGTGTCGTAGCGCTCGGTCCGCTCGGTCGCGGACCACGTCATCGGGTCGGACAGCGGGTCGATCGCGGCCGCCGTGTTGCGCACGTGCTCACGGGCGTGCGGCACCGAGTCGTCGATCGCCAGGTACAGCTGGCCCGTGACCGCTTCCGCCATGTCCGCGGGCATCGCGCCCCGGGTCAGCAGGAAGCCGCCGCGCTTCGTCCCGGTCGGGTCCTCGACGGAGTCGGCCTCCTTCAACGCCTCGGGGACGGTCCACACGACGTCCTTCGCCGCGTCGTCGTCGGACGACGCCTCGGCGTACAGCTTCTGCCCCGGCCTGCTCAGCGACGGCGTGTCGGTGTCGTACTCGCCGCCCCGGACCGCGAACACGTCGCCGTCCGCGCACGAGGGCAGCTTCGCCACCTCGCGCAGGGTCGCGCAGTCGCCGATGGTCAGCTGGGTGCTGCGCTGCGGTTCCTCCTCGTAGGGGCGGTCGGCGAAGTACCCCTCGGACAGCGGGTAGACCTTGCGGACGCCCCTGGTCTCCTCGAGCTTCGTCGTGGCCGCGGCGATCTCGGTGCCGTCCGGCACCCGGATCTGCATCTGCGCCAGCGACACGTCGAAGCCGGTCTCCTTGGTGTAGTCGGCCTCCACTCCGGCGAACAGCATCTGCAGGGCGATCGCGCCGGCCACGGCCACCGCGATGCCGTTGACCATGCGGGCCGCCGTGCCGCTGCTCAACTGAAGCCGTCGTACGGCCAGTTGCCAGGACACGCTGCCCGAGCCGAGCCGGGCGACGACCGTCTCCACGAACCACGGCAGCAGCGCGGTGACGCCGATGAGCAGACAGATGACACCGCCGGTGACCAGGTACCCGTTGAATTCCCCGTTCTCCCGGCCCTGGCCGAGCATGGGGGCGAGCATGATGACGCCGGCCAGCGGGAACAGCAGCCGCCACCACAGCCGGCGGCGGGCCGGCCGCGCCGTGCGCACCACGCCGAGCGGCTCGATGACCACTCCGCGCAGCGCCAGCAGGGTCACCAGGACCGCGGCCCCCGGGACCGCCACCGCGACCAGCAGCGCCAGCAGCGGCGAGGGGTTCAGATAGCTGGGGAAGACACTGATCCGGAACACCTCGACGGACGCCGCGAACTCACGCCCCGCCAGGAAGAACCCGGTGCCGAACAGCAGCCCCAGCAGCGCCCCGCCGAGCGCCTCGCCCGCGGCGATCCGCCGGGTCATGCCGCCGTCGGAGCCGACCAGCCGCAGCGCGGCCAGCCTGCGGTCGCGCCGCTCGCCGCCGAACCGCACGGCCGCGGCGATGAACACGGCGACCGGCATCAGCAGCACCACGAAGACGACCAGGATCAGCAGCATGAGGACCGGGTCCGTCTCCTCCTCGACCGGGTTGGGGTCCCCGAAGGAGTCGATACGGCCCACCGTTCCGTCGCGGACCCGGTCCGCGAGGCCCTCGGCGCCCGCGTAGTAGGCGAGCTCCTGCGACCCGATCAGCCCCTGCTCGCCGATCGTCCCCGTGATGTCGTACGGCAGCCGCTCCCGCAGCAGGGCGCCGCCGTCCGAGTCGAGGAACTCCTTCAGTGCGGGGGAGACCAGCATGTCGCCCGGTGCGGGGAACTCCCGCAGGCCGGGGGGCAGCGGGGCCTTGTCGCCCTCCGGCTCCAGCAGCCTGCCGCGGATGTCCCGGCCGTCGAACTCCGTGTCGGTGTCCGCGGTCATCAGGGTGTCGTCGGCGCGCTCGATCTCCGCGCCGTAGGTGAAGTTGAGGCGGGCGTCCTCGCGCCGGTCCCGCTCCGCCAACACACCGGGCAGGGCGGTGGTGAGCAGCAGCAGCGCCACGCCCAGCCCGACGCCGACCGCGGTGAGCAGGGCCCGGGTCCAGCCCTCGCGTCCCCCGGCGAAGGCGAACCGCAGCCCCATGCCGAGGTCCCGCGCCCACTGAGCGGCACTCATACGACGCGCTCCATGTCCCGGGACCTGCCGTCGCGCACGACGATCTCACGGTCGGAGTACGCGGCCACCCGCGCCTCGTGCGTGACGAGGACGACGGCGGCGTTGGCGGACCGGGCGGCGTCGGTGAGCAGTTCCATCACCCGCTCGCCGTTGAGGGAGTCCAGCGCACCGGTCGGCTCGTCGGCGAACAGCAGCCGCGGGCCGGTGACCAGGGCCCGCGCCACGGCGACCCGCTGGCCCTGACCGCCGGACACCTCGCCGGGCCGCTTCGTGCGGACGTCGTCGACCTCGAGGCGCTCCATCCAGGTGAGCGCGGCCCGCTCGGCCTCCTTGCGGGGCGTGCCGTTCAGCCGCATCGGCAGGGCGACGTTCTCCACGCAGGTGAGCTCCGGCACGAGCTGCCCGAACTGGAAGACGAAGCCGAACTCCGAGCGCCTGAGCGCGCTGCGTTCGGAGTCGCTCATGGCGGTCAGCTCACGCCCGTCGTACGTGATCGACCCGGAGTCGGGGGTGACGATCCCGGCGAGGCAGTGCAGCAGCGTCGACTTGCCCGAGCCGGAGGGCCCCATCACGGCGACGACCTCGCCGGGGTGGATGGAGAAACCGGCGCCGTCGAGCGCGGTCGTCGGTCCGTAGACCTTGCGCAGGTCCCGTGCGACGAGCAGGGAACCGGGGGGAGGGGTCGTGGTCATCGGGCCACCGCCTCACGGAGCTTGTCGAGACGTGCCGCGGTGAGCTCCAGCCAGCGCAGGTCGGCCTCGAGGTGGAAGAGCGCGTGGTCGCAGATGAGCTGGTCGGCGAGATCGCCCTTGCGCTTGCGGTCGGTGAGGATCCGCATGCCGCGCAGATGCTCCGAGCGCTGCGTGTCGAGGACGTCGGCGGCGTCGCGGCTGGTGAGCAGCGCCAGGACGACCTTGGTGTAGAGGGTCGACTGGAGGTACGGCTCCGGCTTCTCCGGAGTGGCGAGCCAGCGCTCGACATCGGTGATGCCGGCCTCGGTGATCGCGTACCGCTTCCGCTCGGGGCCGCCGCCGGCCTCGATGCCGTCGACTTCGACGAGCCCGTTCTTCAGCAGGCGGGACATCGTCGAATAGACCTGGCCGTAGTGCAGCGGCCGGTCGTGACCGAACTTCTCGTCGAAGGCCCGCTTCAGGTCGTAACCATGACGCGGGCCGGACTCCAGGAGCCCCAGGAGGGTGTGACCGATGGACATGCGGAGCACTCTACACACCGTGTATACGCACGATGTATACATCGAGTGTCCAGAGCGTGGCAGGGTGTGCGGACTCCCAGGTGGGGGCCGATTGTCACGGTTCTGGCACCGGGGCCGGCGCGGGGTTCAGGCCGACGGGGGCCGGGGGCCGGAGCCCCCGGAGGGGCGCCCGCGACGGGGCAGGGGCCCCGCCTCGCCGGGCAGCCGCCCCGCCTCCGCGAGAGCGCGCCGCAGCAGGAACTCGATCTGCGCGTTCGCCGAGCGCAGCTCGTCGTTCGCCCAGCGCGCCAGCGCCTCGTACACCGACGGGTCCAGCCGCAGCAGCACCTGCTTGCGCTGCGGCCGGCCCTGGGGGGCCGAGCCCCCGGACGGAGTCGTCACTGGTAGAGCGTTCCGGTGTTGAGGACCGGCTGCACCGAGCGGTCGCCGCACAGCACCACCATCAGGTTGGACACCATCGCCGCCTTCCGTTCCGGGTCGAGCTCCACGATGTCCTGCTCGGCGATCCGGGCCAGGGCCGACTCGACCATGCCCACGGCGCCCTCCACGATCTGCTGCCGCGCCGCCACGACCGCGCCGGCCTGCTGCCGCTGGAGCATCGCCGAGGCGATCTCGGGGGCGTACGCGAGGTGCGTGAAGCGGGACTCGATGATCTGCACACCGGCCGCCTCCACGCGCGCGTGCAGTTCGACGGCGAGCTTCTCGGTGATCTCCTCGGCGTTGCCGCGCAGCGAGAGGCCGTCCTCCTCGTGGGCGTCGTAGGGGTACTCGATGGCGATGTGCCGCACGGCCGCCTCGGTCTGGGTGGAGACGAACTCGATGTAGTCGTCCACCTCGAAGGTGGCCTGGGCGGTGTCCTCCACCCGCCACACCACGACGGCGGCCAGCTCGATCGGGTTGCCGTAGGCGTCGTTCACCTTCAGGACGGCGGTCTCGTGGTTGCGTACCCGCGTCGAGATCTTCCTGCGCGAGGTGAGGGGGTTCACCCAGCGCAGCCCGTCCTGCCGGATCGTGCCCCGGTAGCGGCCGAAGAGCTGCACCACCCGCGCCTCGCCCGGCGCCACCATGTTCAGCCCGCACATCGCGAGGAACGCGGCGATGCCGACCAGGATGCCGCCGATGATCAGCACGGCCTTGGCGCCGGCCCCGTCGACCGCCGTGGCGGTCACGATCAGCACGGCGCCGGCCAGGAGGCCGACGAGGCCGAGCAGCAGCGCCAGCCCGCCGCCGATGCTGTGCGCCGCGAACTCCCGCACGCGCGGGGCCGGCATCTCGGGCACATCGGCCGTGACCTGTGTGTCGTGTGTGGACATGGGTGATCCCCCGTTTCTCCGGGCGCCCGCCGACCGGCTAGCGCCTGACTAGCTAAGTGATATCAGATTACCCGATCCTGACAACCATGAACCCCGTTCGCACGTCGGTTCCATTGGGTCGGGTGCTGATTGTCACGCCCGTAAAGGCCGGATCGGCGGCTCTTTGTCATAGCTCCCGGTGTTAGCTTTCTGAGCTGACCCGAGCGGCGAACTGGTGTGGCTGAAGAGCACACACGAACGAAGCGGAGCGGAACGGACGCATGGGACGAGCGGAAGAAAGACGCGCACGACAGCGCGGTGGGCGCCGTGCGGCACCCCAGGGCCGCCGTTCGTCGGGCGCGGCCGGCCGCAGCGGCATACGCCGCCTCTTCACCTGGAAGAAGATCCTCGGCACGTTCTTCGGCCTCTGCCTGCTCGGCATGGGCGCCTTCATCGTGCTGTACATGGTGATCGACATCCCCGAGGGGAACGCCGACGCCGAGCTGCAGGGCAACGTCTACAAGTACAGCGACGGCTCGATCATGGCCCGCAGGGGCTACAACCGCGAGATCGTCGACCTCGCCAAGGTGCCCAAGGACGTCCAGCGCACCTTCGTCGCCGCCGAGAACAAGTCCTTCTACAAGGACTCCGGCGTCGACCTCAAGGGCACCGCGCGCGGCCTGCTCAACACGGTCTCGGGCAAGGGCGCGCAGGGCGGTTCGACGATCACCCAGCAGTACGTCAAGAACTACTACCTGACCCAGGAACAGACGGTCACCCGCAAGCTGAAGGAACTGGTCATCTCCCTGAAGCTGGACCGGGAGAAGTCCAAGGACTACATCCTCGCCGGCTACATCAACACCAGCTACTACGGCCGCGGCGCCTACGGCATCCAGGCCGCCGCGCAGGCCTACTACCGCGTCGACGCCGAGGACCTGACCGTCGAGCAGGGCGCGTACCTCGCCGCGCTGCTCCAGGCGCCGAACCAGTACGACTGGGCGATCGCCAGCGACACCGGCAAGAAGCTCGTCCAGGAGCGCTGGACCTACGTCCTGGACAACATGGTCGAGCAGAAGTGGCTGGACCGGGCCGACCGCCAGGGCATGGAGTTCCCCGAGCCCAAGGAGCCCAAGGCCGCCCCCGGTATGGAGGGCCAGGCCGGGTACCTGGTGGAGGCGGCCAACACCGCGCTCAAGCAGCAGCTCGTCGCCCAGGGCACCGCCGAGGACATGAAGCAGGCCGACGCCATGCTGGACCTCGGCGGCTACACCGTCACGCTCAACATCGACAAGAAGAAGCAGAAGGCGCTGGAGGAGTCGGTCAAGACCCAGCTCACCAGCAAGCTCGACCCCGACAAGCGCGAGGTCGACGCCGACGTCCAGGCCGGCGCCGTCTCCGTGAACCCCAAGACGGGCGCGGTCGTGGCGATGTACGGCGGCGTGGACTACGTGAAGCACTTCACCAACAACGCCACCCGCGACGACTACCAGGCCGCCTCCACCTTCAAGCCGGTGATCCTCGCCGCGGCCGTGGACCAGGACGCCGAGACCCAGGACGACGTGCCGATCACGGCGAACACGATCTACGACGGCACGAGCGAGCGCCCCGTGCTGGACGGCGGCAAGAAGGTCGGCTTCGCGCCGCCCAACGAGGACGACCGGAGTTACGACGACATCACCGTCCAGGAGGCGATGAACAAGTCCGTCAACTCGGTCTTCGCGCAGATGGGCATCGACGTCGGCATGACCGAGGTGGTGGAGACCGCGGGCGAACTCGGCATGGAGACCGAGGGCATGCCCCCGGTGCCCGCGCAGACCCTGGGCAGTATGGGCGCGAGCCCGCTGGAGATGGCCGGCGTCTACGCCACCCTCGCCAACCACGGCAAGAAGGTCGCCCCGGCGATCGTGAAGTCGGTCGAGCACAAGGACCGCGCGGTGGAGTTCCCCGACCCGACCGGTGAGCAGGTCATCAGCCGCGAGGCCGCCGACACGGTGACCTCCGTGCTGACCGGCGTGGTCGACGACGGTACGGCCCAGAAGTCCGTGCGGGACAACCCGCTGCGCGACGGCCAGGCGGTTGCCGGCAAGACCGGTACGTCCGACAACAACAAGTCGGCCTGGTTCACCGGCTTCACCCCCGAACTGGTCACCTCCGTCGGCCTGTTCGGCGAGGACGACAAGAAGCACAACCAGGTCCCGATGTACCGGGCGGCCGGCGTCGACTACCGGGTCAACGGCGGTGGCCCCCCGGCGGAGATCTGGGCGGCGTACACCTTCGGCGTCATGGACGAGGTCACCGAGTTCGACCTGGACACCAAGCAGGGCAACGCGGTGAAGCCGAGCAGCTCGCCGTCGGTCTCGCAGTCGCCCTCCGGGACTCCGAGCGACGAGCCGACGACCGAGGAGCCGACCACCCAGGCGCCGCCGGAGACCTCCGAGCCGCCGACGTCCGCGCCGCCGAGCAGCCGGCCGCCGACGTCGGAGCCGCCGACGGACCCGACCACCTCCGCACCGCCGACGTTCGAGCTCCCGGGGGGCCCGGAGGACCCGGGGGACGACGAGGAGCAGTAGACGGGAAACACGAGGGGCGCCCGGTGACCACACCGGGCACCCCTCGTCACGTCGTACGACGGCTCAGCTGCGGTTCAGTTCGAACCACACCACCTTGCCCGTGCTCAGCCGGGTCGCGCCCCAGCGCCGGGCCAGCCGGTTCACCAGGTACAGCCCGCGCCCGCCCTCGTCCGTGGCCCGCGCCTGCCGCAGCCGCGGCAGCTGCGGCACGTCGTCACCGACCTCGCAGCGCAGCACGTCGGTGCGCAGCAGCCGCAGCGTGACCGGCCGCGTGGCGTACCGCACGGCGTTCGTCACCACCTCGCTGACCAGCAGCTCCACCGAGTCGCTCAGCTCCTCCATGCCCCAGCGGGACAGCGCCCGCCGGGCGAGGCGACGGGCCCGGCCGGGGGCCGCGTCCTCCGGCTCCAGGAACCAGTACGCCACATCGCTCGGCGCGATCCCGTCGAAGCGGGCGGCGAGCAGCGCGATGTCGTCGTCCCGGTCGCCCGGGCCGAGCATGTCGAGCACCTCGTCGCACAGCGCCTCAAGCGGCGGCGGATGGTCCGGGCCGGTCAGCTGCGCGGTCGCGGCGAGCTTCTCCCGCAGCTGCTCGATGCCGGTCCACACGTCCCGCAGCCGGGACTCCACCAGGCCGTCGGTGTACAGCAGCAGGGTCGCACCGGCGGGCGCGTCCAGCTCCACGGCCTCGAAGTCCACCCCGCCCACACCGATCGGGGCGCCCGCGGGCACCCGCAGCACCTCGGCCCGGCCGCCCAGCTCCAGCAGGACGGGCGGCGGATGGCCGGCGTTGGCGATGGTGATGCGGTGCGATACCGGGTCGTACACCGCGTAGAGACAGGTCGCCATGCGGTCCACGCCGAGCCGCTGCGCCTGCTCGTCGAGATGGTGCAGCACCTCCTGCGGGGGCAGGTCGAGCCCGGCGAGGGTCTGTGCGGTGGTGCGCAGCTGGCCCATGATCGCCGCCGACGTCATGGAGTGTCCCATGACGTCACCGACCACCAGCGCGACCCGGCTGCCGGGCAGCGGGATGGCGTCGTACCAGTCGCCGCCCACCCGCGCGGTCTCGGCGGCCGGCAGATAGCGCGACGCCAGCCGTACGCCGGTGCAGCGCGGCAGGGTCTCCGGCAGCATCGTGCGCTGCAACTCGTCCGCGATGTACGCCTCCCGCCCGTACAGCACCGCCTTGTCGATGCCGAGGGCGCTGTGCGTGGCGAGCTGGGCGGCGACCAGCAGGTCGTCGGCCTCGAACGGGATGCGCTCCGGGCGCCGCAGGAACAGCGCCGCGCCGATCACCCGGCGCCGGCCGCGCAGCGGCGCGAGGATCGCCCGCTGCCCGTCCGGCACGGCCGACGCGCCGTCCTCGCCGAGGAGTTCGGGCAGCGCGGCACGCGCGGCGGGCGCGTCCGTGAACACCGGCCGTACGCCGCGCAGCACCTCGGCGAGCGCGCTGCCGGGCCGCACCGTGCACAGCTCCGCGCCGACCGAGTCCAGCTCGGACGGCTCCGGCGGGGCGACCGGGGTGAACCCGCCCTCGGTGTCCCGCTCGGCCGGGATCCGGTCGGTGCGGCGCAGCCGCAGCACCAGCGGGCCGGTGGGCCGCTCGTCACCGACCGGCAGCGGATCGCGCAGGTAGACCAGGATCGCGTCGGAGAAGGTGGGCACGGTGGCCCGGCACAGCCCCATCACGATCTCGTCCAGGTCGATGCCGCGGGCGATCCGCCGGGTCGCGGCACCGACGAACCGCAGCCGGTCCCCGTCCCGTCGCATCGGTGTGGGCCGCCCGGGCTGAGCGACCTGCCCGGTACGGCGCTCCTTGCCGTCGGTGACCTGCGCGGGCCGGCCGTGATCCGCGGCCGGCTGCAGCGGAATGCCCTCGGGCGCGGGACGCGGCCGGTGCGTGTCCGGCCCGGCACCCTGTCCGGCACCCGGCTGGGAGTGCTCGGAGCCGGGCCCGTCAGCCGGGTCCTGACCGGTGCCGCCCGGTGTCACCGTGTCCGACGACCCTGGGGAAGCGGCCCCCGGCGACCCCGGGGAAGCGGCCCCGGACGCGGGAGGCTCACCGCCGGAGCGGTTCTGCACCGGTAAGGCGGCTCCGGTGTCCGGCACACGCGCCGGTGGCGGGGTACGCAGGAGCGCCCCGCGGGGATCCGCGGGGTCGACGCCCGGCTGTGGGCGTTCGAAGGAGGTCGGCTGCTCCGTCACGCGTGTCGAGTCCATCCGTCCGGCGCACGCCGTGCGCGCGGTTCGTCCCGCCGAAACTCCGATACCCGGAATACGTGCCCCCGGAACGGATTTCCCGCGTGGTCAGAGGTTGTTCCTGTGCCAGGGCCTGTCCGGCGGACCGAGCCGGAGGAGGGCGTCGAGGCGATGAGGGTTCCCCCTCCGGGGGAGGGCGTGCCAGGCCCCGCGTTTCCGGCATGATCCGTTGGACAGGCCCCGGCCGGCCGTTCCCGGCCGGTGCCGGTGTTTCCGTACCCCTTGCTCACGTCCTGCCGCCCCTCGGTGACGATCGGTCAAGCCCGGTGCGCGCTCCGGTGGTTGCTGCCCCGCACCCTTGCGGAGGACGATCCTACGTTTCCCGCCCGGGGGTGCAGCAAGGGTCTCACGAGGACACATGCGCCGGAGTGCGGTCCCAGTCCTGTGGCAGTGACGGTACCGTCCACGACGGATCCGGGCGCCAGTTCTCCCACCCGTCCGCGAACGGCGGCCCCCAGGCATCGATCACCTCCACCGCGGCCCGCCCGGCCTCCCGCACCCTTTTGGCCAGCGCGGAGTCCACCAGACCGTCCCGCCGGGCCTGTGCGAACTCGTCCTCGTCCAGCCAGTACCAGGCCCGGTCCGGGTGCACGGAGATGTCCAGGAAGTGATCCTCGGAGTCCACCCCGCCCGTCCAGCGGGCCAGCGGCTCCTCCAGGTTCACGTACCAGTTCTTGAACCGCAGGCCCGGACCCCAGAACAGCCACACCGACCAGGGCTCACCGGGCCGGGCCAGCTTCAGCACACCGGTGCCTGACCAGCGGCCCCGCACCACCGTGCGCGGCTTGGTGTACCGGGTGCCGAGCGGCTCCCGGTGCACCGGCGTGCCGTCGGCGAGCACCGGTTTCACGCACTCGGTACCGGGCGCCAGCCACACCGCGAGCAGCTCCGGGTCGTCGCGTACGACCGTGACGGGGCGCGCGATGTGGATGCGCGCGCCACCGTTCTCCCGGTACCGCCACAGGATCTGTGTCCCGGGCGCCCAGTGTCCGGCCGCCCTGCCCGCATCCTCGCGCATCGTCGCTCCGCCCTCCGTCATGGCCAGATAGTAGGTGCCCCGGCCGTACGACGCCGCTGCCCCCCGTCATGGTTCACGCCCGGTGCGCGAGGCTCTACGGCCGCGTCATCCGCAGGACGTCCAGCGCCTCGTCGAGCTGCTCGACGGTGAGGTCGCCGCGCTCGACGTAGCCGCTCTCCAGGACCACCTCCCGGATGGTCTTCCGCTCGGCCAGCGACTTCTTGGCGACCTTGGCGGCCTCCTCGTAGCCGATGTACTTGTTGAGCGGGGTGACCACGGACGGCGAGGACTCGGCGTACTCCCGGGCCCGTTCACGGTTCGCGACGATGCCGTCGACCGTGCGGTCGGCGAGCAGCCGGGAGACGTTCGCGAGCAGCCGCACCGACTCCAGGACGTTCTTCGCGATGACCGGCAGCATGACGTTGAGCTCGAAGTTGCCGGAGGCGCCGGCGGTGGCGACGGTCGCGTCGTTGCCGGTCACCTGCGCGCAGACCATGAGCACGGCCTCCGGGACGACCGGGTTGACCTTGCCGGGCATGATCGAGGAGCCGGGCTGGAGGTCGGGCAGGCTGATCTCCGCGAGGCCGGTGCGCGGCCCGGAGGACATCCACCGCAGATCGTTGGCGATCTTCGTCAGGCCGACGGCGATGGTCCGCAGCTGCCCGCTGGTCTCCACGACGCCGTCCCGGGCGCCCTGCGCCTCGAAGTGGTCGCGCGCCTCGGTCAGCGGCAGTCCGGTCGTGCGGGCGACCTCCTCGATGACGGCGGCGGAGAACCCCGGCGGGGTGTTGATGCCGGTGCCGACGGCGGTCCCGCCCAGCGGCAGTTCGGCGAGGCGCGGCAGGGAGGCGTTCAGCCGCTCGATCCCGTACCGCACCTGGGCCGCGTACCCGCCGAACTCCTGGCCCAGCGTCACCGGCGTGGCGTCCATCAGGTGCGTCCGCCCGGACTTCACCACGTCGGCGAACTCCTCGGCCTTGCGTTCCAGGGAGGCGGCGAGGTGGTCGAGGGCCGGGATCAGATCGCGGGTGACGGCGGCGGTCGCGGCGATGTGGAGGGACGAGGGGAACACGTCGTTGGACGACTGCGAGGCGTTGACGTGGTCGTTGGGGTGCACGTCCCGGCCCAGCCGCTCGGTGGCGAGCGTGGCGACGACCTCGTTGGTGTTCATGTTGGACGAGGTCCCGGACCCGGTCTGGAACACGTCGACGGGGAAGTGCTCGTCCCACCGGCCCTCGGCGACCTCGCCGGCCGCCTCCCGGATGGCCTCGGCGATGTCCTTGTCCAGCACCCCGAGCCGGGCGTTCACCTCGGCCGCGGCGCCCTTGATCCGGGCGAGGGCCTCGATGTGGGCGCGCTCCAGGCGCTGCCCGGAGACCGGGAAGTTCTCCACGGCGCGCTGGGTCTGCGCGCGCCACTTGGCGTCGGCCGGTACCTTCACCTCCCCCATGGAGTCGTGCTCGATGCGGTAGTGCCGGTCGTCGTCCGTGGTCGTCATCGTCGTACCTCCGAAGATTCACAGCAGCGGTGTCCGACGAGCGTATTCCCGGACGGCTTCCGCCCCGCCGCAAGAGGAGCGCGGCGGGGCGGAAGTACCCGTGGGGGGTGGTCAGTCGCTCCGCAGGGTCACGTCGTCCAGGAGGAAGCTGGTCTGCAGGCTGTAGTCCTCACTGGCGGTGAAGGTCAGGGTCACCGTCTGCCCGGCATATGCCGACAGGTCGACCGACCGCTGTACGTAACCGCTGCCGGCGTTGGCGTTGGACAGGGTGGCGAGCGTGGTGCCGCCGGCCTTGACGGTGAACCTGTCGTACGCGGTCGAGCCGGACTCGTCGGTGTCGATGTGCAGCCAGTAGTCCAGCGCCACCGTCGAGCACCCGGTCGGCACGGTCACCGTCTGACTGATCGACTCGGTGCCCGTGGACCCGTTCCCCGCGAGCCAGGCGAATCGGCTCCCGCTGTGGGCCGACCGGCCCGAGTGGGCGCCGATGGCCCCGGTGGTCCCGGTCCACGGCGAGGTCCCGCTCTCGAACCCGCCGTTCGCGACCACTCCGGCGGTGTCACAGCTGCCGCCGGTGCCGGTGTCCACGGCCCGCTGCCAGATCGTGTGGGCGATGCCGTCGGACGCGCGGTCCAGGCCGGTGGTGTTGATGTTGGTGAGGGTGTCGCAGGAGCGGTGGTAGCAGGGGTCGTACCCGGACCCGGAGGTGCCGCCCCACTTCGCGGCCTGCGCGGAGGTCTTGCGGGCACTGGCACCCATCGCGTAACCGGAGGTGGGGATGGAGTACTGCTCGAAGGAGTAGTCGTCGCTGCGTCCCGCGCCCTCGGTGTTCTCCTCGGGCTGGAGGCCCAGCGAGTCCCAGTACGCCTTCATCGGCGCGGCGGCCGAGGAGGTGATGTGGTTGATGAAGTAGCCGCCGTTGGTGGAGGCGATCATGTCGAAGTTGTAGTACGCCTTGATCTTCGCGCGCTCGGTCGACGGCAGCGAACGCACGTAGAAGTCGGACCCGTTGAGGCCCTGCTCCTCGTCGGTCCACCAGGCGAAGCGGACCCGGCTGCGCATGGCCGGGTCCTGCTGGGCGAGCGTCAGGGCGTTCTCGAGCAGGGCGGCCGAACCGGAGCCGTTGTCGTTCATGCCGGGCCCCGCCGAGACGCTGTCCAGGTGGGCGCCGAACATGTACACGCTGCCCGCGTCGCCCTGCGGCCACTCGGCGATCAGATTGGGTCCGGCCCCGCTGGTGCAGCCGGAGGTGCACGGCTGCTCGGTGACGGTGTATCCGGCGGCCTGCAGCTTGCCCTTCACATAGGCGACGGAGTCGCGGTAACCCTGGCCGGTGGACCGGCGGTTGCCGCCGTTCCGGCCCGCGATGGCGCTGAGCTCGCTCAGATGCGCCTTCACCTTGGTCACGTCGACATCGGGTGCGGCGACGGTGTCCGCGGTGGGCGCGGAGCCGGCGGCCACGGCGGGGAGTGTGCCGCAGCCGAGCACGACAGCGAGCGAGAAGCCCGCCACGGCGAATCTTCGTTTCACCTTGTCTCCTCCGGGAGGTGGCTGTGGGGTGAGCCACACAGGATTGACATGGCATGAGCATGTCGGAGTGGCGAGAAGACTCACAGTGATGGTTGAGCCAGTCAACGGAACGGACGCCCGGACGGACAGGTTGTCCAAAAAAAGAACACGCCGCCCGATAATCGGACGGCGGTGTGCTCGATCCCTCCGGGGGAGTCCGGGGAGCGGGAGTCCGGGGGCGGAGACCCCGGGGGCGGTGGGGGCCCTCGCCCGAGCGAAGCCGGGAGATGGGGAGGGAAGGGGCGGCGGGGTGAAAACCTCACCCCGCCGCCCCGCCCCGCGGAACTATGCCAACCCGGGCCCCCGCACCGGGATCGACGTGAACGTCGGCTGCTGCGGCGAAGGATCCTGGAAGAAGTCGTTCCCCTTGTCGTCGACGACGATGAACGCCGGGAAGTCCTCGACCTCGATCCTCCAGACCGCCTCCATCCCGAGCTCCTCGTACTCGACGACCTCGACCTTCTTGATGCAGTCCTGCGCGAGCCGGGCCGCCGGCCCCCCGATCGACCCGAGATAGAAGCCGCCGTGCGCGTCACACGCGTCCGTGACCTGCTTGCTCCGGTTCCCCTTCGCCAGCATCACCCTGGACCCGCCCGCCGCCTGGAACTGCTCCACGTACGAGTCCATGCGCCCGGCCGTGGTCGGCCCGAAGGACCCCGACGCGTAGCCCTCCGGCGTCTTCGCCGGGCCGGCGTAGTACACCGGGTGGTCCTTCAGGTACTGCGGCATCCCCTCGCCCGCGTCCAGCCGCTCCTTGATCTTGGCGTGCGCGATGTCCCGCGCCACGACCAGCGGCCCGGTCAGGGAGAGCCGGGTCTTGACCGGGTACTTGGTCAGCTCGGCGAGGATGTCGTCCATCGGCCGGTTGAGGTCGATCCTGACGACGTCGCCCGCCTCGTCGAGGTGCTCGTCCGTCGTCTCGGGCAGGAACCGCGCCGGGTCGGTCTCCAGCTGCTCCAGGAAGACACCCTCGGCGGTGATCTTCGCGACCGCCTGCCGGTCGGCGGAGCAGGACACCGCGATGGCGACCGGGCAGGACGCCCCGTGCCGGGGCAGGCGCACGACGCGCACGTCGTGGCAGAAGTACTTGCCCCCGAACTGCGCCCCGATCCCGATCCGCTGCGTCAGCTCGAAGACCTTCTCCTCCAGCTCCTTGTCCCGGAAGCCGTGCCCGAGCGCCGACCCCTCGGCGGGGATCTCGTCCAGGTAGTGCGCGGAGGCGTACTTCGCGGTCTTCAGCGCGTACTCGGCCGACGTGCCGCCGACGACGATCGCCAGGTGGTACGGCGGGCAGGCGGCCGTACCGAGCGAGCGGATCTTCTCCTCCAGGAACTTCATCATGGAGGCCTCGTTCAGGACGGCCTTGGTCTCCTGGTAGAGGAACGACTTGTTGGCCGAGCCGCCGCCCTTGGCCATGAACAGGAACTTGTACGCGCCGCCGTCCGTCGCGTACAGCTCGATCTGCGCCGGGAGGTTGGAACCGGTGTTCTTCTCCTCCCACATGGTGAGCGGAGCCATCTGCGAGTAGCGCAGGTTCAGGTTCTTGTAGGCGTCATAGATGCCCCTGCTCAGGGCCTCCTCGTCCCGTCCCGACGTCAGCACGTTCTGCCCGCGCTTGCCCATGACGATCGCCGTGCCGGTGTCCTGGCACATCGGCAGCACGCCCGCCGCCGCGATGTTCGCGTTCTTCAGCAGGTCCAGGGCGACGAACTTGTCGTTGTTCGACGCCTCGGGGTCGTCGATGATGCGGCGCAGCTGCGCCAGGTGGGCGGGGCGCAGGTAGTGCTGGATGTCGTGGATCGCCTCCTCGGCGAGCTTGCGCAGCGCCTCCGGCTCCACCTTGAGGAACGTCCGTCCGTCGGCCTCGAAGGTGGAGACACCTTCGGAGGTCACCAGCCGGTAGGGGGTGGTGTCCTCTCCCATGGGGAGCAGATCGGCGTACTCGAACTCAGGCATCTCGCCCATTCCTCACTCGACGGAAGACCGCCCGCCTCCATCGGCGGGCGCTCACCAGCGTAGGACCTGCCGTCGGCGGCGAACCTGTGAGGTTGTCCTCAGTCGTCCACGCCGGGGGGTAGTCGCGATCTATCGCGTTTCGGTACGCTGCTGTCGTGGACCTTCAGAAGCACGCCCAGCAGCCGGACACGGCACCGCGGACGGCCGAGCTGCGCGCCTCCGACGCCGACCGGGACCGTACCGCCGACCTCCTGCGCGAGGCTCTCGCCGAGGGCCGCCTCACCTCCGACGAGCACGCGGAGCGCGTCGAGGGTGTGCTGGCCGCCAAGACGGTCGGGGAGCTGGAGGTGTTCGTCCAGGACCTGCCGACAGCCCACCAGCGGCGCGCGGCACACGCCTCCGTCCCCAGCCGCCCCACCACCGGCGCGATCCCGGTGGAGCCCGATGACAACGTGGTCGCGGTGTTCAGCGCCGCCGCTCGCAAGGGCCGCTGGCGCACCGGCCGCCGCATTCACGCGTACGCGATCTTCGGCAGCGTCGAGATCGACCTCAGCGAGGCGCTGTTCGACCACCAGCAGGTCATGATCAAGTCGTTCGCCGTCTTCGGCAGCGTCGAGATATACGTCCCGGAGAACGTGTCGCTGCGCGGCATGGGCGGCGGCGTGCTCGGCGCCTTCGAGGTGGACGCGCTCGACGCGACCGACGACGAGGCTCCGGTGGTCTACGTCGACGGCTGGGCGGTGCTGGGCAGCGTCGAGGCGCGGCCCAGGCGCGGCAGGCTCGTGGCGGACATCCTCGACCGGGTGCAGCGCAAGGTCGACAGGAGCATGCGCAGACACCTGGGCCACTGACGCACGGTTCGGGACTCAGTGCATAGGCGCGCGTACATCGGGTAAGCCTTGCTGCATCGTGTCTCGCTTGCGAAGCCGTCGTCAGGAGTAGACCGTGCTGCAACCGCCGCATTCGTCCCTGCAGATAGCCGCTGTCCCGGCCCAGCGGGCGGCCGCGCGGGACAGGGACCAGGACGCCCCCTGGCACACCGAGGCGGTGTGCCGGCGTGACGAGGCGGGGCTGTTCTTCGCACCCTCGAAAGAACCCACCGCCGCCCGGCTCTCCCGCGAGGAGGCGGCCAAGCGCGTCTGCGCCCGCTGCCCGGTGATGGTCGAGTGTCGCGAGCACGCCCTGCTCCAGCCCGAGCCCTACGGCGTCTGGGGCGGCCTCACCGCCGCCGAACGCCGCGTGGTCCTGGCCCGCCGCAGGCGCCGCGAGATGGAACTGAAGAAGACCCCCCGCCAGGGCCGCATCGCGGCAGCGGGTTAGCAGCGCGTACGTGGAAGCGGCGCCCCCTCCGCACAGGGGGCGCCCCTTCGGACGCCGGGCAGAACCACACGTGCAGGGGTGCGGGGCTGTGGCATGTGCGGCTGCGCCGCGTGGGCGCTCCCTCCGCACGGGGAGCGCCTTCTCACGTCGGGCAGGACCACTCACCCGGGGGCGCGGGGCTGTGGCATGTGCGGCTGCGCCGCGTGGGCGCTCCCTCCGCACGGGGAGCGCCTTCTCACGCCGGGCAGGACCACTCACCCGGGGGCGCGGGGCTGTGGCATGTGCGGCTGCGCCGCGTGGGCGCTCCCTCCGCACGGGGAGCGCCTTCTCACGCCGGGCAGGACCACTCACCCGGGGGCGCGGGGCTGTGGCATGTGCGGCTGCGCCGCGTGGGCGCTCCCTCCGCACGGGGAGCGCCCCTCCTCACGTCGGGCAGGACCACTCACCCAGGGGCGCGGGGAACTGCGCGATCAACCACGACGCACCCGCACTCATCACCGCGCCGCAGGCCCCCACGCACCGAAGTGACGTTTCACTTGGCCCGGTCGAAGTCGACCGCGCTGTAAGCCCGCAGCTTGCTCAGCCGGTGCTCGGAGTCGATCCTCCGTACCGTCCCCGACTTCGACCGCATCACGATGGAATCGGTCGTGGCCGTCTCCGGCCGGTACCGCACCCCGCGCAGCAGCTCACCGTCGGTGATCCCCGTCGCCACGAAGAACACGTTGTCCCCGGTGACCAGATCCTCCGTGGTCAGTACCCGGTCCAGATCGTGCCCCGCGTCGACCGCCCGCTGCCGCTCCTCGTCGTCCTTGGGCCACAGCTTGCCCTGGATCGTGCCGCCCAGGCACTTCACGGCGCACGCCGAGATGATGCCCTCGGGGGTGCCGCCCACGCCGAGCAGCAGGTCGATGCCGGTGCCCTCGCGCAGCGCGAGGATCGAACCGGCCACGTCGCCGTCGGAGATCAGCTTGATGCGCGCCCCGGTCTCCCGGATCTCCTTGATGATGCCCTCGTGCCGCGGCCGGTCGAGGATCACCACGGTGACGTCCTCGGGGGTGACCCGCTTGGCCTTGGCGACCCGGCGGATGTTCACGTTCACCGGCGCGTTGATGTCGACGAAGTCGGCGGCCTCCGGCCCGGTGACCAGCTTGTCCATGTAGAACACGGCCGACGGGTCGAACATCGAGCCGCGCTCGGCGGCGGCCAGCACCGCGATGGCGTTCGTCATGCCCTTGGCGGTCAGCGTCGTACCGTCGATCGGGTCGACGGCGATGTCGCACTCCGGACCGGTCCCGTCGCCCACCCGCTCCCCGTTGAAGAGCATCGGGGCCTCGTCCTTCTCGCCCTCGCCGATGACGACGACGCCGTTCATCGAGACGGTGGAGACGAGGGTGCGCATGGCACGCACCGCGGCACCGTCGGCGCCGTTCTTGTCGCCGCGCCCTACCCAGCGGCCGGCTGCCATGGCCGCGGCCTCGGTGACCCGTACGAGCTCCAGGGCGAGGTTGCGGTCGGGGGCCTCGGACGGGACATCGAGCTCGGACGGCAAGTGATGGTGTTCGGTCATCGGAGCGCACCTTTCTGTACGGCGACGGCCGGATGAGGGTGTTGTGGGGCATGACTCTATCGCCAGTCCGACAAAATGAGCAGGGCCCCCCACGGATGAGCGCACCGGGCACCTGCGACGATAGGGGGCGTGGCAGGAACGAGCAGCATGCAGAAAACGGCCCGGGACATGATCCTCTCCCTGGTCCTCATCGTGCTCGCCGCGGGAGTGGTCTGGCTGTTCATCCCGCACGAGGACGGCGAACCCGACATCAAGCGGGTCGACTACCGGATCGACCTGCTCACGGCCCGCCGGGCCGCCTCCTATCCCGTGGCCGCGCCGGAGGGCCTGCCCGAGGCGTGGAAGCCCACCTCCGTCCGCTACCGGGGCGCCGAGTCCGAGGCCTGGCACCTCGGCTACCGCGCGCCCGACGGTGAGTACGTGGCGGTGGAGCAGTCCACGGGCAAGCGGTCGGCGTTCATCGAGGACGCGACGCAGGGTGCCGCGAAGACGGAGAGCACGCAGCGGATCGACGGCAGGACCTGGACGCGTTACGAGGGCGACCACTACGACGCGCTGGTGCTGGAGGAAACCGAGGGTTCGACCACGGTGGTGACCGGCACGGCGTCGTTCGGCCAACTGGCGAAGATGGCCGAGGCGCTGCGCACGGAGTGAGTGAGGCGCACGTGGGGCGGGGGGCCCGGGGGGGGGGGGGGGGGCGGGGGGGGGGGCCCCCCCGGGGGGGGGGGGGGGTGGGGGGGGGGGGGGGGGGGGGGGGGGGGGGGGGCGGGGGCGGCGGCGCCGCGCCCCCCCCCCCCCCCCCCCCCCCCACGTGGTCCGTGCTGATGAGGCTCAGACGGTGGTGATGACCTGTTCGTACTCCAGACGCGGGGAGCGCGGGAACCACGCGTCCGGCCCGGGGCGGCCGATGTTGACGACCATCAGCGGGGTGTGGTCGTCGTCCAGGAACTCCTTGCGGAGGCCCTCGAAGTCGAGGCCGGTCATCGGGCCGGCGGCCAGGCCCGCGGCGCGCACGCCGACGATGAAGTAGGCGGCCTGGAGGGCGGCGTTCATCGCGGCGGCGCTTTCACGCACCGGACGCTCGCTGAAGAAGGCGTCCTTGGCCTGCGGGAAGTGCGGGAGGAGGGCGGGGAGCTCCTCGTGGAACTCGTTGTCCGCGGACAGGATGGCGACCAGCGGGGCGGCGGCCGTCTTGGCCCGGTTGCCTTCCGCCATGTGCCGGACGAGACGCTCGCGGGCCTCGGGGGAGCGGACCAGGGTGATGCGCAGGGGGCTCTGGTTGAAGGCGGTGGGGCCGTACTTGACCAGGTCGTAGATCGCCCGCACCTGCTCGTCGGTCACCGGTTCGTCGGTGAACGTGTTGGCGGTGCGCGCCTCGCGGAACAGCAGATCCTGGGCGGCGGGGTCAAGGGCGAGTGACATGCGTGAACCTTCTCGGGGGTACGTCGGCCCGTCTGTCCGTGCAGGAGCCACGGACCGGTTGACGGGTCCGACCGTACGCCCATGAAGTTCAATGCTCAACTAAATGCGGAGCCCGGTGATCCACTTCACAGCTCAGGCCTCCCCGGCCTCCTCCGCCCCGGCGCTCTCCGCCCCGGCGTCCTCCTCCGCGAGCGCCGCGTCCAGCCGGGCCCGCGCCCCGTCCAGCCGGCGCCGGCACACCTTGGCCAGCTCCTCGCCCCGCTCCCAGAGCGCGAGGGACTCCTCCAGCGTCGTACCGCCCGTCTCCAGTCGTCGTACGACCTCGATCAGCTCGTCCCTCGCCTGCTCGTACCCGAGCGCCTCGGCCGTCGCCGCCGCCGTCTGCTCCGTCTTGCCGGTCATCCGTCCACCCTATGCGTCGACCCGGACAGTGAACTCGCCCTCGGACACCCGCGCCCGCAGGGCCTCACCGGCCTCCACCTCGGCCGGATCCCGCACCGCGTGCCCGTCCGCCCGCTGGAGCACGGCGTACCCGCGCTTCAGCGTCGCGGCGGGGGACAGGGCCACCACGCGCGCGTGCGTGTGCGTCAGCTCGGAGTCGGCCCGGTCCAGCTGGTACCGCAGCGAGCGCCGGCCCCGCTCCAGCAGCGCCGTGACCTCCTCCGCGCGCGCGTCGACCATCCGGTGCGGATCCTGTACCGAGGGCCGGGCCAGCGCGTGCGCCAGCCCGCGCTCCTCCCGGTCCAGCAGCGCCTGGACACAGCGCCGCGCGCGGTCGCGCAGCAGCCGTACCCGCTCGTGCTCCTCGCCCACGTCCGGCACCACCTTCTTGGCGGCGTCGGTCGGCGTGGAGGCGCGCAGGTCGGCCACGTGGTCGAGGAGCGGGTTGTCCGGCTCGTGCCCGATCGCGGAGACGACCGGCGTACGGCACGCCGCCACCGCCCGCACCAGCTGCTCGTCGGAGAACGGCAGCAGGTCCTCCACGCTGCCGCCGCCCCGCGCCACGATGATCACGTCCACGTCGTCGACCGCGTCCAGCTCCCGCACGGCCTGGACGACCTGCGGCACCGCGTGCACCCCCTGCACGGGCACGTTGCGCACCTCGAAACGGACGGCGGGCCACCGGTGCCGCGCGTTCTCCAGCACGTCCCGCTCGGCCGCCGAGGCGCGCCCGCACACCAGCCCGATCAGCCGCGGCAGGAACGGCAGCGGCTTCTTCCGCTCCGGCGCGAACAGCCCCTCCCGCGCGAGCGACTTCTTCAGCTGTTCGAGCCGCGCCAGCAGCTCCCCGACCCCGACCGGCTTGATCTCGGCGGCCCGCAGCGACAGCTGCCCGCGCGGCGCGTACCACTCCGGCTTGCAGTGCACCACCACCCGCGCGCCCTCGCTCACCACGTCCGCGACGGCGTCGAACACCTGCCGGTAGCAGGTCACGCCCACCGAGATGTCGTGCGACGGGTCGCGCAGGGTCAGGAACACCACCCCGGCGCCCGGCCGCCGCGACAGCTGGGTGATCTGCCCCTCGACCCACACCGCGCCGAGCCGGTCGATCCACCCCCCGATGAGCCGCGACACCTCACCGACGGGCAGCGGCGCTTCCGCAGACGTGTTGAGAGCCATGCCCGCGAGAGTAGTGCGCCCCACCGACAACGCACCGTGACCGGGCCCCGGCGGGCGGCCTTACGATGGGACGCATGACCGCTTCGCCTGGCCGCCGTGTCCTGCTCGCCGCCCCCCGTGGCTACTGCGCGGGTGTGGACCGCGCCGTGATCGCCGTCGAGAAGGCCCTGGAGCAGTACGGGGCCCCCGTCTACGTCCGGCACGAGATCGTGCACAACAAATACGTCGTGCAGACCCTGGAGAAGAAGGGCGCGATCTTCGTCGAGCGGACGGAGGAGGTCCCGCCGGGCAACATCGTCATGTTCTCCGCGCATGGCGTCGCCCCCGTCGTCCACGAGGAGGCCGAGCGCGGCCGGCTCGCCACCATCGACGCCACCTGCCCGCTGGTCACCAAGGTCCACAAGGAAGCCGTCCGCTTCGCGAACGACGACTACGACATCCTCCTGATCGGCCACGAGGGCCACGAGGAGGTCATCGGCACCTCCGGCGAGGCCCCCGACCACATCCAGCTCGTCGACGGGCCGGGCGACGTGGAGAAGGTCGAGGTCCGCGACCCGTCCAAGGTCGTCTGGCTCTCCCAGACCACCCTCTCCGTCGACGAGACCATGGAGACCGTCGACGCCCTCAAGGAGAAGTTCCCCCAGCTGATCTCCCCGCCCAGCGACGACATCTGCTACGCCACGCAGAACCGCCAGCTCGCGGTCAAGCAGATGGGCGCCGAGGCGGAGCTGGTGATCGTGGTCGGCTCGCGCAACTCCTCCAACTCCAAGCGGCTGGTGGAGGTCGCCAAGCTGGCCGGCTCCCGCGCGGCGTACCTGGTGGACTTCGCCGACGAGATCGACGAGGCCTGGCTGGAGGGCGTGACCACGGTCGGCGTCACCTCGGGCGCCTCGGTGCCGGACATCCTCGTCGAGCAGGTGCTCGAGTGGCTGTCGGGACGCGGCTTCGAGGACGTCGAGATCGTCAAGGCGGCCGAGGAGTCGATCATCTTCTCCCTGCCGAAGGAGCTCCGCCGCGATCTGCGCGACGAGGCCGCCGCCCTGGTGGCCGGGCGCGGGGGCACGGGGACCGGTGCGGATTCCGCGAAGTGACGGTGGTGCGACGGTGACGGTCACGGAGGGCGCCTCACGTGACTGTCCGTCGTACGTCGTAACGTAGGGACATGCAGATCTTCGGTGTGGACATCGGCGGTTCCGGGATCAAGGGTGCCCCGGTCGACCTGGACAAGGGGGACCTGGCGCAGGAGCGCTGCAAGGTCCTCACCCCGCACCCGGCCACACCGGACGCGGTGGCCGACGGCGTGAAGGAGGTCGTCGACCACTTCGGCTGGACCGGACCGGTCGGGGTCACCTTCCCGGGCGTCGTCACCGGCGGCACCACGATCCGTACGGCGGCCAACGTCGACAAGAGCTGGATCGACACCGACGCGCGCGTGCTGCTCGGCGACCGTCTGGGCGGCCTGCCGGTGACGGTGGTGAACGACGCGGACGCGGCCGGCGTCGCCGAGATGCACTTCGGCGCCGGACGCCACCACCGGGGCACGGTGATCCTGCTGACCTTCGGCACCGGCATCGGCAGCGCCCTCTTCGTGGACGGCGTCCTCGTCCCCAACACCGAACTGGGCCATCTGGAGCTGCACGGCCACGAGGCGGAGAAGCGGGCCTCCAGCAAGGCCAGGGAGGACCACGACCTGTCCTGGGAGGACTGGGCGGACCGGGTGCAGAAGTACCTGGCCCACGTGGAGATGCTGTTCTCGCCCGAGCTGTTCGTCATCGGCGGCGGTGTCAGCCGCAAGTCCCACAAGTTCCTGGACCACATCCAGGGCATCAAGGCGAAGATCGTCCCGGCCCAGCTGCAGAACAACGCGGGCATCGTGGGCGCGGCGATGCGGGCGGCGACGGGTACCTAGGACCTACGGCCGGGCGGACGGTTCCGCGCGGTGCGCCGGTTGACCATGCGCACCCGGCGCATCCTGCGGCCGAGCACGATCAGACCCGCGACCAGCGTCCCGCCGTAGAGCCACCCGGCCTGGGTGGCGAGGCCCGTCACCATCCCCATCAGCCGGTCGGTGGTGCCGTCGCCTTCGTCGGCGAGCGGAACCAGCCCCACGGCGAAGGCGATCGGCACCACGACGGGCGCGACGAACAGGTCCCCCTCGCGCATCCACAGCGCGGTCAGCACGCACACCGGCAGGAAGAGCACGCCGTACACGGTCCCCGACGCCCCGAACAGCGCCTCGGTCAGCAGACCGAGTACGAGCATCACCAGCCCGCAGAACAGGCCCGAGCCCAGCCCGGTGAGCCGCGGGTTGGGCAGCCGCCGGGCCGCGGGCGGAGAAGCGGGCCGGCCCTCCGGCACACGGGCGGGCCGGGCGCCCCCGCCGCCCCCCGTCGCCCGCCCCGCCTGCGGAGGCAGCGGCGGCCCGGCCGGGCTGTCACGTCGTGGTCCGTACCGTCCGTACCGCGCGGGTCGTGTCCTGTGTTGCTCCACCGCACCAACGTAGGTCGTTTTATGTGCCGAACAACCCGTCAGACACGCCGGGGATCGAAGCCTGGCCAGACGTTCGATACGTCGCCGGGCCGCGGGCGGGCACGCCGTAGACTGGTGGATCGGCCCACGCAGCCCAGTCGGCCGGTCCTCGTCCCCATCCTCACGTACGGGAAGTCGCAACGTGTCGCTCACGATCGGAATCGTCGGTCTGCCGAATGTCGGCAAGTCGACCCTGTTCAACGCCCTGACCAAGAACGACGTGCTGGCGGCCAACTACCCGTTCGCCACGATCGAGCCGAACGTCGGCGTCGTCGGCGTCCCCGACCCCCGCCTGACCAAGCTGGCCGAGATCTTCGGCTCCCAGCGCGTCCTCCCGGCCACGGTCGACTTCGTCGACATCGCGGGCATCGTGCGCGGCGCGTCGGAGGGCGAGGGCCTCGGCAACAAGTTCCTCGCGAACATCCGCGAGTCCGACGCGATCTGCCAGGTCATCCGTGCCTTCAAGGACGAGAACGTCGTGCACGTCGACGGCAAGGTCTCGCCGAAGGACGACATCGAGACGATCAACACCGAGCTGATCCTCGCCGACCTCCAGACCATCGAGAAGGTCCTGCCGCGCCTGCAGAAGGAGTCGCGGATCAAGAAGGACATCGCGCCGAAGGTCAAGGCGGTCGAGGAGGCCAAGGAGATCCTGGAGAAGGGCGACACGCTCTTCGCGCACGGCATCGTCCAGGGCACCGAGCGCAACGAGCTCCTGCACGACCTGCACCTCCTCACCACCAAGCCCTTCCTCTACGTCTTCAACGTCGACGAGGACGAGCTGACCGACGAGGACTTCAAGAACGAGCAGCGCGCCCTGGTCGCCCCCGCCGAGGCGATCTTCCTCAACGCCAAGCTGGAGGCGGACCTCGCCGAGCTGGACGAGGACGAGGCGCTGGAGCTCCTCCAGTCGGTCGGCCAGGACGAGCCCGGCCTCGCCACCCTCGCCCACGTCGGCTTCCGCACCCTCGGCCTGCAGACCTACCTGACGGCCGGCCCGAAGGAATCCCGCGCCTGGACCATCAAGAAGGGCGCCACCGCCCCCGAGGCCGCCGGTGTCATCCACACCGACTTCCAGAAGGGCTTCATCAAGGCCGAGGTCGTCTCCTTCGCCGACCTGGTCGAAACCGGCTCGGTCCCCGAGGCCCGCGCCAAGGGCAAGGCCCGCATGGAGGGCAAGGACTACGTGATGCAGGACGGGGACGTGGTGGAGTTCCGCTTCAACGTGTGATCGGACCGCCGCTTTCCGCTAGGTGGTTCGTCAAGTGCCGAGGTGGCAGGGGCCGGCCCGCCGGGGGGCCGGCCCCTGCTGTTTCCCGTGCCGGGGCAGCGCTGGGATCTGATCCTTCGCCAGGTGTCTGCTCTGCCCGTGAGCGGTGAAAGTGGTACGTTATTCCGTACCACCGTCGGAAAAGGGGGCAGGTCATGTCCATAACTGCGAGCGAAGCCCGCAAGGCTCTCTTTCCACTGATCAAGAAGGTCAACGACAACCACGAGGCCATCGAGATCGTCTCCAAGCACGGCAATGCAGTGCTCGTCTCGGCCGAGGATTATGCGGCGCTGCGCGAAGGCTCGTACCTCCTGCGCTCTCCGGCGAACGCTCGCCGACTGCTCAAGGCGTACGAGAACGCCCTGGCCGACATCGACGTGTCCGAGCGGGAGCTGATTGACCCCAACTCGCCGGATGCGGCACGTGAGGGCGCTGCGTGAGGCTCGTCTTCGAGGACCAGGGCTGGGAGGACTACACGTCCTGGCTCAAGAACGACCGCAAGATGCTTGCTCGGATCAACAAGCTCGTCGAGGACGTCAAGCGGGACCCCTTCACGGGGATCGGCAAGCCCGAGCCGCTGAAGTATCACTTGCCGGGGGCCTGGTCGCGGCGGATCGACGATGAGCACCGCCTCGTCTACCTGGTGACGGACAAAGAGATCGTCATCCTCGCGGCTCGTTACCACTACTGACCGCTCGGGCGGTGGGGCCTGCCGGGGGTGCTGCCCCGTGATCGGAAGGGACGTCCAGGGGCGGCGTTTCGGCCTTGGGCCGGACTTTCCCGAGCGATGCCTTTCGTCACCGGCACAGTTCCTCGACCAGGCGGCGGAGCCGGTCGTCGTCGAGGGGGACGCGGTGGGCGAGGAGGTTGCGGGCCTCGCGCAGTATGCGCAGCCGACGACGCCCGGCGGGGCTGAGGGTGACCACGCCGTCGCAGCGCGCGCTCCACATCGCGCCCGATTCCATCCTGGTGATGGCGGAATCGGATGGTTCTGGAGCCGCGCCGGGTTCGAGGCGCGGACCGTGGTCCTGTGTGAGTCGGGCCGGCGGTACCCGGCCACGCGGCCGGACGGTAGTGGTGAACCGGTCTCGGGCGTCGTCCAGCAGCGGCAGCAGCAGGAAGTCGGCGAGTTCGTGCGGCACCTCGTCGAGCAGCCGGTCGGCCAGGTTGCCGGCACCCTTCACGGCCCGTGCTGATTCTGTGCGGGCCTGGATCTCTCAGGAGCCTCTCTCCGCAGGTGGGAGCGTTGTGGTGGACGTTCCGCTTCGATGACGGGCTGCCCGCGGCCTCCGCGGTGGGCGGCTGCTGGACCCGTACCGACGACGTCGAGATCGACATCGTCGGGGCGGACCGCGCCCCCATCGCCAAGGAACTGCTCCTCGTCGGCTCCATCAAGTGGCTGGAGCGGTCGCCCTTCGACCGGCACGACCTGGCGGTCCTCCACCGGCACCGGGCCGCCCTCACCGGCGAACCCGTTCCCGTCGTGGCGGTCTCGCGCGGCGGAGTCGACTGCCCGGGGCTCGACGCCGCCTACGGCCCCGGCGATCCGTTGACCGCCTGGCCGCTGTGAGCGGCGGGGTCACGGGGGTGGGCGCGCGCAGTGGCCCGGCCGGCGACCCGCCGCTCGCGGCCCGCCGGGGTCCGGAGGACCTCGTACGCGCCCGGGAGTGACCAGCGGGGCGCCCGGCGAGCGGCGCCCGGCCCGGGTCCCGCTGTGTCAGAGGCCGTCCTGGCGCCACCGGGCCTCCGGCAGGGAGCGTCTGCGGCGCCACTGGACGAGGGTCGCCGAGATGCGCATCGCCTGCCGGGCCCCGGCCGGTGTGCGGGTCACGGGGACGTCGAAGGGGAGCTCGGCGCGCAGTGCGGCGTCGTGCCGCGCGACCGCCGCCATGCCCGTACGGGCCTCCTGCTCGCCCGAGTCCGCCGACCAGGGCAGGTCCCGCAAGGCCACCGCCGCCGGCTCCGCGCCGGTGGCCAGCACGTACTGGAACTCCATGTCGTCCAGCGGGCCGTCGAGCCCGCGGGCCAGCCGGCGGCAGAGCAGGATCGCCCGCAGCGCCATCGCACAGGACTCGACGCACACCTGCCAGTCCTCCTCGAGGCAGGCCGCCTCCATGTCGTCCAGCGCGGCCTGCACCGACAGGGCGTACTGCCATGCCGCTGCGGCTCCGTGCGACGTGACCCAGGTCACGTCCAGGCCGTCCCGGGTCACTTCTCCGTGATCCATGCTCCGAACACCTTCCGCAGGGCGTCGTCCTCTACAACCAGGTCGAGTTCGGCGCGCCCCACGGCGTCGAGCAGCCGTGCCGCGCCCAGTTCACCGGCCGCCTCCGCGACGGGAGCTTCGGTGCTCACCGCGTCGGAGAGCAGCCGGTCGTGCCGGTTCACCAGCCAGGACCGGCCGGCGAGGGACACCGTCCCGCTGCCCCGCGCGGGCCGTACGGCGGCCAGGGTGAGCGGGTCGAACCCCGGCAGACCGGCCTTCGCCAGGTCCGCGTGGAGCTGCGCCTCGCCGTCGACCGGGGCGGCCGGCAGGCCCAGCCGCCGGGCCCGTACGGGCAGCCACTTGTCGCCGGTCGTCACGTCCCCCGCCAGTCTGCACCGCAGTTCGAGGAGCTGTCGGCCCGCCTGCCGCCACAGATGACGGTGCGTGCCCTCGGGGAGACCGGCCTGTTCCGCGAGGCTCGCCATGCACGCCAGTCCGGCCAGGCGGCCGAAGGTGACGCGGGCCAGCATCGCCTGCACCCGCGCGGACTGCGCCGCGTCGTACAACGGCGGGGTCGCCGGGTCCAGCCCCGTGGCGTGGAACCAGCGGGCGGCCCGGCGCTGCTCGCTGCGGCCGAGCGGCAGGCGCAGCGCCACGTCCCCGGCGGCGAAGCGGAGCACGGGGACGTCACCGGGCCCCTGCGCCAGTTCGGCCGGGGCGCTCGCCGGGAAGTGCTCGATGTCGACCGGTACCCCGTCGAGACGGTTCAGCTTGGGTCCTCTGTGCTGCTCGACGGTCTCGCCCACGACGTGGATGTCCACGTCGCTGGACCGGTTGCCCAGCCCGCCGGCCAGCGAGCCGACCAGATAGGCCCGTCCGCCGCCCAGTTCCGGGGCGACCAGTTCCGCGACCGCTCCCGGCGAAAGGCCCACCGTTCCGAGAGCCTCGCCGATTCGGACGCTCCACGGCGCCGCCCCGGACTTTTCGAACCCTTGCATCGCCCTTATTGCTCCGAATTCTCGTCCGAGCCGCCGGCCCCCGCCGGGGGATGGGTTGAAGTCCGCCGGATGATAGCGCACCGGCCGTTGCCCGATTGTGATGAGTGTCACGGGGGCGGTGGGCGGATCGGGAATTATTCAGGAAGGCTGCGGAAAGGGGGAGTGGTCAAGCCGTCGGGGAAATGTGAAGTCACCGTCCGGTGGGGAGTTGAACACCGGGTTGAACGCCCTTGCGGGTGCCCCGGCCCTGTGATCTTCTGTCTGGCGATTCTGCGGGTCGGTAAACGGGAGCGCACTCATCTGCGTGCAGGTGTTTGTGCGTTCGCTCAAGAGTCGAGATGTCGAGAGGCGGTGGATTGTTATTCAGTGGCGAGACTTTGTGCGATCCATGGAGAATGAGGTCGACTGGAACTCCAAGCGGTATGCGGAGTCGCAGGCGCCGATCGTGGAGGAGATTCTCAAAACCGCGTCCGACCACCGGCACATCCTTGAGGAACGGACCGAGGAGATCATCGCGAACGAGGATCTTTTCCGTTCGCTCGCGCCGCACATGAACTATCCGCGTATCCTCATGGACAAATTCCTCCTGCACATCGACGAAGCGGACCGATTCCGGGTGCGGATGCACCGCTTCAAGTCGAAGAACCAGAACGGTGGCGCCCTGGAGAAGGTGCACTCCCACAAGTGGGACTGCAGCACCGTCCTCATGAGCGGCGCGTACACGGAGCGCCAGTTCGAGATCACCGACGTGGACGAGGAGCGGCGGACCTGCCGTGTCGTTCCGCTGCTGGAACACACCCTGGAGGCGGGCCAGATGAACTCGCTGCCCATGGGCCGGGCGCACCAGGTCATCAACCCCAGCGACGACGAGGCGTGCATCACCCTGTTCGTCCGGGGCCCCTCACGTCAGCCGCACGCCCGGATCTACGAGCCCGAGAGCGGCATGTTCTACGACACCTTCGGGCCCGACCGGCAGACCAAGCTCGGGCTGCGCCACATCGGGCGCGTCGACCCCGACTTCCACTGACCGCGCACGCGTGGGAACGTCCCTGCCGTCTTCTGGATCCTCTGGAGTCATTGGTGTGATGACCGATTCTGTCTTCCCCGCCGTGTGCGAGCTGATCCACAAGCACAGCGCCGAGCTGGCCGGGCGCCAACTGGAGCCGGACGAGAAGATCGCCGACCTGGGGATCGACTCCCTGGAACGGCTGTCCCTCGTGGTGGACATCGAGAACCGCTTCGGTCTGATGATCGACGACGCGGATCTGAGCGATGTGCACACCGTCGGGGAGCTGGCCGGTCTCGTCCGCCTCCAGAGCACGAAGTGAGGCGGTAGCGGCATGGCGCACGTTGTGGTCACGGGCATGGGCTGCGTCTCGCCGTTCGGCGACGGGGTCGACGCCTTCGTCGCGGGCCTGCGGACCGGCCGGGCTGCCGAGCCACCCCGGGGCTTCGACGTGGCCGGCTACCGGATCAAGGGTGTCTACCACGCTCGTGCCACCGACCCCGACAGCCGTGAACTCCCTTTGGAACTGGCGGAGTCCGCCCTGTCGGAGGCGTTCCGCCAGGCGGGCGTGGCGCGGGGTGGGGAGCGGAGCTGCGGGCTGGCCCTTGCCTCGACCAGCGCCGGCTGGCACCTGCCCGACGAGACGCTGGACCCGGCACGTCCCCCGCTGCGGCGGGACGTGGACGTGACGGCGCTGCTGAAGGAGGGCCCCGGTCTCGCGCTCGCCGAGCGCTGGGGGCTCGACGGCCCGCACTGCGCCGTCTCCTCGGCCTGCGCCTCCTCCACCGGCGCCCTCGCCTGGGCGACCGAGCGCATCCGCGACGGTCAGGCGCCGATGATGGCGGTGGGTGCCGTCGACGTCCTCACGGAGGTCGTCTTCGCCGGCTTCCACTCGATGCGTCTGCTCACCTCCGGGGAGACGCGGCCGTTCACCGCGGGCCGCTCCGGGTTCGTCCTCGCCGAGGGTGCGGCCTTCCTGGTCCTGGAGGAGGCGGAGCACGCGCGGCGGCGGGGCGCCCGCCCGCTGGCCTCGGTGGCCGGCTGGGGCGGCAGCAGCGACGCCGCGCACATCACCACACCGACCGGCGAGGGCATCGCCCGCTCGCTGCGGGACGCGCTCGCGGACAGCGGCCGCAGACCCGCCGAGGTGCGGGTCTACCACGCGCACGGCACCGCGTCCGCCGCGAGCGACACCGCCGAGGCGGAGGCCGTCAGCGAGGTGCTGGCTGCCGGGGAGGAGACCTTGCGGGTCACGGCGACCAAGAGCGCCGTCGGTCACACCGAGGGCGCGGCCGGCCTGTTCACGGCCGTCGCCGCCGTCGCCGCGATCGGGCTGCGCCGCCTCCCGCCCGTCCTGGGCGTGGACGAGGCCCGACCGGCCACTCCGGGGCTGCCGTTGCACACGGCCCCGGCAGAGGACGTCCCGGCTTCGCCCGCCCTGGTGCACGCCTCCGGCTTCGGCGGCGCCAACTGCACCGTGCTCCTCGACGCACCGGACACGGCGGCCCCCGCAGGGCCCAGGCACGCGCGCCCGGTGACCGTCCGGCTCGCCGTACGGGCCGACGCCGGTGACGGCGTACGGCTGATCCCGTTCGACCGGTCCGGCGGCGAAGCGGAGGCCGGAGCGGACGTCGCGCCGGGGGCCGCCCGCTCCGGCCGGGTCTCGCGGCTGCTGAGCCGGGCGGTCGGCGTGGCCCTGGACGCGGCGGGCCCGCGGCGTTCGGCCGTCGTGCGCGAGGGCGGGCTGCTGACCGGCACGGCCTTCGGTGTCCAGGAGCACCACGCCCGGATGCACGAGGCGATCCGCGGCCGGGGCGGTCGTTTCGTGGACCCGCTGGACTTCGCGCGCTCCACGTTCAACGTCCCCGTCGCCGAGTGCGCGGCCGCGCACCGGGTGCGGGGCCGCACCGAGACCCATGTGGGCCCCACGGCCGGTGCGGAGGCGCTGGTCTCCGCCGTCGGCCTGGTCGCGAGCGGGCGCCGTCCGGCGCTGCTGGTCGCCGGGTACGACGCGCCGGAGAACCGGCTGTGGCACGTGGAGGGCGACGCGCCGGTCCCCGCCCGTGCCACCGTCCTGCTGGTGGAGGCGGCCGGGGACGGCCCCGGAGCCGTGCGGGTGACCGGCCACCGACGGCTCGCGCCGACGTCCCGCGCCCTGACCGCGCCGGCCGTGCTGCGCGCGGTCGCGGAACTCGACGGGGACGAGCCGGCCGAGGAGGTGTGGGCCGACCTCGCGGGCCTGCCCGCCCCGGAGCGGGCCGCCGTCCGCGAGGCGCTGCGCGACCGCCCGTACCGGCTGGTGAACGCCGACGCGGGCGCCGCCGCCGTCCTGGACACCCATGTCGCGGCCCTCACCCGGCTGGCCGACGGCGGGCCGCGCGGCCTGACCGTCCTGTCCACCGCCGCCCACGCCCCCGGTGTGGCGGTCCGGTACGAGTGGGGTGGCCGTGACTGACATCTTCGTGGAGCACCTGCTGGGACACGCGGGAGCGCGGGGTGGCGCACTCGCCGTCGCCGACCCGGGCCGGGCCCTCACCTGGCGCGAGCTGGCCGCGGCCGTACGCGACCGCGCCGCCGCCCTCCCCGGAGCCCGGGACGTCACGGTGCCGGTGGCGGTGCTGCACCGGCGCGGCGACGTGCGGTGGCTCGTCGACTTCCTGGCGCTGCGGCACAACGGGCTCACCGTCGTGTGCTTCCCCGGCGCCATCCCCGCCGCGTCCGTCGAACGGCAGGCCGCCGGTTACGCGGCGACGGTGCTCGTCACCGACGACGGCTGCGCCGTGCACCCGCGCGAGATGCGCGGCGAGCCCTGGTGGCGGCGGACGTCGCTCGTCCATCTGACGTCCGGTACGACGGGCACGGCCTCCGGTGTGCCCCGGGGCGAGGAGAACCTGCTGCACGAGGCGGAGTCGGTGGCCGAAGGGCTCGGACTGACCCCCGGCACACCCCTGCTGTGCGGGACGCCGACAGCGCACAGCTTCGCGGGCGGGCTCTTCCTGTCCGCGCTGGTGACCGGCGCGCCCACGCTCGTGCTGCCCGCGTTCGACGTCGCGGAGGCGGCGGAGCTGGCGACACGGCACCGACCGCACGTGCTGTGCGGCACGCCGTACGTCTTCCGCGCGCTGCTGCGCACGGCGCGGTCCCGGCAGGACACCCTGTCGGACATCCGGGTCCCGCTGGCCGGCGGCGCGCCCCTGCACGCCGAACTCGCCGACGCCTGGCGGGCCGTGACGGGCGTGCCGCTGGTGCAGGAGTACGGGCTGTCGGAGGGCGGCATCGCCACGGTCAACCTGTCGCACGCCGCCGAGCGGCCCACCGCGGTGGGCCGCCCGCTGCCCGGTGTCGAGGTCGTCGTGGTGCGCGACGACGGGACGCCCGTACCGGCGGGCACCGAGGGGCACGTGTGCGTCAGGCGCAAGGGCTGCCCCGGCCGTTACCTCACCCCGGACGGGGACCTGGTGCCGATCGGCGGACGGGTGCCCGGCGGAGGGGGCACCGTCGACACCGGCGACCTCGGCCGTCTCGACGAGGACGGGCTGCTGCACCTCACCGGGCGGGTGAAGTCCCTGATCAACGTGGCCGGCACCAAGGTGTCGCCGCGCAGCGTGGAGAGCGCGCTCATGGAACACCCCGGCGTCCACGACGTGGTGGTCGTCGGTGTCCCCGACGACGAGCACGGGGAGCGGGTCGCGGCCGTGGTCGAGGCCGACCCGGCAGAGGTCACCCCGGCGAGCCTGGGCGCCCACATGCGGCAACGGGTGAGCGCGTCCCTGGTGCCCCGCCTGTGGCGCGTACTGCCCCGGCTGCCGCGTACCGCCTCGGGCAAGCCGAACGTACGGAAGATCCGGACAACCATCGACGAAGGGTGCTGACCTCCCCGATGCTTCAGGACGTCTACCGCAACGCCGGTGTCGTGGACACCGGCCGGTATCTCACGACCGTGAACGAGCTGTGCGACCAGCTGCCCGCGCTGCGGCCCGAGCTGCTGTGGTACGTGGCGTCGCACCTGCGCACCAAGCTGGACCTGGGCTCCGTCGACAAGATCCTGGTGGAGGAGGAGAAGGGCGCCCCCATCGCCACGGCCGTCTCCCTGACGACGGGCATCCCCCTCGCGATGGCCCGCCGCTACCCGTACGACTTCCCGGGCACGCCCTACGCCTTCGCCAGCGAGTACGAGCGCGGCGCCCTCTACGTCAACGGGATCGAGCCCGGCGACCACGTGTGCATCGTGGACGACACACTGTCCACCGGCGGCACGGTCGAGGCGCTGGTCAACGCGGTGCGGGAGCGGGGCGCGAAGGTGACGCAGGTCGCCGTCGTCGTGGAGAAGCCCGGCAACGGCGGGCGCGCCCGGCTGGAGGGCGGCCTCGGGGTGCCCGTCTGTTCGCTGCTGTCCATCGAGGTCGACGCCGACGGCGTACGCGTCCTGGAAGGGATCGGTTGATCATGAGTGCTGAGCAGCACCGGCGCCGGGTGCCGGGTCTCCCGACCCTGCGCGAGCTGCCGGGTCCTGGGTTCCTGCTGGTCATCGAGGGCACCGACGGCGCCGGCAAGAGCACCCTGCTCGCGCAGGTGTCCGAGCGCCTGCGGACGGCCGGGCGCGACGTCCTGACGACGTTCCAGCCGACCCCGGCGGTCCGCGCGCACGACGCGTTCACGGGGCTGTCGGAGACCGGCGGCGACCTCGACGACCACTACCGCGCCCTGTACCTGCTGACTCTCGGCGACCGGTTGCACCACGTCCAGGCGGTGATGCTGCCGCATCTGCGCCAGGGCGGCACGGTGGTCTGCGACCGGTACGTGTACACGACGATGGCCAACATCATCGCCCGCGGTCAGGAGTTCGAGGGGTGGTTCACCGAGGCGGCCGGGCATCTGCCGCGCCCCGACCTCAGCGTGCTCGTGCACTGCCCGGTGGAGCACGCCGTCGCCCGTATCCGCACGCGTCCCGAGGAAGCCGAACGGCCCATCGACACCGTCCACATGAAGAAGGTGTACGAGGCGTTCCGCAGCCTGGAGACCGACGGGTACCTGCGCGGCATCGACACCTCGCGCACCGGCATCGAGGAGACGGCGGACACCGTGCTGCGGTGGGTCGGCGAGCGGACCGCCCCGTGAGCACCGCGGTGCCCGAGGGACTGGCGGCGGCCGTCACGGCGCTGCGCCCCTTCGTGGACGGCCGGCGCGAGAACGGGGAACTGCTGGCCGACTACTTCGACGGGCATCGGGTGCTGGGCGACCCGGCGGTGCTGTCCGCGCTGGCCGACGCCCTGGCCGAGCGGATCGCGGGCCTGGACGTGGACTGCGTGGCGGGGGAGGCCGTCGCGGGCAGTTCGCTGGCCACCGCCGTCTCCCTCGCGCTGCACCGCGGGGGCAGGAGCGTGCCCGTGCGCGCTCTGCGCCGCGAACCGAAGTCCCGTGGCGTGCCGGGCGTCCTGAGCGCCCACGTCCCGGAGGGCAGCCGCTTCGCGCTGGTCGACGACGTCGCGGGTACCGGGGCCTGCCTGGAACGCAGCGTCCGCCGACTGCGCGAGTTGCGGCACGAGATCGTGGGCGCTTGGGTGATCGTCGACCGACAGGACGGCGCGGCCGCACGCCTCGAAGGGCTCGGCGTGCGGCTCTCCGCCCTGTTCACCCTGAACGACTTCAGCACAGCGAGGACGCCCCTTCCATGAACGAACTGTCGACGCACCTCTCCGGCAACCGCTATCCCGGCCGGGGGGTCCTGTACGCCCGTGTCCGCTCCGGCGCCCACGTCGTCGCGTACTTCCTCACCGGGCGCAGCCCCGCCTCGCGTGAGCGCACCCTGCACATCACCGGTGACGACCTCGTCGTCGCCCCGTCCGCCGCGGCCGGCCACGACCCGCTGCGGCACTACACGGCCGCCGAGAACGCCGGCGACTGGCTCGTCGTCGGCAACGGCGAGCAGGTCACCCAGGTCGCCGACCGGGTACGGGCCGGAGCGCCGGCCCAACTCGCCCTCGGCGACCTGGAGTACGAGCCGGACCCGCCGATCCTCACCTCCCGGATCACCGCCCTGGTGAGCCGGGACGGCGGGCGCGTGGGCGTGCTGGGCGCGGCCCGCCGCAGCCGGGGCGGCGGCCGGGACGCGGCGGACGTGATGACGCTGACCGTGCGCGACCTCGCGCCCGGCGACGCGGTGCTGCTGACCACGTACGACTCCGACGGCGACAGCGTCGCGACGGCCGCCCCGTACGTGGAGTGCGGGGTCACCGCGGAGCACCCCGACGGCCTGCTCGACGAGATCTGGGCCGCCCTGAACCCGAAACTGCGGATCGCCGCCGCCGTGCTGGACCCCGCCGAGGGACCGGCCGGCGCACTGCTCCGCGCCGACTGACAGCCGTACCAGGCCACTTGTAGGCGAGACAGCGCCGACCGGAGAGGTTCCCGTGAACGTACTGCGTGCCCGTCCCCTGGCGGGGGACCGTGTGAGAGAGCTGCTCAGCCTGTGCAGTCTTCAGCCGCGCCACACCGTGGAGCAGAGCATCGCGGCCGTCCAGCTCCTCGGGGCGGACGAGGCCGCTGACATCCTGGGGCGCCAGCGCTGCCGCAGCCTGGTGGTGTCCCGGCTCACGCCGTACCGCAACCACGCCGCCGTGGAACGGGTCCTCTCGCTGCTCGAACCCCGGGCGGCCCGGATCCGGCACATGCACGCGGTGCTGGAGGACAACCTGGCGCGCGTCGACGCCCTTGCCGCGAAGCACGGCGTGACCGTGCTCGCCTTCAAGGGGCTCGGCGCGCGCAAGGTCTACGCCGAGCCGCAGTTCCGGGACTTCGGCGACCTCGACCTGTATGTGGCCGACCGGGCCCAGGCGGCGCTGCTCGCCGGGGCGCTGCGCGAGGAGGACGGTTACACGGTCAACCCGGGCGAGGTGCCGTGGCTGAAGTACGACGCCCGGGCCCGGCTCCTGTACGGGCAGATCAACCTGCTCGCGCCCGCCGCGGACGACCTCATCAACGTGGACGTGCACTTCGGTGACTACTCGGTGCGGCACAGCTCCCGGCTGGGCCTGGACCGCTCGCTGTCCTTCCCGGACAGCGCGGGGCTGCACACGATGGACATCGAGCACACCCTCGCCAGTGGCGTGAACAACGCCGCCGGCGACCACTTCGTGACCGTCAAGGACACCAACGACCTGCTGTGCGCGCTGTCCCTGGAGCGGTTCGACCGGGCCGTCTTCCGCGGCCTGCTGGAGGGAGCCGGACTGACGCATTTCTTCGGCTTCGTGGTCGAGAAGCTGCGCGCCTGCTCGATCCTGACGCCTCGGCAGGAGGAGGCCCTGGCCGCCGTCGGGGTGCCGGCGTCCGGCCTGGAGCCGGCGCCCCGGCTGGACCGCCCGGACTGGGGGCGCCGCTGCTGGGCCACCACCGTGCACGCCTTCGCGGCCGCCCGCCCGCGCGGGCTGGGCCCGGCGGTGCGCACCGCGGTGGACGCCTACCGCTACTACCGGGAGCCACTGCGGCTCGCCGTGGACACGGACCCCGGGGCGGCCGAGCCGCTGGAGCGGTTCGACATGACGACGTGCGTACGGCTGGTGCCGCTCGGCCTGGCCCGCGAACTGCCGGGCGGCCGGCACCTGGACGCCCGTCCAGGACCGCACGTCCTGCGACGCACGGCGCTGCGGACCGACCGGGGCGTGGTCCGCCGCGACACGGAGGCGGGCACGTTCATCGACATGGACGGTGAGCCGTTCGTGGCGACCGTGTCGTACCGGATACCGGGCGCCATGCTCGGCGGGACGCGCGATGGCCGGCGCGGCGACTGATCTGACCGGGCCCCAGCGCCCCTGGCCGCAGCGGCTGGTGGGCCGGTTCGCCGCCGCGCAGGAGGCGGCCGTGCACAGCAGGGGCGCATGGGGTCCGCCCGCGCCGGGCGGTGACCGGCGGCTCCTGGACCGGCTGTGCGGTGACCTCGGCGCACCGGAGGACCGGACCTCGGTCACCGCCGGGGTGCGGGCCTTCGCCGGCGGATGGGCCGGGGAGACGCGAGGGGTGCTGGTCGAGCGCCCCGGTTTCGCCCCGCTGCCCGGACTCCTCGGCGTGGCCGGGACACGGGTGAGGCAGTTGCCGTGGCACGAGCTGGCGGAGGAGGCGCGGGGGCTGGAGGAGCCGGTGACGCTGTGGGTGACGAGTCCGGGCCGCAACCCGGACGGGCGCACCCTGGCGCCGGCGGACGCGGATGAGCTGTCCCGGTTCGCCGGGCGGGGCCACCACGTCATGGTGAACCGGGTGTACCGGTGGTTCTCGGGGCCGGGACCCGATGTGCCGGGCGGCTGGTCGGTGCACTCGCTGAGCAAGCTGGCCGGCGGCGGTGCCCGGCTGGGCTGGGTGGTCGGTCCCGAGGGGGCCGCGCATCCGCCGGGGGTCCGGCTGACGGGCCCGGCCACGGTGTGGCAGCGGGCCTGGGCGGAGTTCCTGACACCGCGCAACCTGGACGCGCTGGTCCGGGAGTGCGCCGAGCCGACGGTCGAGGCCCGGCAGGTGTTCGTCGCCTCGGTGCGTTCCGCGCTGGGCTGGTACGAGCAGGACGACGTGGGCGGTGTCGCGGTGCTGCTGGGGTTGCGCGGGCTCGACGAGGACGCGGCTCTCGCGCTGTTCGCGGAGCACGGCGTGCGGGTCTCGCCGGGCAGTGCCTTCGGGGCACCCGGTCCCGCGGTGCGGCTGGCGTTCTCCGGGGTGACCGCCCGGCAGGCCGCGGACGCCGCCGCACTGGTGGCCCGACTGGTGAACGCCCCGGCGACGCGGGGCTGCCTCGCGCCGTTCCGGCCCTGAGACCGTCGGCACGGACGTCGTCGTCGCGAAGGAACGCGCTGTTCAACTCGATCAAGTCACCTCTTGACAGTGGTAGTTGATCTGGGGTGGGATTTGGTCTATACCAATGCCGTCCGATCCTCCCGACCCTCCGACCGCCGACCTCCCCGGCGCCGCCCCGCAGCGCCCGTCTTCCGCACCACGCGGTCGGTCCAGCCCACATCCCAGTCGATCCCATGGCCTCGGTGTCAGGTGCCACCGCACGTGTGAACGGAGCGCGAAGATCCGCCGGGCCCGGCGGTGTCGCGCCGGGGCACGTGCCGCGCGGGCACCACCACCGGGAGAACCGTGGAGAGAGGTCTGCATGCCTGCACGGAAGATGGACAAGGGCAGTTTCCGCGGGCCCGCCGAACCGGATCATCCGCGAGGACCGGACGGCCACGGCCGATGTCCCGGCGCACTGCCGGACGCCGATGGCCCGTCGGGAGCCGGCGGACCGACCGGCGCGTCGCCGGTGGCGACGGAGCCGGTCCTCTCCCTCGGGTCCGAGGGGCCGCCCGTGGAGACCGTGAGCCTCGCCGCGCTGCGCTCCGCGGACTCCCCCCGCATCCGCTCGCAGGACCCGGAACACGTACAGGCCCTCGCCCAGCTCGACGCCGCCTCGCTGCCGCCGATCGTCGTCCACCGCGCCACGATGCGGGTGGTCGACGGTACCCAGCGCGTCGGCGCCGCCCTGCTGCGCGGTGACGAGGAGATCGAGGCGCGGTTCGTCGAAGGCCACGAGGAGGACATGTTCCTGCTGGCCGTCCGGCTGAACATCGCGCACGGTCTGCCCCTGTCGCTGACCGAGCGCCGCTCGGCGGCGGAGCGGATCCTCGTCTCCCACCCGCAGTGGTCCGACCGGGCCGTCGCCGCCGCGACCGGCCTGTCCGCCGCGACCGTCAGCGACCTGCGCAAGGGCGCTCCCGCCGCGGTGCCGGAGCCGGTCAGGATCGGCCGGGACGGCAAGCGCCGCCCCTTCAGCAGCGCGGAGGGACGCCGGTCGGCGGGCGAACTCATCAGGCAGGACCCGAAGACACCGTTGCGTCACATCGCCAAGCAGGCCGGTATCTCCCTGGGCACCGCCTTCGACGTACGGGCCCGCATCCTGCGTGGAGAGGACCCGGTGCCGCCGCAGCAGCGCCGGCGCGGAGCCCTCGCGGCCGAGGCGACCGGCAAGGTCACGGTCGTCACCTCCACGATGCGGCCCGAGCCCGGCACCGGTACCGGCACGGACAGTGGCACGGCCGCGGGCGCGGGCGCCGTACGGCCCCCCGAACCGCGGCTCTCCCAGCGGGACGTGACCAAGGTGATGCGAAACCTGGTCTCCGACCCGTCGCTGCGCCTGACCGGTCACGGGCGGACGATGCTGCGCTGGCTCAGCGGCAAGATGATCGACTCCAAGGAGTGGCAGCCCTTCGTCGGCGAGGTGCCCAGCCACTGCACGGAGACGGTGGCCGGACTCGCGCGGGCGTGCAGCGAGTCCTGGAGCGAGTTCGCCCGACAACTGGAACAGCGCGGCGAAGCGCCGCACCGGCACGCGTCCGTTGCCCGGACCCAGGCCGACCACAGCTGAGGGGGAGTTCCATGGACACCGTGTCGACCCTGGTCAATTCGTGTCTGCTGCCCGCCTACGGCGGGAAACGGCCACCCGACTGGCTCCTGCGGGAGCTGGACGACGGCCTCGCCGGCATCGTCCTGTACGGCGCGAACCTCGGTCTGCTCGACGGCCGGATACGGGAGATCGTCACCGAGCCCCTGCGGGCCCGGCACCCGGACATGGTCGTCGCCCTGGACGAGGAGGGCGGTGACATCACCCGCGCCGAGTACCACCGGGGCAGCAACTACCCGGGCAACCTGGCCCTCGGCGTCGTGGACGACGTCGAGCTGACCGGGCAGGTCGCGCAGGCGATCGCCGCCGACCTGATCGACCTGGGTGTCACGGTGAACCTCGCGCCCTGCGTCGACGTCTGCCCCGGCTTCGACATGCCGGTGCTCGGCACCCGCTCCTTCCACTCCGACCCGGCCCGCGTCGCCGCCCACTCCCGCGCCTTCGTGACCGGGCTCCAGCGCCACGGGGTCGCCGCGACCGCCAAGCACTTCCCCGGCATCGGGGCCACCCGGGTCGACTCGCACTACGAACTGCCGTCGGTGGACGCCTCCGAGGAGCTGTTCCGCGCCCGCGACCTGCCCCCGTTCGCGGCTTGCGTCGAGGCGGGCGTCCAGGCCGTCATGACCGGACACGTCCTCGTCGCAGGCGTGGACGACGTCGCGGCCACCTTCAGCCGCACGTTCGTCACCGGCATCCTCCGCGAGGAACTCGGCTTCGACGGCGTCGTGGTCAGCGACGCCCTCGACATGAAGGCCGCGCAGGCCGGGCTGGGCTTCGGCGGCGCCGCCGTACGGGCCTGGCAGGCGGGCGTGGACCTGATGATCCTCGGGCCCATGGACGGAGAGGACGTCTGCCGGGAGATCCACGACGCCGCGCGCCGGGCGCTGAAGGACGGCACGCTCACCCTGTCCCGGCTGGAGGAGGCCGCACAGCGGGTGGTCCGGCTGCGCGAGTGGACCGGCGCACCCCGCAGGCCGGAGCAGGACCTGAGCGGCATCGGGCCGGCCGCCGCCCGCCGCGCCGTCGAGGTGCGCGGCGAACCGCCCGAGCCGGCCGCCTGGTACGTGGTCGAGCTGCGCCCCGAGCCCAGCATCTCCTGCGGCACCGTGCCCTGGGGGCTGACCGGTGCGCTGCGGCGCCTCGACCGGTTGCTCGGCTTCTGCGAGATCGCCCCCGGCACGGCGGCCGGGGAGCAGGTCCTGCCCGGCGGGGAGGTGCCGCTCGTCGTCGTGGTGCGGGCCGAGTCGGCGGACCCGTGGCAGACGGAGACGGTCGCCGCCCTGGTGGCCGACCGGCCGGGGGCGGTCGTCGTGGACATGGGCTTCGGCGACACACCCGTGCCGGCCGGGAGGACCGTGGTGAAGACGTACGGGGCCGGACTGGTCAACGCGGTCGCGGCGGCCGAACTGCTCGGCGGCCGCCGGGCAGGGGCCGCGCCCCGCGACTGGTGGTGAGCGCCCGGCGGTCATGAGTCCCGCGGCACGGGTCCCGCGCTCCGACGGGTGTCCGCCCGGGCGGCCCCGCCGCCGCCGGACCGCCATCGCCGGACCGCAACCGCCGTGTCCGCCGCCGCCGGACTGCCGCCGCCGTGTCCGCCGTCGGTCACGAACCCCCGGGCCGGCTCACTCCCCGGTGGCGGTGCGTCGCCACGCCTCGTGGCCCGACCGCACCACGGTCCACAGCCGGGTGCGGTCCGCCTCGCCCAGGTCGTCCAGGGCGAGGCCGAAGAGGCCGCGCAGTACGCCGAACCACTCGTCGCGGTCCGTCACTTCGTGGCGCTCGTCGCCGTTCTCGGTGATCCGGGTCAGTACGCAGCCGAGGAGCAGATCGGTGCCGTGCGCGTCCCTGCGCTGCACCCGCGCCAGCCGGACGAAATCCGAGTGCGGGTCGGTGGAGAGAAAAGCGTGCTGTCCGGCGAAGTCCTCGATCCCGGCGGGCCGGGCGGAAATGTCGGCGCCGGCGAAACCGCGTACCGGCCGGTGGTCCAGCCGCCATGCGTCCGGCTCGAATCCGGAAGGGCCCAGCTCGTATCCGAACGGGCCTTGCCGTGTCCATCCCTTTCGCAGCGGGACGGGTTCGTGGAGGGCGAAACCCAGGCCCACGTCCACCAGCCATTTCCCGTCCGGTGAGTCCGGCGCGGGCAGTCCGCTCACGGTCAGCGCCATGTGGTTCGCGTTGATTCCCGGCGGAGTGTCCTCGTCCACCTTCTGCACGCCCACGCGGTGCATGGCGACCTCATAGCCGAGTTCCGCGAGCAGGAGCGAGAAGGCGCCGTTCAGATGGAAGCAGTAACCTCCCCGGCCCTGCCGCGCGATGCGCTCGAACGCCTCCACCGGGACGATGCCGGGGGCCCTTCCGAGCTGGAAGTCCAGCGTCTCGTAAGGAATCCGCTCCACGTGCGCGCGGTGCAGCAACCGCAGATTTCCGTAGGTGGGGGGCACCTTCTCCGGCATACCGAGCCGGTCAAGGTACGCATTGACATGACTGATGCGGGATGTCGGCACGGGCGGAACTGTAGTGGCGCCCGGTGTTCAAATGCTGCCCGTGGCCGAGCGGCGCCGCCGTCAGTAGTGTCTCGGTCGATTCAGAGAGACGGTTACGAAGCCCGCCGGGAGTTCACCCTTGAGTTCTCTTCCGTCACAAACGTTCCCGACCCCGGAATCGGTCGCCGAGCACGCGGCCCGAACCATCGCGCGGAACATGAGAGAAGCCGTTCTGGCACGCGGCGTGTGCGTCATCGCCCTGACCGGAGGAAACACCCCGGTCCGCACCTACGAACTGCTCTCGGCACAGGACGTTCCGTGGCACTCCGTGCATGTGGTGCAGACCGACGACCGGGTGCTGCCCGAGGCGGAGACCGGCTCCAACTGGCGGATGATCCGCGAAACGCTGCTCGACCCGGCGTCGGTCCCCGAGGAGCTGCGGCACCCGATGCCCGTCGGTGCCCCCGACCCGGCCTCCGCCGCCCGGGACCACGCGCGGCTGCTGCGGTCGCTGACGCCCTCGGGCCACGCCGACCTGGTGCTGCTCCAGTTGGGCCCGGACGGACATCTCGCCTCGCTGTTCGCGGACCGCTACGAGCCGGGGGACACCTCCGGCGTCACACTGACCACCACCGCGGACGGCGCGCTGCGGATGACGCAGACGCTGCCGGCCCTGTGCGGCGCGGCCACCCGCATCGTCCTGGCCACCGGCGCCGGCAAGACGGAGGCCGTGGCCAAGCTGGCAGCCGGGACCGACGACACCTTCGCGACCCGGTCCTTCCTCGGCTCCGACGGCATGCTGCTGCTGGATGTCCGGGCAGCCGGCGCCCACGCGTGAGCGGCTTCTCCGCCCCTGCGGCCCGCGCCGACGAGCGACCCGTCGCGGTGTTCGACCTCGGCGGCACCTGGTTCCGCGCCGGGGTGCTCACCGGCGACGGCACCGTGACCGGGCTGCGCCGTGCCCCGGCGACCGGCAGCCGTACCGGCCCCGGGACCGCCGCCGACCTCCAGCGCCGCATCGTCGACTGGCTGGTGCGCACCGCGGACGAGATCCGGGACGCCCGGCCCGAGCCGGTCGACACCTGCGCGGTCTCGCTGGGCGCGGCCATGAACCACCGCACCGGTGAAGTCTTCGGCGCGGCACCGCTGTTCGGGCCGGTACGGACCTCGTGGCGGCCCGCGGACGAGCTGGCGGCCCGGCGGCCCGACGTGCGCTGGACCGTGATCAACGACGTGTCCGCCCTCGCGTACGCGCTGCTGGCGGACGACAGCCTGGGCCGGCGCGGCAGCGCGGCGGCGGTGACGGTCAGCACCGGCATCGCCTACCGGACCGTCGACCTCGCCACGGGCCGCGTCCCGGTGGACCGGACGTACGGACTCCAGGGGGAGATCGGGCATCTGCCCGCACAACTGGCCTGGGAGGGACGGGCACTGACGCTGCCCTGCGACTGCGGGGCGGACGACCACGTCAGCTCGTACTCCTCGGGCCGAGGCATCGAGCAGCTGCTGCACCGGCTGCCCGCCGACGCGTGGGGCGGTACGGAAGTGGCGGAACGCACGGGTGTGCTCGCGGCGTTCTCCGGCGCGGTCGCGTCCGGGCACCCCGGGGCGCTGCGGGTGCTGGACGCCGTGACGGAACCGCTGGCCCGCGTCCTGCTGACGCAGGCGTGCCTGAACCCCGAGGTCGAGCGCACCGTGCTCACCGGCGGGGTGGTCGACAGCCTCGGCGACGCCTATCTGGCGAGCCTCCTGGGCCACTTGGACCGGCTCGGACTGTACGGGATGTCGGACCGGGACCCGGCGTACTTCGCCGGACGGATCGTGCGGGGCCGCTCCGACGGCCTGAACGCGCTGCGTGGAGCCGGATTCCACGCGAGGGGAATTTCCGACGGGAGGGTGCGGCCGGCATGAGTCACGGGGATTGGACGGTACGGGCCCGGCAGGACCTCGTGTACCGGGTGACCGACGTGCCGGACGTGCTCGCACCCGGCAACGGGGCCCTGGCGCGGGCCGCACGGCTGGAGCCCGGGGCGAGCCGGCTCGTCGTCATGGACGAGAACGTCTTCACCCACCACGGGCACGCGGTCCTCGCCTACTTCCTCGGCCACCGTGTCACCCCCCACGTCCTGCGCCTGACCGGCGGGGAGAGCCGCAAGACGCTCGCGGCCGTCGAGAAGATCGCACGGGCGGCCGACGCCGCCCGGCTGGCACGCCGGGACCCGATCGTGGCCGTCGGCGGGGGCGTGCTGACGGACATGGTGGGCCTCGCCGCCAGCCTCTACCGGCGCGGCACCCCGTACGTGCGGGTGCCGACCACGCTCATCGGCCTGGTCGACGCGGCCGTGGGCGCCAAGACCGCCGTCAACTTCCAGGGCCACAAGAACCGGCTCGGCACCTACCACCCGGCCACGGACACGCTCCTGGACCGCGGCCTCCTGCGCACCCTGGACGAGCGCCACATCGGCAACGGCATGGCCGAGATCGTCAAGATGGCGGTGATCAAGGACGCCACCCTCTTCGACCTGCTCGAAGGGCACACGGCCGACCTCGTACGGACCCGGCTTGCCGGTGAGCGGGGGCGGCGGGTGATGCACCGTGCCATCGACGGCATGCTGGAGGAGCTGGAGCCCAACCTGTGGGAGCACGAGCTGTGCCGGGCCGTCGACTTCGGGCACACCTTCAGCCCGGCCGTCGAGATGGTCGCCCAGCCGGAACTCCTGCACGGCGAGGCGGTGTCCGTCGACATCGCGTTGTCCTGCGCGCTGGCCGTGGACCGGGGCCTGCTGACGCCCGCCGACGCGCTGCGCACCCTGGCGCTGCTGCGCGCGGCCGGGCTGCCGGTACGGCACCGGGTGTGCGAGCCCGGCCTCCTCTGGAACGCGCTGGCCGAGTCCACCCGCCACCGGGGCGGGGAGCAGAACATCCCGCTGCCCAACGGCCTCGGCAAGTGCGTGTTCGCCGGTGATCTGACCCTGCCCGAGCTGACGCGTTCCACGGAACTGCTGCTCCGGCTGCTGGACGAGCCGGAGGCGGCGGTATGACGGTCCCCGCGGGCGCGGTCCGCAACCCGACCTGGCGGCGCACCACCGACGGACGCGGCCCGCACCTGGAGCACGACGAACTGCCCACCGCCGACGGCGCCCTGCGCGTCCTGCGGGCCGGGATCTGCGGCACTGACCTCCAGATCCAGCGCGGCGTACGCCCCGACGCGGCGGCGGTCCTCGGACACGAGGGCCTCGTCGAGTACCGCGCCGGGAGCGGCGGACTCGTGCGCGGCATCCCCAACCCGGTGGACCCGCACGACCAGGACAGCATCCTCGGCCACTCCTACGACGGCCTGCTGCGCCGGTGGTACCCGGCCGGTGGTCCCGCCGAGACGGTGCGGCGGAACCTGGTGCCGGCCCGCCCCGACCTGCCCGCCGACCTGTCCGCCCTCACGGAGCCCCTGGGCGCCGTCCTGTACGGCTGGGACCTGGTGGCGGACTCCGGCGGCCCGCCCGGGTCCGCCGTCGTCTGGGGCAGCGGCACCACGGCCGTACTGACCGCGCTGGTCGCGGAGTTGCGCGGCACACCGGTCACGCTGGTGCACCCGCGCGCCGAGCGGCTGGCCTACCTGCGCGGCCGCGAGGTACTGGACACGGCCGTCCTCGGCACCGGGCCGCCCGCCCCCGGCGCGGGGGCCGCGTTCGTGTGCCTGCCGAGGGAGGCCGCCGGACGCGCCCTGGGCGAGGCCCTGCACACCGTGCGCGAGAACGCGGTGATCGACCTGTTCGGCGGCTTCGGCTCCGGGACGGTGCACGAGCTGACCGGGGAGCTGGAGCTCAACTCGGTGCGCCGGGCCAACGTGTGCGGCACGCCCGATCCCGGGACGGTGGTGCCGGTGGTGCTGCCGTCCGGCAAGCGGGTGCGGCTCACGGGCCACCGCGGCACCTCCGCCCGGCATCTGCTGCGCGCCCAGGAGCTGCTGACCACCCACCCGCGGCGCTTCGGACCGGTGCTCAGCCATGTGATCGCACTCGCCGACGCCGGCCCGGTCCTGCGCTCCATGGCGGCCGACCGGCCCGGGGCCCGGCTGCCCGGCGAGCACCTGAAGGTGCTGATCGACCCGGCGCTGCCGCCGGGCGGCAGCCGGGAGGCGGATCTCACCACGACCGTCGCCGCCCTGCCCCCGGGCTGCTGAGCCTGTCCCCCCTGGAAGCCCGAGAGGTGCAATCATGCTGGTCCCGCGCTACGGATACCCGGCGCAGTTCGACGACGTCGACGGCCTCACCCGGAGCATCACCGACCTGATGCTGTCCGGTGACTACATCCTCGGCAAGCCGGTCGAGCAGTTCGAGCGCGCCTTCGCCGACTACTGCGAGGCCCGGCACGCCGTCGGCCTCAACTCCGGTACGGACGCGCTGATCCTGGCCCTGCACGCGCTGGGCATCGGCCCCGGCGACGAGGTCGTCACGGTCGCCAACACCTTCCACTCGACGGTGCTCGCCATCGCCCGGGTCGGCGCGACGCCCGTCCTGGTGGACTGCACGGACACCGACTACATGATGGACCTGGACCTCCTGGAGGCGGCGGTCACACCCCGCACCAGGGCGGTCGTCGCGGTGCACATGTTCGGCGAGGTCCTCGACATGGACCGGATCACGGCGTTCACCGGGAAGCACGGCCTCGCACTCGTGGAGGACTGCGCGCAGGCCGTCGGCGCGCGCCGGCGCGGCAGGCCCGTCGGCACCTTCGGCGACATCGGCTGCTTCAGCTTCCACCCGTCGAAGAACCTCGCCGCCGCCGGCGACTGCGGCGCCGCCGTGACCGGGGACGCGGCACTGGCGGAGCGGCTGCGGCGGCTGCGCGGCCTCGGCCAGCAGGGCCAGAACGATCACGTGGAGCTGGGCTACAGCAGCCGGATGGACTCCGTGCAGGCGCTGGTCCTCAGCCACAAGTTGCCCCGGCTCGACGCGTGGAACCGGTCCCGCCGGGCGCTCGCCGAGCGGTACACCGCGGCCCTCGAGGGGAGCGCCGTCACCGTCCCCGCGGCCAGCACCGCGCACGTCTTCCACATGTTCCAGACGGTCGTGCCGGAACGGGACAGGACCCTGGCGGCACTGCGGGAGGCAGGCGTCGACGCGGTGGTGCGCTATCCGGTGCCGATCCCGGGGCAGCCCGCGTTCGCGCCGTACGCCTTCGCCGCGGACGCCTTCCCGCACGCGGACTTCCTCGCCCGCAACGCGCTGTGCCTGCCGCTGCGGCCCGACATGGACCACGACGACGTCGACCTCGTGGCCGGGACGCTGCGGTCGATCACCGGCTGACCGAGAAGACGAGAAGACGAGACGAGGAGACCACCATGGACAGCGGATCGACGGCCGGGCGACGCGCCGCCATCGTGCCGGGCCTGTTCGGCGCCGACCCCCTGGAGTACGGGCGGGCCGTGGCCGACGTCGCCCGTACGGACGCGGAGCTGATGCATCTCGACGTCATGGACGGGTGCTTCGTGCCGGACATCAGCTTCGGGCTGAAGGCGGTGCAGTCCGTCCGCAAGGCGTTCGGGCGCAGACTGGACGTGCACCTCCAGGTGGAACGGCCGCAGGAGCACCTGGACGGGCTGACACGGGCGGGCGTCGACCTCGTGTCGGTGCACGCCGAGAGCACCCCGCACATCGCGCGGCTGCTGCGGGACCTGGAGAGCAGTGGTGTCGCCGCCGGGGTCGTGCTGAACCCCGGCACACCGGTGTCGGCCGTCGAGGAGGTCGCCCACCTCGTGGAGCAGGTCGTGGTGATGGCGGTGAACCCCGGCACCAGCGACTTCCTGGACTACACGGTGGGGAAGATCCGGCGGCTGCGCGCGGACCTCGACGCCCGGGGTCTGGGGCACATCCGGATCGCGGCGGACGGCGGGGTGACGGCGGAGCGGGTGGCGCTGCTGCGGGACGCCGGGGCCGACCGGCTGATCGTGGCGTCCGCGCTGTTCAAGGACCCCGCCGGGGTGGAGCCGACGTACCGGTCGCTGTGCGCGGCCGCCTCGGGGGCCTGATGGCCGCCGGTGCCCGGCGCCCGGCCGGGCTGAGTTTCCTCTTCGACATCGACGGCACCCTGGTCGACTCCCGGGAGCTCATCACCGACGTGTGGCGGCAGGTGGCGGACGAGTTCGGCGCCGACCCCGAGGCGATCCTCGCCGTCTGCCACGGGAGGCGGGACGCCGACGTCGTGCCGATGTTCTTCCGCCCCGAGGACGTGCCTGCCGTGCTCGCGCGCATCCCGCGCCTGGAGGAGGAACGGGGCGGCCTGGTCCGTCCCGTGCCCGGCGCGCCCGCCCTGCTCGGCGGTCTCGCCGACGACCGGTGGGCGGCGGTGACGTCCGGCCCGAGCGCCCTGATGGCCGGGCGGCTGCGCGACGCGGGGCTGCCCGTGCCGAAGGTGCTGGTCGCCGCCGACCACGTCGAACAGGGCAAGCCGCACCCGGAGGGCTATCTCGCGGCGGCCTCCGCCCTCCGCGCCGACCCGGCGCGCTGCGTCGTCGTGGAGGACGCCCCGGCGGGTGTGGCGGCGGGCCGCGGCGCGGGCATGTTCGTGGTCGCCGTCACCACCACGCACACGGCCGCCGAACTCGGCGACGCGCATGTGGTCCTGGAGAGGCTGGACGAGGTCCACGGCGTACTGCCGGGCGCCTTCCCCGGCGTGCGCCTGCCGTAGGGCCTGTCCGACGGTTCCCGTCCTCCGCGCGCGTCAGCCCGCGGAGGGCCCCGCCACGGCCGCCGAGACGATCACGTCCTCGACTCCCCGCAGCAGCTCCTCCGTCCGTGCCCGCGGCAGGTACCACAGGTCGACCAGGGCGTGGTGCACGTCGACGCCGTCCACGTCCTCCACCCAGTACCAGAGCGTGACTTCCTGCCGGGGCCGGTTCCCGTCCCACGTCACCTCCGTGCGGGGCAGCAGGGCGCGGACCGCGTCGGCCGTCGCCCCACCGTCCCCGGGCGCGGGCCGGGCGGGGCGCAGGTCGTTGAAACCGCAGGGCAGCCCGACACGGTCCACGCCCCGCTCGGCGCTCACCTTCGACCGCAGCTCGTCCAGCGCCACCGGGTCGCACTGGGACCTCCGGTACGCCTGGAGCGCCGCCCGGCCGGTGTCCCGTACGACCTCGGGGAACGTCCGCTCCTCGGTGTGCACCAGCGTCACACAGCTGCCGAGCGCGATGCCCACGAGGTCCTTCAGTTCGGTCAGGCCCCGGTTGGACGCGATGAGCTTCAGGGGCACCCGGGCGCGCCCGGTGAGACGGCACAGCACGACGTTGACCGCGGCCATCACCACGGTGGTGCCGCTCACCCCGAGCCGCTGCGCCAGGGCGCGCGTCGCCAGGGTGAGCGCGGGGGAGACCAGGCCGAGCTGGCCGAACCGCTCCGGTCCGTCCAGCGGCGGGGGCGTCGGGCCCGGCGGGTCGAACACGGTGACCGGGGCGTCCCGCAGCACCCGCTCCCAGTGGCCGAGCGCGGCCTCCGAGCGGCGTCGGCCGGCCGGCGCCGCCTCGGCCTCGGCCTGGTCGAGCATCTGCCGCTCGACCGGCGGGAGCGCGGACGGGGTGGTGCGGCCGCTCAGCAGTTCCCTCAGCTCGCCGGTGAGCAGTTCCAGTCCGGAGAAGTCCATCGTGACGTGGGAGACGACGACCAGCAGATACCGGGGCGTGCCCTCGTGCTCCAGGACCGCCGCCCGCAGCGGCGGCTCCTCGGACAGCTCGAACCGACGGGCCCGCAGACGCGCCTGCAGCCAGTCGGCGGCCTCGTCCACTCCGGCGCCGTCCGTCCGGCAGACCTCCAGCACGAGCTCGTCGGCCGTGGAGACCTCCTGGTACGGGCTGCCGTCGCCGTCGGTCGGGTAGCGGGTGCGCAGGCTCTCGTGCCGGGCCGCCACGGCGGCGAGCAGGCCGGTGACGTCGGACAGCTCCCGGCCGGGCGGGACGGCCAGCCTCCGGGCCGCGTTGAAGTAGTGGTCGTACGGCTCCATCCACTTCGTGTCGTTCCACTGCACGCGCTGCGCCCACGTCAGCGGCGCACGGCCGGCGCGCCGCCCGGCGACGGGCACCCGCACCTCCCGCACCAGGACCGCGGGCGCGCCCGTCACCGCCGCTCCCGCAGCGACTCCACAGCCGTCCACAGGGAGCCGGGGGTCGCGAAGTTCTCGGGTGTCAGCATCTCGTCGGGGATGGCCACCTCGAACGCCTCCTCCAGGCTCACCAGGAGCTGCACCGACGCCAGCGAGTCCAGGCCGAGCCCGGACAGCGCCGCGTCGGGGCTCAGCGTGTGGTCGGCGTCCAGCAACGGCAGGTGCTCCCTCAGCACCTTCTCGAACTGCGAGTCCCACTCGGTTCGCACGATGTGTCTCCGCTCTGCTTGTCAGGAGTGTGGCGCCGGCGCGGGACGCGGCGCGCTGCCGATGAGGCCGACCGCGCGGTCCACGAGACAGAGGGTGCCCGTGGCGGTCAGCAGCCGGTCGTTGGAGTAGTTCAGGGCCGCCGAACGCAGGTCGCGCAGATGACGCTCCAGCGGCACGGGGGAGTCGGTCCGGTAGCCGAGACCGAGCCCGGCCAGGGCCACGCACTGGTCGGCCGCCCGGTACGTCAGCTCCGACGCCAGCACCTTCAGTGTGTTGAGGTGGATCTGCACCGACGTGCCCGTCAGGCCGTCGCCCTCGGCACGGCGGCGCGAGACCTCCTCCACGCACTGGCGCAGATAGGCGCTGACGGTCTCCAGGTCGATACGGATCCGGGCGAGCCGCTCGGCCACCAGGTCCGACGTGAGGTCGGTGGACGAGGGGCGCCCGGGCGAGCGGAACACCGTGAGCAGTTCGGACAGCGCCTGCCGGGCCGCGCCCAGCCAGCAGGCCGCCCAGCCGATGTGCCCGAGCGGGATGAAGGCACCGACGGCGACGCGGGAGAAGGCGCCCCGCTCGCCGACGACGCTGTGGGCGGGCACCGTGCCCTTCAGCCGCAGGGCGACACTGTGCGTGCCGCGCATGCCCAGCGGGTTCCAGTCGCCGCTGACCTCCACGTCCAGCCGGTCGCGGTCCGCATAGACGAGAGTGACCGCGCGCGCCGGGGCGTCGGGCGCGTCGCGCATGGTCATCAGGAAGCCGTCGGCCACGGCGCCGCCCGTGACGATGGGCGCGTCCCGCTCCACCAGCAGGCCGTCCCCGTCCTCCCGCAGCGGCGCCGCGCTGGTCAGCAGATGGCCGCCGGTCTGCTTCTCGGACGTGATGGAGCCGAGGTACACCGTCCCGGCGGCGATCCGGGGCAGCAGCTCCGCCCGCAGCTCCTCCGTGCCGAACCGCACCACCGCGTCGGTCTGCTGGCAGTGCATCGCCCAGATCATCGCGCTGGACAGACAGCCCGAGGCAAGGATCTGCGCGACCTCGGCCAGCTCGGCCAGTCCGCCGCCGAGGCCGCCGTAACGGGCCGGGACCAGCAGGCCCATCAGTCCGCTGCCGCGCAGCGCCGCCAGCGATTCGGAGGGGAAGCGGGCCTCGGCGTCCACCCGGCGGGCGTGCTCGGCCAGTACGGGCAGCACCGCGCGAGCCCGCTCCGCCGCGTCCACCGGCCGTGCCCGTGGCACCTCGACCGGCCCGCGCCGCAGGTCGAGGCGGGTCGCGGACACGACGTCACCGCCGCGCAGGGCGACCTCGCCGGGGGCGGGCCGGGACAGGAAGCCGATGAGGCCGGCGCTCAGCCCGTACGCACCGGTGTTGGGGATGGCGAGGAGATCGTCGGGTGAGGGGAGGGGCAGCGCGGTGTCGTGCGCCAGGGTGTCGCTGGGCGTGCACAGCGGTCCGACGAGCGCGACCCGCCGCTCCTCCCGGCCGTTCCCGGGCTGCCCGGAACCGGCGGGCACCGCCTGGGCCCGTACGGGCGGCAGCCTGCGCAGCCCGGCCAGCCCGCCGAGCGTGTTCACCCCGGCGTCCAGTACGACGAAGGTGCGGCCCTTGCTCTCCTTCACATCGGTCACCGTGGTCAGCAGCTGGCCGCAGGCGCCGCTGAGATGGCGGCCCGACTCGAACGCGACCTCCATGTCGCCGTCCCGCCGGCCCGCGAAGTGTTCGTCCAGCCCGCCCTCCAGCGCGTCCCGCAGTCTCGGGTAGCGGGGTCTGTCGCCCGGGACGGCGTACGGGTGGGCGAAGCCGCCGCCCAGATCGAGGACGCGTACGGGCAGGCCGTGCTTGTCGCGCAGCAGGGCGGCCGTGCGGATGTTGGTGAGGAGCTCCTGGATCAGGCTGTCCTCGTCGCGGGCGTTGGTCATGGCGAACATGTGGAGACCGACGGGCTCCACATGGCCCTCGGCCAGGAGCCCGGCGACCGCCGGGGCCCACTCGTCCACCGCGTCCAGGTCCAGCCCGAACTGGGAGGCGGTGCCGGTCATCCGCAGCCCGGCCGTGCCCGTGCCGGCGCCGCCGTTGACGCGCAGCAGACAGCGCGCGGTCACCGCCTGCCGCTGGGCGGCCCGTGCGATGCGCCGCAGGTCGGTCACCGACTCCGCCGAGAAGAAGGTGACGCCGCGCTCCAGGGCGTGGGCCAGCTCCGCGTCCGTCTTGCCCGGCCCCGTGTAGAGGCACGTCGCGGGCTCGTGCCCGGCGAGCAGGGCGGCCCCCAGTTCACCCGCCGAGCTGATCTCGGCCCGGCAGCCCGCGATCCGCAGGGCCCGTACGACCTCCGGGTGCGGGTTGGCCTTCAGCGAGTAGAACAGGGTCGCGCCGGACGGGAGCTGGGCGCGCAGTGCGGTGGCGGCCCTGTCGGCCTCGTCCAGGTCGTAGACGTACAGAGGGCTGCCGTACCGCTCGACCAGTGTGCTGGGGGTCATCACTGCTGCTTCCTCACGATCTCCGCCAGTCCTCTCCGGTCGGTCTTCTGGTTGGGGGTGAGCGGCAGCCGCTCCAGCAGCACGCAGCGGTCGGGCAGCTTCGCCGCCTCCAGCCGCTCCACGAGCCCCTGGACCAGCGGCTCCGTCGAGGGCAGGTCGGCGACGGCGCACAGGACCAGCGCCGCCGGGTCGTGCAGGGACACGGCCGCCGCCGCCCGTACGCCCGGGACGTCCAGGGCCGCCGCCTCGATCTCCAGCAGGCTGACCCGGGTGCCCCGGTGCTTGACGATGTCGTCCCGACGACCGGAGAAGTACAGGTGGCCGTCCTCGTCCATGTGCCCGAAGTCGCCGGTGTGCAGGACCACTTCGCCGGTCCGTTCGTCCCTGCGGAAGCGGTGTGCGGTCAGCTCCGGCGCGCCCCAGTAGCCGCTCATGACATGGGGGCCGCGTACGACGAACTCGCCGTGCGCGCCCGGCGGGAGCGGCGTGCCGTCCTCCCCGGTCACCTCGACGGCGGTGCCGGGGATCGGGGGCCCGACCGAGCCCGGCTTCGCCAGATCGCCGTCGGGTTCCAGGACGGACACCCTCTTGCACTCGGTGGTGCCGAACATGAGCGCGATCCGGGCGCCGGGAAAACCCGCGCGCAGGTCCCGGCAGAGGGCCTCGGTCAGGGCCGCGCCGGTGTTGGTGAACAGCCGGACCCGGGTGGCGGCCGGGTCCCGCCCGGCGAGGTGGGTGAGCAGCTGTGCCAGCGACGGCACCAGCGGCACGACGGTGGCGCCCGTCGCCCGGATCCGTCGCAGCAGGGTCAGATCGTGGCCCTCCTCCGCCAGATGTACCGCAGCGCCGTTGAGCGCGGCGAGAAAGAGCTGGTGGAGGCCGTAGTCGAAGGACATCGGCAGACGCAGGAACACCACGTCGTCCGGGCGGTACCGCAGCACCTGGTCGATCGCCCGTACGGCGAAGAGGATCTGGCGATGCGGGCAGACGACGGCCTTGGGCGCCGAGGTGCTGCCCGAGGTGTAGATGAGCAGGGCCGCGTCGTGACCGGTGACGGAGGCGGCCCGGCCGACGACCGGTGCGGCCGCCCGGATCTCCTGCCGTGCCTCGTCCAGCTCGACGACCGGTGCGGGTGTCACCTCCCGCAGCGCTCCGGCCGTGCGCGCGTCGCCGATCACCAGCGCCGGGTCGGCGTCCCGCAGGACGGTGGTGAGGTGGAACGGCTTCATCTGCGGGTTGACCGGCACGAGCACGGCGCCGAGCCGTGACGTGCCGTACAGCAGCGCCGCCAGCTCCCTGCAGTTGGGCAGCTGGGTGAGGACGCGGTCACCACGGCGGATTCCCCGGTCGCGCAGCCAGGCGGCGGCCCGCAGGCCGGCCTCGCGCAGCTGCGCGTAGGTCCACCGGCCGGCGGTGTCCGCGAGGGCGTTCGCACGGGGCCACCGGTGCGCGGCCGCGTCCAGCAGGTCATGGAGGAACGCGGGGCCGGCCGCCGGGGACGGCTCGGGGGCGTAGGACATGTCACCTCCCACAGGTGAAATTCAGGGATCGCGCGGCAACGTCCGCGAAAGACTCGGTGGAAGACAGCAAGACGCTCCTTGTTCGACCTTCCGTCGGGAAAGGGCGTTCAACTGCTCGGAACGGGCCGTTGAACACCGTGCGTGCCGGCATTCCGCCGGGATGCCATCGGTGATTCACCGGGCGGCTCCCGGTGGATCGGCGGGGAGCATCGTGGAAAGAGCCGCGAACGTGGCCTCGGCATGAGCGAATTCCTCGTCCTCCATGAGATTCCCGAGGAGTACCGTGCTTGCTCCGGCGTCGAGATAACGGGACAGATAGCGGGCCACGGACGTGTAGTCCCCGACCAGTTGAGGCGCGTAGCCCTTGCCGCTGTGATAACCGCCGGTCCAGTACACGCCGTCGTACACGTCCCCGTCGGTGGCCAGATGGGCCAGTCTGCGGCTCCAGTCGGACTCGGAACCGCGGCGCATCGCGGTCCTCATGTGCGCCGCCCGGTCGGTGACGTACCGCTTGCGGGCCGCCGCCCACGCCTCGTCCGCGGTCGGGCGGGTGATCAGCTCGACCCGGACGGCGAGACGGGGGCCGCCCGCGAGCGCGGCGGCGTAGTCCCGGGCGAACCGCTCCACGGGCTCCGGGTGGGTGACGGCGACGTCCGCGACGGCGCGGGCGGTGGTCAGTGCCTGTTCCGACGAGCCGGCGACGAAGACGCGCGGCATCAGTGACGCGTCGAGCGGGGCGTGGGTGCGCAGGCCCGCGTACCGGTAGTGCCTGCCCTCGTGGCGCAGCGGCTCCGCCGAGCCCAGCAGCGCCCGGACCACGGTGATGAACTCCTCCGCGCGCTCGTACCGTTCGTCGTGCCCCAGGGGGTCGCCGGCCTGGGCCAGCTCGGCCGCGGAGGCGCCGGTGATCAGGTTCAGGTCGACCCGGCGGCCGTACAGCGACGTCAGGGAATGGATCATCTGCGCGACCGTGAACGGGGGCGCCGCGTACGGCTGCACGGCGACCAGCGGCACCAGCCGGCCGGTGCGCTCCAGCACGGCCGAGGCGACCTGCCAGGGGTTGAGGTCCCGGTTGTTGTAGAAGGACAGCAGCCCGGTGAAACCGCATTTCTCCGCGTTCTTGGCCACTTCTCCGAGCGTGGTGGCATTGTGCGCCTCGCCGGGGCGCGCGGTTGTCGCCGTCGCATAGACATCGAAGGGGTGATTCACCGTTTCCCCGCTCTGTTGCTGCTCGGTCGATGGAAATGACGCGCTGCGCCGGAAATCCGTGCTCGTCCGCGGCGGCGTGCGCGAGGAGTTCACGGAGGACGTCGAAACATCGCGTGGCTGGGCCTTGGCGGGGAAGCCCGAACATAACAATGCTCCAAAACCGTGTCCAGAAAGAAGAGTTCAGGAGGGTTGAACACGGTGAACGGGTCACCGTGCGGGTATGGTCATGCGCGTCGAAATCGTCCTGCCGTGTCTTTTCGGGGCTCGTGGGGATCTCGTTCCATCGGTCCGGAACAGAGCCGGGGGAAACATGACCGTTCCGACACGCATCGCCCCCGGAAGCTCCCTGCGCGCACGCGTGGAGCGCTGGCTCGGGATCCTCCGGCTGCTGCCGCACGCGGGCACCGGGCCCCTGGTGGCGTCGGCCCTGGTGAACGTCCTCCTGGGGCTGTTGCCGCTCGGCTTCATCGTCGCGATGAGTACGCTGCTCCACCGGTTGCCGCAGGCCGTGGACGGCGGTGGCTGGGGCGTGCTGACCCTCGCGCTGCTGGTTTCCGTCGTCTCGTTCGTCGTGCAGCAGCTCGTCGCGCCGTTCCGGGTGTTCACCGGGGAGATCGTCACCCGCAGGGTGGACGGGTACTGCGTGCGGCGCCTGATGCGTGCCTCGCTCACGGACACCCCCATCGACGTGCTGGAGCGCCGGCGGACCCTGGACCTGCTCAGCGACGCCCGGGCCCCCTTCGAGGGCCAGATGTCCACCCCCGGCCAGGCCGCCGCCGGGCTGCTGGCGCTGGTTTCCCGTTACACCCAGCTCGCCGGTGCCTGCGTGCTCGTGGGTGTCGTGCTCACCCCCTGGGCCGGGCTGCTGGTCACCGTCACCGCGCTCGTCGTCCGCTTCGGGCAGCGCAGTTCCCTGGGCCGGTTCGCCGCCCTGTGGGGCGGGCTGACGGCGGAGCGCCGTCGGCTCATGTACATCCGCAGGACCGGGACGGGCACGGGCATCGCCAAGGAGATGCGGGTGCTGGGGCTGATCGACTGGTACCGCGGCCGGCACCGCCAGGAGACCGACGCCCTGCTGACGCCGCTGTGGGCGGGTCGCCGGCGGTTGCTGTTCGCGCCGTTCGTCCGGCTCGCCCTGGTCGGGCTGATCGGCGGTTCCCTGGCCCTGCTGGAGCTGGGCCGCGCCGCCGGCGGCGGCGAGCTGTCGCTGCTGGAGCTGGCCGTCGCCGTGCAGGGCGTGCTCATACCGCTCCGCTTCGGCGTCTATTTCCCCGAGAGCGACGTCGCCACCCAGTACGGTATGCAGTCGTTCGACGCGCTCCTGGAACTGGAGAGCCTCGCCGCCGGCCCGGCAGCGGACGCACGTACGGCGGGCCCGTCCCCCGTGCCGGCGCCCGGCGGGCAGGGCAGGCTGAAGAAGGGCGTCCGCTTCGAGGACGTCACCTTCGCCTACGCCCCGGACGCACCCGCCGTGCTCGACCACCTGGACCTGGAGATCGAGGCGGGCAGGGCCACCGCGATCGTCGGGCTCAACGGCGCGGGCAAGACCACCCTGGTCAAGCTCCTCACCCGGCTCCACGACCCCGGCGGCGGAACCGTGACCGCCGACGGCCAGGACGTCACCGCCATGGACCCGGAGGCATGGCAGCGCCGCTTCGCCGTGATCTTCCAGGACTACATCCGGTACGAGATGTCCCTGGAGGACAACATCCGCATGGGTGCCCCGGACGCGCCCGACACCCCCGCCACACGGGCCGCGCTCGACCGGGCGATCGAACGCGCGGACGCGGCCGAGGTCGTGGCCGCGCTCCCCTCGGGCGTCCGTACCGTCCTGTCCGGCCGGTACGAGGGCGGCCAGGACCTCTCCGGCGGACAGTGGCAGCGCGTCGCCCTGGCCCGCGCGTTCTTCGCCGCCGAGACGGGCGCGGAGATCCTCGTCCTGGACGAGCCGACGGCGCAGCTCGACGTGCGGGCGGAGGTGCGGTTCTTCGACCGGTTCCTTCAGATGACCGAGGGCCTGACGAGCGTCATCATTTCGCACCGCTTCTCCACGGTGCGCCGTGCCGACCACATCGTCGTCCTCGAACACGGCCGGGTCGTCGAGCGCGGCACCCACGACGAACTGATCGCCGGCGGCGGGCGGTACGCCGAACTCTTCCGGCTCCAGGCCCAGCGCTTCGACGGCCCCGGAACCGACGGGCCCCGGGAGGCCGGACAGTGAACACCGTGTGGACGGCCGTACGGCCTCTGATCGTGTCGGCGTTCCGGACCGGCCCGGCGAAGTTCGCCGGCGCGGTGACGCTGCTGCTGCTCGGGTACCTCGCCACCCCGGCCGTCGCCCTGCTCCTCAAGGGCGTCACCGACGCGGCCCTGTCCGGGGCCACCGGCACCGTGGTCTGGCTCGCGCTCGCCACCGCGACGGCTCTCGTCCTCGAGCTGATGCTGGGCCACTTCGCGCACCTCCTCTACTTCGAACTGGGCGAGATGGGCGAGGCGGCGCTCCAGGAGGAGACCCTGCACGTCGCCAACGGCACCCCGGGCCTGGAACACCTCGACAGCCCGCGGTTCGCCGACCTCCTCGCCCTCGTCCGCCAGGACCTGCACCGCACCCGGCAACTGCTGGAGGCCGTGCTGCAACTCGGCGGCCTGGTCGTGCAGTCCGTGGTGACAGCCGTCATCCTGGGGCTGCTCGATCCCTGGCTGATCCTGCTGCCCGTCGCGGCCGTCCCGCCCATCCTCATCGGCCGCCGCGCCCAGGCCCTCGTGGACCGGGGCAAGGAGGCGTCGGCGACGCCCGTCCGCCGCAGCCGGCACCTGCTGGACCTGGCCACGGCGGCGGACTCGGTGAAGGAGCTGCGGCTGTACCGCGCCGAACGCCCTCTGCTCCGCCGCCATCAGCGGGACTGGGACGCCGCCACCGACGTTCTCGTACACGCCCACGCCCGCGCGGCACTCCTGCGCGCCGGGGGCCAGCTGCTGTTCGCCCTCGCGTACGGCGCCGCCATCCTCCTCGTGGTGGACCAGGCTCTCGCGGGCCGCTCCACCGTCGGCGACCTCGTTCTCCTCATCACCCTCGCCGTACAGGTGAGCACGCAAGTGGCCACGGCACTGGGCCTGTTCGTCATGGTGCAGGAAGGCGGGCGCACCTTCGAACGGCTGGAGGAACTCAAGGAGAAGGCGGCGGAGCACCGTCACGGGGGCGGTACCGCCCCCGTTCCGCAGCGGATGAGCGGGGAGATCCGGCTGGAGAACGTCGGCTTCCGCTACCCGGGGGGCGACCGGTACATCCTCCGGGGCCTCGACCTCACCCTGCCCGCCGGTTCCACCGTCGCGCTCGTCGGTGAGAACGGCGCGGGCAAGAGCACCCTGGTGAAACTGCTGTGCGGCATGTACCGGCCCACCGAGGGGCGGATCCTGGTCGACGGCACGGATCTGCGGGACTTCGAGCCGGGAGCCTGGATGGCACGCGTCGCCCCCCTCTTCCAGGATTTCGCCCGGCTGGAGCTGCTGCTGCGGGAGAACGTGGGCATCGGCGCCGTCGGTTCCGTCGACGACGACGAGGCGGTCCTCGGTGCGATGGCCCGCGCCCGCGCGGAGAAGGTACTCGCCCGCGTCCCCGGCGGACTGAACGGCCTGCTGGGCCGCACCTACGGTGACGGGGCGGAACTGTCCGGCGGCCAGTGGCAGACCCTCGGGCTGGCCCGCACGCTGATGCGCGAGCGCCCGCTGCTGCAGATCCTGGACGAGCCCGCCTCGGCCCTCGACGCCGCCGCCGAACACGCCGTCTTCGAACGGTTCGGCAGCGACGCCCGCCGCAGCCGCCGGAGCCTGGGGGCCGTCACCGTCTTCATCTCGCACCGCTTCTCCACGGTCCGGATGGCCGACCTCATCGTGGTCCTCGACGGCGGCCGGATCCGCGAGGCCGGCAGCCACGACGAGCTCATGGCCGCCGGTGGCACGTACCGGGAGGTCTTCACCCTCCAGGCCCACGTGTACCACTGAAGATCCGCCCTCGCGTTCGGCCGAGGGCCTTCAGGGGGCTCCCGGCCGCCGCCACGGCCGTGCGCGACCGGTGTTCCACCTGGTGACGCACCGGGACCCGGCGCGGGCGCGGGGACTTCTCGAAATCCGTGCACCAGGTGGTGAAGAGGTCGTCGAGCTCGTGGTGCGGCGGGGTCGTCCGACGCCTCCAGCAGCCGTGGGAGCAGGTCTGCCGCGCGGAGCGGCCGGCGGCGGGCGCCGGCTCGGTGACCTCCGGGACCGTGGGGCAGCGGTCCGTCATGCGCGCCGGCGTTCACTCATCGGCCCGGAGTCGTCCATGGCGGCCGGGGCCCGACGCGGCGCGGATCAGACGAGTTCGGGCCGCGGTTCCCGGGGCTGCGGTTCGCGCTGCCGCTCCGGTGCGGCCGTCGTCTCCCACAGCGCGGTGGTCCGCACATAACCGTAGATCACCGAGACCATCGCCAGGACGAGGAGCGGGCCGTACGCCCACGGGTGCGCGGCCAGCTCCGTCGGCAGAAAGCGGTACGACACCAGGAGCACGGTGAAGACCGCCGTGCCGTAGGCGGTCAGCCAGGTGCCCGACCGGTCCCAGCCGCGTGCGAGCGAACGCATCGCCGCCTCGACGGTGAGCGCGAACACCACGCCGGCGATGAGGTCCACGCCGTAGTGGTAGCCGAAGCCCAGCGTCGCCGAGAGGGTGGCGACCAGCCAGAACGTGCCCGCGCAGCGCATCGCCCGCGAGCCCTTGCGGGAATGGACGAAGAGTGTGGTGGCCCACGCCGTGTGCAGGCTGGGCATGCAGTTGCGCGGCGTGATCCCGTCGAACGGGATCGGGTGCGGGGTGCCGATGGACGGCACGGTGTCCGGCCACAGATGGCCCGCCGCCCACTGTCCGCCCTCGGCGCCGTAGGCGTAGACCGGTCCGACGACCGGGAAGATCATGTAGACGGCCGGCCCGAGCAGGCCGATGACCAGGAACGTGCGCACCAGGTGGTGGGCCGGGAACCGGCGCTCCACCGCCACGCGGCGCAGCTGGTACAGCCCGACGAGCGCCGCCGCCAGCGGGAGTTGGCCGTAGACCAGGTGGAGGACATGGGGGCCGATCGGTTCCGTCGCCTCGACGATCCGGCCGGCCAGCCACGAGGGGTCGCCCAGCGCGTGATCGGCGGTCGCCACGTACGGGTCGAGCACCGTCGGGCGGGTCTTCGACGTGATGAGCAGCCAGGTGTCGCCCGTCTTGTGGCCGGCCACCAGGAGCAGGCCCAGTCCGGTGCCCTTCAGCAGCAGCAGGCGTTCCGGCCCGGTGCGGCGCGTGACGGCGACGACCGCGATGGCCAGGACCACCCACAGTGCGCCGTTGCCGAAGTTCATCTCGGCGTCGACCACCCACCGCACCAGCAGGAAGACGACGTCGACGCCGACCGCGGCGCCCATCGCGACGAGCCGTTGCCGCCAGGTGAGCACCACCATGGACAGCGCGAGACCGGCGTACAGCAGCGGTCCCGATTCAGGGGCGAGGACCACCTCGCGTGCCTGGTTGGTGATCGGTCCCGGCAGGCCGTAGCGGCGCGCGGCGAATTCCAGCGCCATGAGGAATCCGAGGGTCGCGACACCCGCCGCCGCCCACAGCATCGCCTGCGGCTGACGTGTGCGCGCCGATATCCGGCTTGGGTTTGTTTTCAACGGCCTGGTCTATGTGTGAAGATCGGGTGATCAGGAGATCGTTATGGGTCCGCACATGCTAACGGCACCCTGTGGGTTCGATGTGAGTCAGGGCCGCCCCCGCTCGGGCCACGGCTGCCCCGTCGCCCGGCGGCACGCCTCCGCGTACCCCCGGACCAGGGGGCGGGAGCCGTCCTCCACTCGCCAGGCCAGGACGTACCGGCTCGGGGAGAGGCCGTGGACCGGGCGGGTCGTGACGCCGCCGAGGGTGATCAGAGGGGCGTTGCCCGCGGCCACCAGGCAGAGGCCGAGGCCGGCGACCAGGGCCTCGTAGGTCTCCTCCGTGCCGGCGATCTCCGCGCCGATGCGGGGCGGGCCGCCGGGGCGTTCGTCGAGGGCGAGCCAGTGGTCGCGCAGGACGCCCGCGCTCGGGGGCAGCGCCAGGAACGGTTCGTCGGCGAGGTCCGCGAGGGTGAGGTCCGTGCGGGCGGCCAGGGGATGGGTCTCGGGGAGGGCGACCAGGCGCGGCTCCTCGGCGACCACCGTCCACGCGTAGCGGCCGGCGTCGGGCAGCGGCAGCCAGGCGAACGCCACATCCGCCTCACCGCCCGCGAGCCCCGCCGTCGGGTCCTCCCAGCCGACCTGCCGCAGCCGGACCGCGGCGTCCGGGTGCGCGGCGGTGAAACGGGAGCGGATCGCCGGGAGCAGGCCGCCGCGGCCGGGGCTGGTGCTCATGCCCACGACCAGCGTGCTGCGCTGAGCCGCCCGCACCCGCTCCACCGCCGCGGCTCCCTCCCCCCACGCCGCCAGTACCCGCCGGGCGTGCGGCAGCAGTGCCGTACCGGCGGCGGTGAGCGCCACGTCCCGCCGGTCGCGCCGGAACAGCTCGACGCCCAGCTGCCGTTCCAGCGCCCGTATCTGCTTGCTCAGCGCGGGCTGTGACACATAAAGGCGCTCGGCGGCACGGGTGAAGTGCAGTTCCTCCGCCACGGCCAGGAAGTAGCGCAGGTCCCGCAGGTGAACGTCCGTCTTCATGTCCATTGGTTATCAGCCCGGGTCTTGGACGGGCAACGGGTCCCGGCAGCAGGCTGGTTGACGTAACCGGAGAGCAACCGAGGCACGAGGAGCCGAGATGAACAAGGTGTGGCTGATCACGGGTGCGAGCAGCGGATTCGGCCGGGCGATCGCCGAGGCCGCCCTCGCCGACGGTGATGTGGTGATCGGCGCGGCCCGCCGGCCCGAGGCGCTGGAGGATCTGGTCGCCGCCCACCCCGACCAGGTGGAGGCGCTGCGCCTGGACGTCGCCGACATCGAGGGCGCCGAGGCCGTGGTGCGGGACGTGGTGGCGCGGCACGGGCGGATCGACGTCCTGGTCAACAACGCGGGGCGCACCCATGTCGGGGCCTTCGAGGAGACCTCGGACGACGAGCTGCGCGAGCTGTTCGACGTGCACGTCCTCGGCCCCGCCGCGCTGGTGCGGGCCGTGCTGCCGGGCATGCGGGAGCGGCGCTCGGGGGCGGTCGTGCAGATGAGCAGCATGGGCGGGCAGATGTCGTTCGCCGGCTTCGCGGCGTACAGCGGCACCAAGTTCGCGCTGGAGGGCATGTCGGAGGCGCTCGCGGACGAGGTGCGGGAGTTCGGCGTCAAGGTGCTGATCGTCGAGCCGGGGTCGTTCCGGACCGGCCTGTTCGAGACGGACCGGGCCGGAGTCAGCCCGGACAGCGGTCTGTACGCCAAGGTCGGCGAGACCCGTTCCGCCGTGGCCGGCGGTGGCGGCTCCCAGCCCGGCGACCCGGCGAAGGCGGCGGCCCTGATCCTGGCCGCCCTTGAGGCGGAGGACGCCCCCTTGCGGCTGCCGCTGGGCGACGACGGCGTCGGCGCGGTCCTCGGCCACCTCGACCAGGTCCGCGAGGACGTCCTGGCCTGGGAGAAGCGCACCCGCGCCACGGCCTTCGACGACTGACGGCACCCGCTGCCGCGCCTGGCCCGTACGTTCGTGGGGGTCCCTTCCGGCAGCCTCCGGCGGGACGGCCGACGGCGCCTGGAAGCCGCGCGTCAGCGACGACGCGTGGTGGGACACCGGGCGGCCGGACGGCTGGGCGCCGCGGTTCCGGCCCCGACGCCGACCCCACGGCGTCGGGGCCGCCCCCCGAGGACACCGCTCACCGCACGGGGTCCCCGTCCTCGGGAAGGCGCCCCGGGGACGAGGGCCGTCGCCCCGCGCCTACGATGCGGCTCGTGTCCATACCTCCGCCCTACGGGCCCCCGCAGGAACCTCAGGGCCCCCAGGGGCAGCACCCCGCCCCCCAGGGCCAGGTCCCGTATCCACCACCGCGGTTCACCTACGGCGGCCGACCCGGTTTCGCGCCGTACGGGCTCTACGGGCCGTACGGCCCCCGGCCACCGGCCGTCGTCAACGGTGTCGCCGTCGCCGCCCTGGTGTTCGGTGTGCTGTGCCTGGTGCCGGCCGTCGGGCTGGTGCTGGGGCTGGTCGCCCTGCGGCAGATCAAGCGGCGTGGGGAGAAGGGGCGGGGGATGGCGATCGCCGGGACCGTGCTGTCGTCGCTCGGGCTCGCGCTGTGGGGGGCGGTCCTCGCCTCCGGTGTCCTGACCGACGTCTGGGAGGGCATCGAGGACGGAGCGCGCGGCAACAGCGTCCTCGCCCTGGCCAAGGGTGAGTGCTTCAACTCGCCGGGCGGGCTGGAGGGCTGGACCACCGACGCGGACCGGGTGCCCTGCGCGCGGGAACACGACGGTGAGGTCTTCGCCGTCGTCACGCTCCCCGGCGACCGCTACCCGGGCGACGACAGCCTCACCGACACCGCCGACGAGCGGTGCTACGACCTTCAGGACGCCTACGTCATGGACGGCTGGGCGCTGCCCGGCCACGTGGACGTGTACTACCTCATCCCGTCCGGGGAGAGCTGGCGTTTCGGCGACCGCGAGATCACCTGCGTCTTCGGCGACCGGGACGCGAGGAAAACCCTCACCGGGTCGCTGCGCCGGGACGAGACCACCCTCGACGCGCACCAGTTGGCCTATCTGAAGGCCACGGGGGTGCTCGACGCCGCGCTGGACGACGCTCCCGGGGCGGAGTACCCCGACGAGGACCTGACGGACGACAAGGAGTGGGCCGGCCGGGTCGAGGAGGCCCTCGCCGAGCAGACGGGACTGCTGCGCGCACACGAGTGGCCGGCCGGTGCGGAGCGGTCGGTGGCGGACCTGGTCGCCGACCTGGGGAAGGCCCGCCAGGAATGGGGGAAGGCGGCCGACGCCGCCGACGCGGGCGCCTACCACGAGCACGAGGAGAAGGGCTGGGAGCTGATCGACCCCCATCGGTCGGTCACCGCACGCGAGGCTCTGGGGCTGGCCACCACACCGCCCGAGGACGAGGAGGAGGGCGAGCGCGACACCGGCAGCGGTGAGTTGAAGGTGTGACGGCTGCCATAGCGGGGAGAAAGTGCCTGCGTAAAGCTCTCACCCGACAGATGTCATCACATCGAGTGATTCTCTGGCCTTTGCTTGCCTGGGACAACCTACGGTTGCCACGCTGTTGCTGTCTGTACAACCTGATGGGAGCGGCCCGTGACATTCGGTGAGCAGCCGGCGTACCTGCGTGTCGCGGGTGATCTCCGCAAGAAGATCACCGACGGCCGACTGCCGCCGCACACACGGCTCCCCTCCCAGGCGAGGATCCGCGAGGAGTACGGCGTCTCGGACACGGTCGCGCTGGAGGCGCGCAAGGTGCTCATGGCGGAGGGACTCGTCGAGGGCCGCTCCGGCTCGGGGACGTATGTGCGCGAGCGGCCGGTGCCCCGGCGGGTCGCCCGCTCCGGGTTCCGTCCGGAGCGCGGGGCCACGCCGTTCCGCCAGGAGCAGGCCGACGCGGGAGTGAGGGGCACCTGGGAGTCCAGCAGCGAGCAGGCCGAGGCACCCGGCGCCGTCGCCGAGCGGCTCGGCATCGAGCCCGGCGACCGCGTGATGCGCACCAGGTACCTCTTCCGGGAGGCGGGCGAGCCGATGATGCTCTCCCTCTCCTGGGAGCCGCTCGCGCTCACCGGCCGGACCCCCGTGATGCTGCCCGAGGAGGGGCCGCTCGGTGGCATGGGTGTCGTCGAGCGCATGCGCGCCATCGACGTGATCGTGGACAACGTCACCGAGGAGGTCGGCGCCCGCCCCGGCCTCGCCGAGGAACTGGTGCTGCTGGGCGGTGTCCCCGGGCATGTCGTCCTGGTCATCCAGCGCACCTACTTCGCCTCGGGGCGGCCGGTCGAGACCGCCGACGTGGTCATCCCCGCCGACCGCTACCGAGCCGCCTACCACCTCCCGGTGAAGTAGCGGACCCGCGGGGCGGGACGGGTCTCCCGCCCCGTCGCGTCCGGTGGCTCGTCCCCGCGTTCACCGGCGCTCTCCCGGGAGGCCGGCCGTCACGCTCCCACCGCGCCCCTCGCGGCTTCCCGCCGGTGCCCTCGCGGTTTCCCGCGTGGCTCGGTTCGTGGCTTCCCGCCGACACCCTCGCGGCTCCGCCGCGCCTGTCGCGGCTTCCCGCCGGTGCCCTCGCGGTTCCCCGCGTGGCTCGGTTCGGGGCTCCTCGCGGCTTCCCGCCGGCACCCTCGCGGCCTCCCGCCGGCGCTTCCCGCAGCTTCCCGCCGGTGCTTCCCGCGTGGCCCGGTTCGGGCTCGTCGCGGCTCCCCGCCCGCTCCCCGGCGGTGGATCGTCACGCTCCTCGATCGACCCGCCGTGCGCCCTTCCGCGCCCCCGGCCGGCCTTCGCTCCGGCGCGCCGCCCGTGGCGCCGCCGCTCCCGTGCCGTAGCAATCTGGCCGTTCTCCCAGGTCGCCCCGGGGCGCGGCGTGCCGGGGGCCATGCCGCTGACCGGACGCATCGGCCTTCCCGCGCGGCGCATCCGTCACCGTGCGCCCCCTGCGTTCTGGCTGGTTGCGTGCCTCTTTGTGAAAAGGCGTATTCGCTCAGTGAAGGTAAGGCGTAGGCTCGGGCATATGCGGACTGGGGTTTCCTTATCGGGCGGGGCGCGGCGCCGGCCGCGGACGGGAAGTGGAGGGGAGCGATGAACGACGGCACGGTGACTCTTCCCTGGCTCGTCGTGCGTCAGGACGACAACGGCAATCGCTACCGAGTGGGCAGGTACGCGACCCGCGCCGAGGCCGAGAGGATCGCGGGCAGCCTCGACGGGCGCGGACACAAGCAGCTCTACTGGGTCGAGCGGATCAGTCGGAGCGGAACGTCCGCCGACTGACCCGCACCGTCGGCGGGCCCCTGTCCGCCCCTCCCGTAGGCTCCGGCGCATGAGTGAGCGGATCGTGGTGGTCGGTGCGGCCCTGTGGCACGAGGGGCGGCTGCTCGCCGCCCGCCGGAGCGCACCCGCCGAACTGGCCGGGCGCTGGGAGCTCCCGGGCGGCAAGGTCGAGCCGGGGGAGGCCCCGGACGCGGCCGTCGTACGGGAGTTGCGCGAGGAACTCGGCGTCGACGCCGAGGCCGGAGAGCGCGTCCCGGGGGAGTGGCCGTTGCGGACGCCGTACGTGATGCAGGTGTGGACCGCCCGGCTGCGCCCCGGATCCGCCGACCCCCGGCCCCTCGAGGACCACGACGAGCTGCGCTGGCTCACCCCCGACCGGATCTGGGACGTCGACTGGCTCGACCACGACGTGCCCGCGGTCCGCGACACCCTCACCCACCAGGGGGTGTCGTCCGGATCGGGCCGGCTCCGGTGAGCGGTGCCCCGCAGCCGGCCGGGCGGTGTCGGACCCCGTGGCCCCGGCGAGATCCGAACGGCACCCCTGGGTCTCCGGGAGGGCGTGTGAAGCGTGAGTCCGGCGTGTGGAGGCAGGGGTGACGGTGCGTGGGCGCCTTCCCACGCCGCTCGTGCCACGATGCGCCGTCGAGCGCGGTACTCCGTCCGGGATATCGGGTATGTGCCCATTAACCCCATGAAACCGGACATGGGTGGACTCCCTCGGCGGGGAAGTGATCCGTGTGATCGACACCGACGGTGACCACGCCGCCTGGACCTTCTCCGCGTACCCGGGAACGGTGCGTGCCGCCCGTTCCGCGGTCCGTGACCAACTGCGCCTCTGGGACCTCGACAGCGTCGGCGACCTCGCGGCCCTGCTGGTCAGTGAACTGGTCACCAACGCCCTGCGGTACGCCACCGGCCCCATAGGCGTACGCCTGACACGCCCCACGGACCTCGGCGGTGTCCTCCTGGTGGAGGTCTCCGACCCGCTCCCCGAGCCCCCGCGCGAACGCGCCGCCCGGCCCGAGGACGAGGGGGGACGCGGGCTGCAGTTGCTGGCCTCCGCATCCCGCCGCTGGGGCACCCGGCCGGCTGCCCCCGGCAAGACCGTGTGGTTCGAACTCGCGGTACCGGGATGAGGCATCGCACGCCCGTTCAGGGTGTACGCGCCCGCCACTTCCGTCGAGTGACCGGTTCAGGACCGCGGCGGTTGTCGAAGAGGGGGGTTCGACGACGTGTCCGCTGGTTAGAAGACTGGAAGTGTTCTCACGGCGCGGACCGAAAAGCATCGGGACCGTGCTGTGATCGTGAACACCGTGTTGTGCGGCACCGTAGTGCTGGATACTGCGGGCAGCCGCTTCCGGCGACCGGTGCCGGACGCGGTGAGCTGGAGGGGACGGTTCGCGTGAGCGAGATACCAGCGAAGGCCACGGAGTCCGAGGACTCGTCGGGCGGCGCGAGGAGCGGGGCCGGCGACGGCCTCGTCTCCGGCGACGCTCCGTCCGCCGACGCGATGTGGCAGAGCAGTCCGCCCGGCTCCATGTACGACTACATCAAGGTCGCCTCCTTCTCCATCGGCCCGGACGGGCTGGTCGACCAGTGGAGCTTGCGCGCCGAGCAGATCTTCGGCATCCCCGCCGAGCGTGCCGTCGGCATGGACCCCATCGAGGCGTTCATCGAGCCCGTCCGGCGGGAGCGCGGCCAGCGCAAGATGGCCGAGATCCTCGACGGCCGCGAGTGGACCGGAGTGGTGCCCTTCCGGCTGCCGGACTCGCTGGCGGCGGACGAGCGCGACCGGGAGGGCCTCGCCGAGGTCTACGTCATGCCGACGCGGACCGAGGAGGGGGAGAAGGCCGCCGTCTGCATCGTCGTCGACGTCCGCACCCTGCGCCGTATCGAGACCGATCTCGCCGCCTCGCAGGCCATATTCGGCCAATCTCCGTTCGGCTTCCTGCTGATCGACCCCGACCTGCGGGTACGCCGCGCCAACCAGCGGTTCGCGTCCATCTTCGGCGGCACCCCCGACGACCACCGCGGCAAGGGTGTGCACGACTATCTGCCGCGCGGCGAGGCCGACCGGGTCGCCGCGACCCTGCGCCGGGTGCTGGAGACCGGTGACTCCATCACGGACATGCACGTCACGGGCTTCGTACCGGGCTCCGACGAGCGTCGCCACTGGTCCGTCAACCTCTACCGCGTGCACAGCGGCAGCGGCCGGCCCATCGGCATCTCCTGGCTCGGAACGGACATCACCGCCCGCCGCGCCGCCGCCCGCGAGGCCGCCGCCGCACGGCGCAATCTCGCCCTCCTCAACGAGGCGGGCGCCCGGATCGGCAACTCCCTGGACCTGGAGACGACCGCCCGCGAACTCCTCGACGTCGTCGTCCCCGGCTTCTGCGACCTGGCCACCGTCGACCTGTACCAGGGGCTGCTGGCCGGTGACGAGACCCCGCCGGGGCTCGCCGACGGCAGCGCGGAGGTGCGTCGCGTCGCCTTCGCCAGCGCCGTCTCCGACGCGCCGTTCAGCGTCACCGGGGAGCCGGTGAAGCTGGGCGCCGTCCACCACTACCCGTTCAACTCGCCCTGCGCGGACGCGCTGCGCACCGCCCGCCCGCAGAAGGTCCCCGGCGAGGACGGCGGCCTGGTGCAGTCCACGCTCGCCGTGCCGATGGTCGCCCACGACACCGTGGTGGGACTCGCCCAGTTCGCCCGCACCAAGGGCAGCGAGCCGTTCGGCGACCGCGACCGCGAACTCGCGGTCGAACTGGCCGCGCGCGCCGCCGTCTGCATCGACAACGCCCGCCTCTACCGGCGTGAGCACGAACGCGCGTTGATACTGCAACGCTCCCTGCTCCCGCCGGGCGACCCGGAGGCCTCCGGTCTCGACATCGCCTGCCGCTATCTGCCCGGCCACGTGGCGACGGGCCGGCCCAGCGAGGTCGGCGGCGACTGGTTCGACGTCATCGAACTGCCCGGCCACCGCACCGCGCTGGTCGTCGGCGACGTCATGGGGCGCGGTCTGCGCGCGGCCGTGGCGATGGGCGAACTGCGCACCGCCGTACGGACCCTGGCCCAGCTCGATCTGGAACCCGCCGAGGTCCTCTCCCAGTTGGACGAGATCGCCCGGGGCCTCGGCGCCCCCGGAGGCGTTCAGCAGGCCACCCGGGCCGCCCGCCGCCCCCGCGAGGCCGACCTCTCCGAGGTCTACCTGGCGACCTGCGTCTACGCCGTCTACGACTCGGTGACCAGGCGCTGCACCTTCGCCAACGCGGGCCACCTGCCGCCCGTCCTGGTCGAACCCGGCGAGCCCGCGCTGATGCTGGACGTACCGCCCGGAATGCCGCTCGGCGTAGGCGGCGAACCCTTCGAGGAGGTGGAGGTCGAACTGCCCGAAGGAGCCCTGCTCGCGCTCTACACGGACGGACTGGTCGAAAGCCGCGACCACCCCCTCGACGAGGGCCTCCAGGCCTTCGTGGGGGCGCTCACGGACCCGTCCCACCCCTCGACGACGTCACGGCACGCCGACTCCTACCCGAACCTGGAGGACGTCTGCGACCACGTCCTCAGCACCCTCGACACCCACCACGGCGAGGACGACATCGCCCTGCTGATGGCCCGCGTCCAGGGACTGCCCGCCGGGTCCGTCGGCGACTGGACCCTGCCCCGTGAGCCCCGCAGCGTGGGCCGCGCCCGCGAGTACGCCCGCGCCCAGCTGCTGAGCTGGGACATGGAGCCCCTGGTCGACACCACGGAGCTCCTGGTCAGCGAGCTGGTCACCAACGCCCTGCGGTACGGCGAGGGGGAGATCAGACTCCGTCTCCTCCTCGACCGCACCCTGGTCTGCGAGGTCTGGGACTCCGGTCTCGTCCAGCCCCGCCGCCGCCGCGCCCGCGACACCGACGAGGGCGGCCGCGGCCTCCAGCTGGTCGGCCTGCTCAGCGCGGCCTGGGGCTCCCGCCGCACCCCCCGGGGCAAGACGGTCTGGTTCGAGCTCCCCCTCCCCGGCACGGACACCGTCCTCACCGACCCGGCGGAGGCGCTGCTGAGCCTGTTCTGAGGGCCCGTCGGCGTGCCGCGTACGCTCGCGTCATGCACACCGACCCGACCGCCCCGGTACGCCTGACGGCAGGCACGCTCACCCTGCGCCCCTGGGCGCCGGAGGACGCGGCCGTCCTGGCCGAGCTCTACGAGGACGAGGCGATGCGCCGCTGGGCGAGCGCGCCCGTGCACGACGCGGTGAGCGCGGCGTGCTGGGTGGCCGAGCAGCGGCGCGGCTGGGAGACCGGCGAACGTCTCGCGTTCGCCGTGCAGGAGACGCGGACGTCCGACGCCCGGCCGGTGGGCCATGTCGTGCTCAAACGGCCGGCCGTGGCTGCCGACCCGGCCGAGGTCGGCTACTGGACGGCGGCCCACGCGCGGGGGCGGGGAGTGGCGCCGCGAGCCCTGACGGCCCTGGCCGACTGGGCCTTCGCCGCCTTCGCCCACGAGGGCCTGACCCGCCTGGAGCTGCTGCACCAGGTCGACAACACGGCCTCCTGCCGCGTCGCGGGGAAGAGCGGCTTCGTGCTGTCCGGTGTGCTCCCCGCCGCCCCGCCGGCCTTCCCCCTCGACGGCCACCGGCACATACGGCGGGCGCCCCGCGCCGCATGATCGCAACCGGAACATCCGTTCCCCTCGTCCTCCCTCTCAACATCAACGACGCGGTTGCCTGCGGGAGCCGATGGGCGAAGGGAAGTCGGCATGGAACGCACGGAGCCGCAGGAACCGGCGGCCGCGGCGGACGATCCGTCCCCGGAAGCGACGCCGGAGGCCGTCGACGCGCCCGAGCGCGCGGAACCGGCGGCCAAGGACGGCGGGGCCTCCCCGCCGGAGCCGGCCGGAGCGAGTGCCCCGGGCGACGCGAGCGGTGGGGCTCCCCGGTCGGAGTCGGTCGAGGGTGCCGACGGTGACCCTTCCGCAGTCCCCGACGGGCGGTCCGGCAAACGCCGCAGCCCCTGGGTCCGCCGGGCCCGGCGCGTCGCCCTCGCGGTCGCCCTCCTGCTGGTCGTCCCCCTCCTCGCCGCCGAAACCGCCCTGCGCGTCAACTACATGGGCGACCCGGCGGACGGGACGTACACCCGCGACCGGGACGCCATCTGGCTCGGGCACGCCTGGGTCGACGGGCGCAAGAAGGACGCCGACGTCACCGCGCTGGCCCGCCGGCTCGACGGCACCGGCATCCGCGACCTGTACGTCCACACCGGACCGATGGAGCACGACGGCACCCTGCCCGAGTCCCTGTACCCCAAGGCCCGCTGGCTGATCGACGCCGTGCACCGCGAGCTGCCCGGCGTCCGTGTCCAGGCCTTCCTCGGTGACGTCCTCGCCACCGAGGGTCCCGACGGCATGCGCCTGGAACGCGCCGCCACCCGCGCCGCCGTCGTCCGCAGCGCGGGTCAGGTCCTCGACGTCGGCTACGAAGGCGTCCACCTCGATCTGGAGCCGCTGCACTCCGGCGACCGGGACTACCTCTCCCTCCTGGACGACCTGCGTGCCGTCACCCGTGCCGAGGACGCGCAACTGTCCGTGGCCGCCCACCAGATCGACCCGCTCCCGGCCCTCCACTCCGTCGCCGGCCTCTTCGCCGACCATCCCAAGTGGTGGTCGCAGGAGTTCTTCGGCCAGGTCGCCCGACGCGTCGACCAGATCGCCGTGATGTCGTACGACACCGCGCAGCCGCTGGAGGGCACCTACGGCGGCTACGTGGCCCAGCAGACCTCCCTCGCCCTGGAGGTCACCCCGCCCACCACCCATCTGCTGATGGGCCTGCCCTTCTACCACGAGAGCAACTTCGACCACTGGGGCCACGCCGAGACCGTCGCCGCCGCCGTCCGGGGCGTCCGCCTCGGTCTCTCCCGGACGGACGCCGACCGGGAGCTCTTCGGTGTCGCCCCGTACATCGACTTCGCGGCGACGGAGACGAACTGGAACGAGTACCGGGAGGGCTGGCTGAACCCCTGACGACAGGGCCTAACGCCTCCTGATCTTCGACCCCAGCCACACCAGCGGGTCGTACTTGCGGTCCACCGCCCGTTCCTTCAGCGGGATCAGCGCGTTGTCCGTGATCCTGATCCCCTCGGGGCAGACCTCCGTACAGCACTTGGTGATGTTGCAGTAGCCGAGGCCGTGTTCGTCCTGGGCCGTGCGCTTACGGTCCAGGCCGGTCTCCTCGGCCGCGTCCAGCGGGTGCATGTCGAGCTCCGCGATCCGCATCAGGAAGCGCGGCCCGGCGAACGCCGGCTTGTTCTCCTCGTGGTCGCGGACCACATGACAGGTGTCCTGGCACAGGAAGCACTCGATGCACTTGCGGAACTCCTGCGACCGGTCCACGTCCTCCTGCATCATCCGGTACTCGCCCGGACCGACCCCCTCCGGCGGTACGAAGGCCGGGACCTCCCTGGCCTTGGTGTAGTTGAAGCCGACGTCCGTCACCAGGTCGCGGATGACCGGGAAGGCCCGCAGCGGGGTCACGGTGACCGTCTCGTCCCGCTCGAACACCGACATGCGGGTCATGCACAGCAGCCGGGGGCGCCCGTTGATCTCCGCCGAGCACGAACCGCACTTGCCGGCCTTGCAGTTCCAGCGCACGGCGAGATCGGGGGCCTGGGTGGCCTGGAGCCGGTGGACGATGTCGAGGACCACCTCGCCGTCGTTCACCTCGACCGTGAAGTCCTCCAGGCCGCCGCCCTGCACGTCCCCCCGCCACACCTTGAAGCGGGCCTCGTAGCTGCTCACTCGTACAGCTCCTCTTCGGCGAGGTACTTGACCAGCTCCTCCTTCTCGAAGAGGGCGAGCAGGTCGGGGCGGATGGGTTCGGTGGTCTCACGGGTGAGGGCGATCTGGCCGCGCACCGTGTCGGTGCCCGCGAGACCGCCCGTCGGATCGGTGAGCGCGCACAGCAGATTCACGTTGCGCCAGGCGCGCTCCATCCCGGAGTGGTCCTCCCGGGTGTGGCCGCCGCGCGACTCGGTGCGCTCCAGCGCCGCCCGGGCCACGCACTCGCTGACCAGCAGCATGTTCCTCAGGTCGAGGGCGAGGTGCCAGCCGGGGTTGAACTGCCGGTGCCCCTCGACCCCGGCCCGGCGGGCCCGTACCCGCAGCTCGGCGAGTTTCTCCAGGGCCCGCTCCATCTCGTGCTCGCGGCGGATGATGCCGACCAGGTCGTTCATGGTCTGCTGGAGCTCCTGGTGCAGGGTGTACGGGTTCTCCGGCGGCCCCTCGGACGGCTCCCCGCCCTCCGCCGAGAACGGGCGCAGGGCCTCCGCGGCGGCCGCGCCGACCTGTACGTCGTCCACCCGGGGCCGTGCGGTCCCCGCTCCGCTCGCGTACTCGGCCGCGTGCCGGCCCGCCCGGCGTCCGAACACCAGCAGGTCGGACAGGGAGTTCCCGCCGAGCCGGTTGGAGCCGTGCATCCCGCCGGCCACCTCACCGGCCGCGAACAGCCCCGGCACCCCGCGCGCCGCCGCCGAGTCGGAGTCGACGGCGATGCCGCCCATCACGTAGTGACAGGTCGGCCCGACCTCCATGGCCTCCGCCGTGATGTCGACGTCCGCCAGCTCCTTGAACTGGTGGTACATCGACGGCAGCCGCCGCTTGATGACGTCGGCCGGCATCCGCGTGGACACGTCCAGGAAGACGCCGCCGTGCGGGGAGCCGCGGCCCGCCTTCACCTCGGCGTTGATCGCGCGGGCCACCTCGTCGCGGGGGAGCAGTTCGGGCGGGCGCCGGTTGTGGTCCGGGTCGTCGTACCAGCGGTCGCCCTCGTCCTCGGACTCGGCGTACTTCTCCTTGAAGACGTCCGGGATGTAGTCGAACATGAACCGCTTGCCCTCGGAGTTGCGCAGCACCCCGCCGTCCCCGCGCACCGACTCGGTGACGAGGATGCCCTTCACCGACGGCGGCCAGACCATCCCGGTCGGGTGGAACTGCACGAACTCCATGTTCAGCAGCGGCGCCCCGGCCAGCAGCGCCAGCGCGTGCCCGTCACCCGTGTACTCCCACGAGTTCGACGTCACCTTGAACGACTTGCCGATCCCGCCGGTCGCGATCACCACGGCGGGCGCCTCCAGGACGAAGAAGCGCCCGGACTCCCGTTCGTAGCCGAAGACCCCGCTGACCTGCTTCCCGTCCTTGAGCACGCGCGTGACCGTGCACTCCTGGAAGACCTTCAGCCGGGACTCGTGGTCCCCACTCTCCCGGAAGTCCTCCTGCTGGAGCGCGACGATCTTCTGCTGGAGGGTGCGGATCAGCTCGAGGCCCGTACGGTCGCCGACGTGGGCCAGGCGCGGGTACTCGTGGCCGCCGAAGTTGCGCTGCGAGATCCGGCCGTCCTTCGTCCGGTCGAACAGCGCGCCCCAGGTCTCCAGCTCCCACACCCGCTGCGGCGCCTCCTGGGCGTGCAGCTCGGCCATCCGCCACTGGTTGAGGAACTTCCCGCCGCGCATGGTGTCGCGGAAGTGGACCTTCCAGTTGTCCCCGGCGTTGGCGTTGCCCATCGCCGCCGCGATGCCGCCCTCGGCCATCACGGTGTGCGCCTTGCCGAACAGCGACTTGCAGATCACGGCCGTACGGGCGCCCCGCTCGCGCGCCTCGACGGCGGCGCGCAGGCCCGCGCCACCGGCCCCGACCACGACGACGTCCCACTCCTGTCGGTCGACCACGGACATAGGTAAGGCCCCCAGCTAGAAGAAGCGCGGATCGTCGAAGACACCGGACGCGACGAGGTACACGTAGAGGTCGGCGAGCGCCACGCTCAGCAGCGACGCCCAGGCGAGCTGCATGTGCCGGGCGTTCAGCCGGCCCACCCACTGCCACATCCGGTAGCGCACCGGATGCCTGGAGAAGTGCTTCAGCTTCCCGCCGACGATGTGCCGGCAGGAGTGGCAGGAGATGGTGTACGCCCAGATCAGCGCGATGTTGACCAGGAACACCAGGGTGCCCAGACCCATGTGACCCCACGCGTAGTGCTCGTCGCGGAAGGCGAGCACGGTGTCGTAGGTCAGGATGCCGGCGACCGGGATCGCCGCGTAGAAGAAGTACCGGTGGATGTTCTGCAGGATCAGCGGGAAGCGGGTCTCGCCGGTGTACTTCCCGTGCGGCTCGGCCACCGCGCAGGCCGGCGGGGACGCCCAGAAGCCCCGGTAGTAGGCCTTGCGGTAGTAGTAGCAGGTCAGCCGGAAGCCGAGCGGGAAGATCAGGATGATGATCGCCGGCGAGATGCCCCACCAACTGCCGAACAGCTCCCAGTTCGGCCCGGACCGCATCGGCTCGCAGTTCTCCGCGAGGCACGGGGAGTAGAACGGCGAGACGTACGGCGCCGCGTAGTAGTCGGCGTTCGAGAAGGCCCGCCACGTCGAGTAGACGATGAAGGCGAGCAGTCCGGCCGCGGTGGCGGCCGGGGCCAGCCACCAGCGGTCGGTCCGCAGGTGCGGGGCGGCGATCGCGGCGCGCGCAGCGGTTCTCACGCCGCCGCTTCGGGGATGGGGTTCTGTGGCAGGAGGTTCCGTGCCAGTGGCCACTTGTCCACTCCGGTAGGGGTCGGGGGGCTCCGCGATCGGCGGGGGGTCAGGGGGCACGACGGTCGCGGGCGCCGAGACCCTCGTCGTCCGTGTCCACCCACAGCGAGGGGTCGTACGGCGTGTCGGAGATGGTCACGAGATCGGGCCGTCTCTGCGGGGCCGCGGCGACGGCCGTCTCCCGCAGCAGCGCGACGCTCTCGCGCAGGTGATTGGTGTCGGCGCGGACGCGGCGCATCTCCAGGCCGCCGCCGCCCAGCTGCTTCTCCAGGCGCCCCACCGACCGGATCAGGTCGTCGAGACAGCGCTGGACCGATGTCAGTTCGTCGTGCACGGACATGACTTGCCCTCACTTCCACGGGTCCCTCTGGCCCAAGGCGGCAACGTTCATGCGCCTGCGAGTGTTGCGCGTCACACCTTGCGCTGTGAAGGGATGTGCATCGATTGGCCGAGGCGCACGGGTGCACCGGACGGTGCTTTGCGCCGCACGGGTGGGCTTGCCGCCCGTGGTCGCCGTGTCGCCCCGAGTTGCCGAACCCTTTCCTCTTCAGTGGGCCGCATACATCGGATGAGCTCCAAATACCACCAAAAGTGATCGTAACGCCCGCGGCTTCCCGGAGGTACCCAGAGATGTCCCACGACGGCGTCGGCCCGCGCGCGGCTCTGCGCCCGGTCGCCTTCCTCACCGCCGGCATGCTCGCGGTACCCGCGCTGGCCGGATGCGGCTCGGACGACCCGGCGGGCAAGCCTCTCGCGGGAGCGGACATCGCACGCGCCGACCGGTCCCGGATCGCCGACGGGGGCACCCTGCGCTGGGCCGTGGACACCGTCCCGGACACCCTGAACACGTTCCAGTCGGACGCCGACGCCACCACCACCCGGATCGCCCAGGCCGTCCTGCCGTCGATGTACCGGATGGACGGCCGGGGCCGGCCGGTGCGCAACCCCGACTACCTGGAGTCCGCCGAGGTCGTCGACACCGAGCCCAAACAGGTGGTCCTCTACCGGCTCGGCCAGCAGGCCGTCTGGAGCGACGGCCGCGAGATCGGCGCCGCCGACTTCGCCGCCCAGTGGCGCGCCCTGTCCGGCAAGGACACCGCCTACTGGACCGCCCGCAACGCCGGCTACGACCGCATCGAGAAGGTCGAGCGGGGGAGGAACGACCTCGAGGTCAAGGTCACCTTCAGCCGTCCCTACGCCGACTGGAAGTCCCTGTTCACGCCGCTGTACCCGAAGGAGGTCATGGGCACCCCGGACGCCTTCAACGACGGGGCCCGCAAGAAGCTGAAGGTCACCGCCGGGCCCTTCACGGTGCGGAAGGTCGACACCGGGGCGGACGAGGTCACCCTCACCCGCAACGCGCGCTGGTGGGGTGACCCGGCGAGGCTCTCCAGGATCGTGCTGCGGGCCGTGCCCCACGACAAGCGGATCTCCGCGCTCGGCGCCGGCACCGTCGACCTGGCCGAGATCGACCCGGCCGCCGTCCGCCGCATCACCGCCGCCGCGCTTCCGCGGAGCGGGAGCAGCCCTCTGGCGGGCCCCGGCGCGAACCGGTCCGCCGCGGACGCGCTGCGCTCCTGGGCCATCGCCAACGGCTCCGACGAGGAGGCCGCCGACGAGGAGATCTCCGCCCGCGAGAAGCTGCGCGAGAAGGCGGCGAAGTACGCCCGCCGGCAGAAGGCCCTCGGCGGCTTCGAGGTGCGCGCGTCACTGGAGCCCGCCTACACCCAGCTCGCCCTCAACGGCGCCGACGGCCCCCTCGCCGACGAGCGGGTCCGCCGTGCCGTGGCCCGGGCGCTGGACCGCGAGGCCCTCGCCGAGACGGTCCTGAAACCGCTCGGCCTGCCCGCCGAGCCCCTCGGCAGCCACCTCGCGCTGTCCGGCCAGGCCGCCTACGCCGACAACAGCGGAGCCCTCGGCGAGCAGGACGCCAAGGAGGCACGGGCGCTGCTCGCGGACGCCGGCTGGGTGCCGGGCGGGCCGGTGAAGAAGGAGAAGGACGAGGAGGAGAAGGCGGCCGGCCCGGAGGGGGACGCAGGCAGCGAGTCCGAGGGCGGCGACGACGGCACGTACATCGTCGGCGAGGACGACGGAAGCGACGGGGACGACGGGAAGAGCGGGGAGAGCGGAGACGACGGGAAGAGCGGAGACGACGGGAAGAGCAGGGAGAGCGGGGACAACGGAGACGGCGGGAACAGCGGGGACGACGACAAGGCCCCGCGGGACTCCGGCACCGGCACCAGGCACCTGAAGCAGGGCGGCGCCCCCGGCGCCTACGCGCCCAGGGGCACCGCGGCTCCGGCCCGCGCCCAAAGCGCCCGCGTCGCCAAGGACGGCAAGGCGCTCACCCTCCGCTTCGTCCTGCCCTCGGGACCGGGCTCGGACACGCTGCGCACCGTGGCCGGCCGGATCTCGAAGATGCTGGAGCGGATCGGCATCGGCACGAAGATCTCCAGGGTCGACGACGAGAGCTACTTCAAGGACCACATCGCGTCCGGCGAGTACGACCTCGCCCTGTACTCCTGGCCCGCGACCGCCTACCCCGCCACCGACGCCCGCCCCGTCTACGCCAAACCGGTCCCGGCCGCCGACGGCTCCCTGAACGTGGAGCAGAACTACACCCGCGTCGGCACCGACCAGGTCGACCAGCTCTTCGACCAGGCCGTCACCACCCTCGACGACTCCGAGCGCCGCGCCCTGCTCCGCAAGGCCGACTCCCGCATCTGGGCGGCGGCCGGCTCCATCCCCCTCTACCAGCGCCCCCAGCTCACCGCCGCCCGCAAGGACCTGGCCAACGCCGGCGCGTTCGGTTTCCGGACGCCGGTGTACGAGGACATGGGCTTCCTGAAGAAGTCCGCGCAGGGGGCGACGGGCACCCCGGGCGCGAAGAGCGCCGGGGCGTCGCCCCGGGACTGACGCGCACACGCGTGAGCGGCACGCCCCCCGCCGGGGACGTGCCGCTCACGTGTGTGTCAGCCGTGCTTGGCGCGGCTCGCGGCGCGGGCGCGCTCGCGGGCGTCCAGGTTCACCTTGCGGATGCGGACCGCCTCCGGGGTGACCTCCACGCACTCGTCGTCGCGGCAGAACTCCAGGGACTGCTCCAGCGACAGCTTGCGCGGCGGGACGATCGCCTCGAACGAGTCGGCCGAGGACGACCGCATGTTGGTGAGCTTCTTCTCCTTGGTGATGTTGACGTCCATGTCGTCGGCGCGGGAGTTCTCGCCGACGATCATGCCCTCGTACACCTCGGTGCCCGGGTCCGTGAAGAGCACGCCGCGCTCCTGGAGGTTGGTCATCGCGAACGCGGTGACGGCACCGGAGCGGTCGGCGACCAGCGAGCCGTTGTTGCGGGTCGTCAGGGTGCCGAACCAGGGCTCGTGGCCCTCGTGGATGGAGTGGGCGATACCGGTGCCGCGGGTCTGGGTCAGGAACTCCGTCCGGAAACCGATCAGACCGCGGGACGGAACCACGAACTCCATGCGGACCCAGCCCGAGCCGTGGTTGGACATGTTGTCCATCCGGCCCTTCCGCACACCCATCAGCTGCGTGACCGCGCCCATGTGCTCCTCGGGCACGTCGATCGTCATGCGCTCGACGGGCTCGTACGTCTTGCCGTCGACCTCCTTGGTGACGACCTGCGGCTTGCCGATGGTCAGCTCGAAGCCCTCACGGCGCATCTGCTCGACCAGGATGGCCAGCGCCAGCTCACCGCGGCCCTGCACCTCCCAGGCGTCCGGACGCTCGGTGTCCAGGACACGGAGCGAGACGTTGCCGATCAGCTCGCGGTCCAGGCGGTCCTTGACCTGGCGGGCGGTGACCTTGCGGTCCTTGACGACCGCCTTGTTGTCCGCGCCCTTGCCGGTGGCGCCGCGGCCGACCAGCGGGGAGGTGTTGGTGCCGATGGTCATGGAGATCGCCGGCTCGTCCACCGTGATCAGCGGCAGCGGGACGGGGTTCTCGGTGTCCGCGAGGGTCTCGCCGATCATGATCTCCGGGATGCCGGCGACGGCGCAGATGTCACCGGGGCCGGCCTTCTCGGCGGGCTTGCGGGTGAGCGCCTCGGTCATCATCAGCTCGGAGATGCGCACGTTGGAGACGGTGCCGTCGCGCTTCATCCAGGCGACCGTCTGGCCCTTCTTCAGCTCGCCCTGGTGGACGCGGAGCAGGGCGATGCGGCCGAGGAAGTTGTCGGCGTCGAGGTTGGTGACGTGGGCCTGGAGCGGGGCGTCCTCGTCGTAGGTGGGCGCCGGGATGTAGTCCAGGATCGTCGAGAAGAACGGCTCCAGGCTGGTGGAGTCGCCCGGGACCGTGCCGTCCTCCGGCTTGGTCAGGGAGGCCACGCCGTCCCGGCCGCAGGCGTAGACGATCGGGAACTCGATCTGCTCCTCGTCGGCGTCCAGGTCGAGGAAGAGGTCGTAGGTCTCGTTGACGACCTCGTCGATCCGGGCGTCCGGACGGTCCGTCTTGTTGATGCAGAGGATGATCGGCAGCCGCTGCTGGAGCGCCTTGCGCAGCACGAAGCGGGTCTGCGGCAGCGGGCCCTCGGAGGCGTCCACCAGCAGCACCACACCGTCGACCATCGACAGTCCGCGCTCGACCTCGCCGCCGAAGTCGGCGTGGCCGGGGGTGTCGATGATGTTGATCGTGATGGGCTCCCCGCCGTCCTTGGGGTGGTACTTCACCGCCGTGTTCTTGGCGAGGATCGTGATGCCCTTCTCACGCTCCAGGTCGTTCGAGTCCATCATGCGGTCGTCGACCTGGTCGAGCTGGTGCGCGGCGAAGGCGCCGGCCTGCTTGAGCATGCCGTCGACGATGGTGGTCTTGCCGTGGTCGACGTGGGCGACGATGGCGACGTTGCGGATGTCGTGGCGCGTGGCCATATAAGGCGTACTCCCGGAGTGCTGAGGAATGCCCCGCACGAGCGTCTGTGGTGTGCGGGCCCTGCCGGGCTGAACATGCCTCGGCCTCCCCCCATGGTACGGGGCCGCAGCGAGGTCCGCCCTCGCGAGCCCGTGGGGCCCCTGGGACTTGTGAGGACCGCGAAGATCTGTTCGCATATCGGTATGCGCGCGAACGCGTTTCGGACATGTAAAGAAAAAGGTGCACCTAATTGTCCGAATTGCCGGTTTCTCTTCAGAGGTGTCAAGCGCGTGTAGGTGTCAATCTTTGCAATTTTCGCTCAAAATATGAACGGTAGGGAGATCCCTATGCCTTCCGCCCTTGACGCGCGTTGACTGTCTTGGCGAAAGTTCCCCCAAACCACAGAACCTGCCGGTATCTGTGCTGCGCTCAACTCTCCAACCCCCCGGGGGACGAACACGATGACCAGTCCAATCAAGGCCGAGGACTCCGGGTCCGCGGCTGTCTTGGACCCTGAGCTCGCGGCGACCACCGAAAAAACGGTCGCCAAGGGTGAAAAGCAGCCCGAGGGTCGTTCCCCCGGCCAGTTGATGTGGCAGCGCTTCAAGCGCGACCGTACCGGAGTCGTCTCCGCGTGCGTGGTGATTTTCTTCTTCGTGGTCGCCGCGTGCGCCCCGCTGATCTCGAAGGTGTACGGCAAGGACCCGTACACCCTCTACGGGCAGGACAATCCGGAACTTCTCGACATGTTCACCATGCCGGCGAAGGCCTTCGGCGGCATCGACGGGGAGTACTGGTTCGGCGTCGAGCCCGGCCTGGGCCGTGACGTGTTCACGCAGCTGCTGTACGGCATCCGGACCTCGCTCGCCACGGCGCTGGTCGCGACGCTCCTGATGACGGTGATCGGCGTACTGATCGGCCTCGCCGGCGGCTACTTCGGCGGGAAGATCGACTACTGGCTCGGCCGGATGACCGACTTCTTCATGGCCCTGCCCAGCCAGCTGTTCTTCGTCGCCGCGATGCCGGTCATCACCACGGTGTTCGTCGCCCCGGACAAGGAGACGCCCACCTACGTGCGCACCTCCGCGATCATCATCGTCCTGTCCTTCCTGGGCTGGATGAGCATGGCGCGGATCGTCCGAGGTGCCGCGCTCTCCCTGCGCGACCGGGAGTTCATCGAAGCGGCGCGGATCTCCGGGGCCTCGCCCTGGCGCATCATCCGCAAGGAGCTGCTGCCCAACATCGTCACGCCGACGCTGGTGCAGGCGACGCTCATGCTGCCCGCCACCATCCTCAGCATCGCGTTCCTCTCCTTCGTCGGCGTGGGGTACGTCGAGCCCACGCCGGACTGGGGGCGGATGTTCGCCATCGGTGCCAACACCGTGGAGCAGGACCCGTACTACATGCTCTTCCCCGGAGTGGCCATGGTGATCTTCGTCGTGGCCTTCAACCTCCTCGGTGACTCGGTGCGGGACGCCTTCGATCCCAAGACGGGGCGCTGAGTCACAGGGGAAATCCCCCCACAGTCTCGCCCGGCCGGTCCCCGGCGCCCCACGGCCCGGCTCCGGCCACGTACCAGCAGTGCTCACTACTACAGGCAGGTGGATCCGTCCCCATGAGCATCTTCCGTAACCGTGCCGCCACGGCCGCGATTGTCGCGGTCGCAGCCGGCGCCCTGACCCTCACCGCTTGCGGTGGCGGCGACAGCGACTCCTCGGCCAAGGACAACAGCAAGAAAAAAGAGGACGCCAAGTCGCAGTCGAAGCCGGTGCAGATCGGTGACGTCAAGGCGTCGACCGGTCCGGCCCCCGAGATTCCGGGCGCCAAGCCGGGCGGCACCATGGCCGTCTACCAGGAGGACGACTTCTCCCACCTGGACCCGGGCCAGATCTACGTCTCGGACGGCAAGCTGCTCAGCCGCCTCATCTACCGCGGTCTGACCCAGTACTCCGAGGACGACCAGGGCAACCTGACCGTCGTGGGCGACCTCGCCACCGACGCGGGCAAGGTCTCGGACGGCGGCAAGACCTGGACCTACACCCTGAAGGACGACCTGAAGGACGAGAACGGCAACCCGATCAACTCGGCGGACATCCGCCACACGATCGAGCGCCTGTACTCCTCGTTCATCACCGACGGTCCGACCTACCTGCAGCAGTGGCTGTCCGGCGCCGGCACCACCTACCGCGACGCGTACGAGGGTCCGTTCAAGAAGAAGCACCTGCCGGACGACGTCCTGGAGACGCCGGACGACAAGACGGTCATCTTCCACTTCAAGGACGCGCAGCCCGACCTCGCGCAGATGCTGACCATGCCCGGTTACAGCGTCGTCCCGGAGGAGACGGACACCAAGGAGAAGTACGACACCGACCCGGTCGCCACGGGTCCGTACAAGATCGCCGACTTCAAGCCCGGCAAGTCCATGAAGCTGGTCAAGAACACCGAGTGGGACGCGAAGTCCGACTCCGTGCGCCACCAGTACGTCGACGGCTTCGACATCTCGATGAACCACGACGACGAGGACCAGACCAAGACGCTCCTGGCCGACCAGGGCGAGGCCAAGAACGCGATGATGTTCACGGGCCAGGTCGCCACCACCCAGCTCCAGAAGGTGGTGAGCAACAAGGAGGCCATGAAGCGCACGATCCAGGGCTACGCGCCCTACGTGTGGCAGCTGAACTTCAACATGGACCGCGTCAAGGACAAGAAGCTCCGTGACGCCATCGCCCTCGCGATGCCCTCCACCTCGGTCTTCAAGGCCGACGGCGGTGCCTACGGCGGTGAGGTCGCCAACTCGCTGACGTCGCCCACGACTCCGGGTTACAACGAGGCCTTCGACCCGTTCAACCGCTCGAAGAAGCCCAACGGTGACATCGAGGCCGCCAAGAAGCTGATCAAGGAAGGCGGCTTCGAGGGCAAGAGCCTCGTCTACGCCTACGCCAACACGCCGGTCCGTCAGCAGCAGGCCGTCCTGATCACCGACGCCCTGGAGAAGATCGGTCTCGACATCCAGAAGAAGGAGATCGACAGCGCCACCTGGTACGAGCAGGTCGGCAAGGTCAAGAACAGCTACGACCTGTACATGACCGGCTGGGGCCAGGACTGGCCGTCCGCCTCCACGGTCGTCCCGCCGCTCTACGACGGCACGCAGATCCAGGACGGTTCGTCGAACTACTCGCACATCAACGACGACCACGTCAACTCGGAGATCCAGCGCATCCTGAAGATCACCGACACGGCCGAGGCCACCAAGGCGTGGACCGAGCTGAGCGAGTACATCGCCAAGGAAGTCAACCCGGCCGCCCCGATCTACTACACCAAGGTCTTCCAGATCTTCGGTTCGAACATCGGCGGCATCCGCTACAGCTCCGACTCGAGCTACGTGGACGTCACCCGGGTCTTCCTCAAGAAGTAATCGCCGGCCCGGGATCCCGGTGGTGGGCGCGCGGCGGAGCGCCCCCCACCGGGTCCCGGACGTCTCCAGACTTCCCCTCCGAATCGCCGCCGTCTTGAGAGCAGCTTCCTGCCATGCTTCCATTCCTCATTCGCCGGACATTCGGCGCGGCGCTGATCCTGGTGTTGATCAGTGCGTTCACCTTCTTCATGTTCTTCGCGATCCCGCAGGACCCGGCGCTGCTGGCCTGTGGCAAGAACTGCACTCCGGACGCGCTGGAGATCATCCACAAGAACCTCGGCCTCGACCAGCCGGTCACCGTCCAGTACTGGAACTTCCTGATCGGCATCTTCGCCGGCCGTGACTTCGCCGTCGGTCACTGCGACGCCCCCTGCTTCGGTGTCTCCTTCGCCAACAACCAGAACGTCTGGGACACCATCCTCGACCGCTTCCCGCTGACGCTCTCGCTGACCGTCGGCAGCCTCCTGGTCTTCCTCATCGTCGGCCTCGGCGCCGGCATGCTCGCCGCGAAGTACCGCGGCACCTGGGTGGACAAGAGCTTCAGCTCCGGTTCGCTGGTCATCAGCTCGATGCAGATCTACTTCCTCGGCCCGCTGGTGCTGCTCGGCCTGGTCTACAGCACCGGCTGGCTCGACAAGCCGAAGTACGTGCCCTTCTCCGAGGACCTCGGCGGCTGGTTCATGGGCCTGCTGATCCCCTGGGTCGTCATGGCGACCATCTTCACCGCCAACTACACTCGTATGAGCCGGTCCTCGATGATCGAGCAACTCCAGGAGGAGCACGTCAAGGCGGCCCGCGCCAAGGGCATGTCGGGCAACTTCGTCTTCTTCCGTTACGCCTGGCGCGGCTCCCTCATCCCCATCATCACCATCCTCGGCATCGACCTGTCCTCGCTGCTGTCGGGCGGCATGGTGACGGAGCTGACGTTCGGTCTGGCCGGTCTTGGCCGGCTCGCGCTGTCGTCCGTCATCGACAAGGACCTGCCGATGCTGATGGGCGTCATGCTGGTCAGCGCCGCGCTCATCATCTTCTTCAACCTGATCGTGGACGCCCTGTACGCCGTCATCGACCCGCGCGTGCGTCTGTCCTAGGAGAATCACCGTGACCACTCAGACCAAGCCCGAAGAGGCCGCGGCCGCCGCCGCGGGGGAAGCCTTCCTCTCGGTGCGCGACCTCAAGGTCCACTTCTCCACCGACGACGGCATCGTCAAGGCGGTGGACGGGCTCTCCTTCGACCTGGAGCGCGGCAAGACCCTCGGCATCGTGGGCGAGTCCGGCTCCGGCAAGTCGGTGACCAACCTGGCCGTTCTCGGCCTGCACAACCCCAAGAAGACCGCCATCGACGGGTCGATCACACTGGACGGCCAGGAGCTGACCACCGCCGCCGAGAAGCAGCTGGAGACGCTGCGCGGCAAGAAGATGGCGATGATCTTCCAGGACGCGCTGACCGCGCTGTCGCCGTACTACACGGTCGGCCGTCAGATCGGTGAGCCGTTCATGAAGCACACCGGCGCCTCCAAGAGGGACGCCCGGGTGCGCGCCATCGACCTGCTCCAGAAGGTCGGCATCCCGCACCCGCAGCAGCGGGTCGACGACTACCCGCACCAGTTCTCCGGCGGCATGCGTCAGCGGGCCATGATCGCCATGGCGCTCTCCTGCGACCCGGACCTGCTCATCGCCGACGAGCCGACCACGGCACTCGACGTGACGGTGCAGGCGCAGATCCTCGACCTGCTCAAGGACCTGCAGCAGGAGTTCGGCTCCGCGATCATCATGATCACCCACGATCTCGGTGTGGTCGCCAACATGGCCGACGACATCCTGGTGATGTACGCCGGCCGGGCCGTGGAGCGCGGCTCGGTGCGTGAGGTGCTCAAGTCGCCTCAGCACCCGTACACGTGGGGCCTGCTGGGATCGATGCCGAGGCTCTCCGCCGACGTGGACGAGCCGCTGATGCCGATCCCGGGATCACCGCCCTCCCTGCTCAACCCGCCCTCGGGCTGCCCGTTCCACCCGCGGTGCGGCTTCACCGACAAGGTCTCCGGGAGCCGTTGTTCGGGTGAGCGCCCGGAACTCGCCGAAGGGCGCGCCGCCGCCTGTCACCTGACGGCGGAACAGCGGCAGCAGGTGTTCATCGAGACGATTCAGCCCCGGCTGGGCTGAGCGGAAACCAGCGACTGGGGCATCACCATGAGCGACAACAGCAAGACGACCACGGCGGTCGCCGACACCGTCCCGCAGCAGCGGGACGGTGACAGCGCACCGCTGCTGAAGGTCAGTGGTCTGACGAAGCACTTCCCGATCAAGGGCGGCTTCCCGATCCGGCGCACCGTCGGCGCGGTCAAGGCCGTCGACGGCGTCGACTTCGAGGTCTTCCCGGGGGAGAGCCTCGGCCTCGTCGGCGAGTCCGGCTGCGGCAAGTCGACGACCGGCCGGCTGCTGACCCGGCTGTACGAGCCGACCACGGGCAACATCGAGTACAAGGGGAAGGACATCAGCCGGGCCGGCCGCAGGGAGCTTGCGCCGATCAGGTCCGAGATCCAGATGATCTTCCAGGACCCGTACGCCTCGCTGAACCCGCGGCAGACCGTGGGCACGATCATCGCGGGCCCGATGGAGATCAACGGGATCAACCCGCCGGGCGGCCGTGAGAAGCGCGTCCGGGAGCTCCTGGAGATCGTCGGTCTCAACCCGGAGCACTACAACCGCTTCCCGCACGAGTTCTCCGGCGGCCAGCGCCAGCGCATCGGTGTCGCGCGTGCCATCGCGCTGGAGCCGAAGCTGATCGTCGCCGACGAGCCGGTCTCGGCCCTCGACGTGTCGATCCAGGCCCAGGTGGTGAACCTGCTGCAGGAGGTGCAGCGGGAGATGGGGATCGCCTTCGTCTTCATCGCCCACGACCTGGCGATCGTGCGGCACTTCTCGCAGCGCGTCGCGGTGATGTACCTCGGCAAGATCGTGGAGATCGCGGACCGCGACTCGATCTACAACGGGCCCCGCCACCCGTACACGCACGCGCTGCTGTCGGCGGTTCCGGACGCCGACATCGACGCGGAGAAGCGGGAGCGCATCCGTCTCGAGGGCGACGTGCCCTCGCCGATCTCCCCGCCGTCCGGCTGCCGGTTCCGTACCCGCTGCTGGAAGGCGCAGGACAAGTGCGCGACGCAGGAGCCGCCGCTGGTCCGGATCGAGGGCAGCAAGCCGGGACACCTGACGGCCTGCCACTTCCCGGAGGAGCCCACGACCGAGGCCCGCGCCGAGGACGTGGTGATGGATCCGGGGCTGAGGGCTCTGGAGCAGGGCGACGTGGCCAAGGCCTGACGTCGGGGCCCCTGAAGGGACCCGGGCACGGGTGCGGGAGCGCAGGACTCCCGCACCCGTGCCCTTTTGGCTGCCCTGTTCGGGTGTCCCATACGTACATACGGCTGGAGTCACCCTCGTACAGGCGCCGTACATGTGCGTGATGCACCCTTTGCGTCGATATTGGCGTGAAGGATCGGCACACGTACGAGGAGGCACCCATGCGCGGAGCCACGCACGCCCGAGGGGCCGTCTGTGCGGTGGCGGTCGCCCTCGCCGCGACCGCCTGCGGAGGCGGGGACAGCGGCAGCGGTGACGCCGGTGCCGTGCTGAGCGCCTCCTGGGGCGACCCGCAGAACCCGCTGGAGCCGGCCAACACCAACGAGGTCCAGGGCGGCAAGGTCCTCGACATGGTCTTCCGGGGGCTGAAGCGGTACGACCCGGTCACCGGCGAGGCCAAGAACATGCTCGCCGAGAGGATCGAGACCTCCGACTCGCAGAACTTCACGGTCACGGTCAAGGACGGCTGGACCTTCAGCAACGGCGAGAAGGTCACCGCCCGGTCCTTCGTCGACGCCTGGAACTACGGCGCGAACCTGAAGAACAACCAGCGCAACTCGTACTTCTTCGGCTACATCGAGGGCTACGACGAGGTCCACCCCGAGGACGGCGGCAAACAGACCGCCGACACCCTCTCCGGCCTGAAGGTCACCGGCGACCGCACCTTCACCGTCAAGCTCACCCAGAAGTTCTCCACCTTCCCCGACACCCTCGGCTACAACGCCTTCGCCCCGCTGCCCCGCGCCTTCTTCGACGACCACGACGCCTGGGTGAAGAAGCCGATCGGCAACGGCCCCTACCTGGTCGACTCGTACACCCGGGGCTCGCAGATGGCCCTGCGCACGTGGGACGACTACCCCGGCCCCGACAAGGCACGGAACGGCGGCGTCGACCTCAAGGTCTACACCGACAACAACACCGCCTACACCGACCTGATGGCCGGCAACCTCGACCTGGTCGACGACGTCCCCGCAGCCCAGCTGAAGAACGTGAAGAACGACCTCGGCGACCGCTACCTCAACACCCCCGCCGGCATCATCCAGACCCTCGCCTTCCCCTACTACGACGACGCCTGGAACAAGTCCGGCTCCGAGAAGGTCCGCAAGGGCCTGTCCATGGCGATCGACCGGGGGCAGATCACCGACACGATCTTCCAGAAGACCCGCACCCCCGCCACCGACTGGACCTCCCCGGTCCTCGGCGAGGACGGCGGCTTCCGGGCCGGCCTGTGCGGGGAGGCCTGCGAGTACAAGCCCGACGAGGCCAAGAAGCTCATCGAGGAGGGCGGCGGACTGCCCGGCGGCAAGGTGACCATCACCTACAACGCGGACACCGGCTCCCACCGCCAATGGGTCGACGCCGTCTGCAACTCCATCAACAACGCGCTGGACGACGAGCGCGCCTGCACCGCCAACCCCGTCGGCACCTTCGCCGACTTCCGCAACCAGATCACCGACCGCAAGATGAGCGGCCCGTTCCGCGCAGGCTGGCAGATGGACTACCCGCTCATCCAGAACTTCCTCCAGCCGCTCTACTACACCGACGCCTCCTCCAACGACGGCAAGTGGTCCGACGAGCAGTTCGACGACCTCGTCGACCGCGCCAACCGGGAGACCGACAACGCCAAGGCCATCGGCCTCTTCCAGCAGGCCGAGGAGGTCGTCCGGGACAACATGGCGGCCATCCCGCTCTGGTACCAGAACGGCAGCGCCGGCTGGTCCGAACGGCTGTCCGACGTCAAGCTCAACCCCTTCAGCGTCCCCGTGTACGACCAGATCAAGGTGAGCTGAACCGCCATGGGACGCTATGTCGTCCGGCGGCTGCTCCAGATGATCCCGGTGTTCGTCGGGGCCACGCTGCTGATCTTCCTCATGGTCAACGTGATGGGCGACCCCATCGCGGGGCTGTGCGGCGAGCGCCGGTGCGACCCGGCGACCGCCGCCCAGCTGGAGAAGGAGTTCGGCCTCGACAAGCCCGTCTGGCAGCAGTACCTGACGTACATGGGGAACGTCTTCACCGGCGACTTCGGCACGGCCTTCAACGGCCAGGAGGTCACCGAGCTGATGGCGACGGCGTTCCCCGTCACCATCCGGCTCACCCTGATCGCGATCCTCTTCGAGATCGTCGTCGGCATCACCCTCGGCGTGGTCACCGGACTGCGCCGGGGCCGACCCGTCGACACCGGCGTCCTGCTGCTCACCCTCGTCGTCATCTCCGTGCCCACCTTCGTCACCGGCCTGCTGCTCCAGCTGCTGCTCGGCGTGGAATGGGGGTGGATCCGGCCCTCGGTCTCCTCCGAGGCACCCTTCGGTGAACTGATCCTGCCCGGACTCGTCCTGGCCTCCGTCTCCCTCGCCTACGTCACCCGGCTGACCCGCACCTCCATCGCCGAGAACCGGCGCTCCGACTACGTCCGCACCGCCATCGCCAAGGGCCTGCCCCACCGCCGGGTGGTCGTCCGGCACCTGCTGCGCAACTCGCTCATCCCCGTGGTCACCTTCATCGGCGCCGACATCGGCTTCCTCATGGGCGGCGCGATCGTCACCGAGCGGATCTTCAACATCCACGGCGTCGGCTACCAGCTCTACCAGGGCATCCTGCGGCAGAACACCCAGACCGTCGTCGGCTTCGTCACCGTGCTCGTGCTGGTCTTCCTGGTCGCCAACCTCGTCGTCGACCTCCTCTACGCCGTACTCGACCCGAGGATCCGCTATGCCTGACGGGCGTCACGAACACGAGCAGGCCATCGCGGGGACCGGGATGGGCGGCACCATGGACCTGGGCGTCGACGAGGCCGAGACCCTGGAGAAGCGCCCGGAGGGCCCGGACGGCTCCGGACCCGGGGGCAGGCCGCGCTCCCTGTGGTCCGACGCCTGGCGCGACCTGCGCCGCAACCCCGTCTTCATCGTCTCCGCCCTGGTCATCCTCTTCCTGCTCTTCATCTCCCTGTGGCCCTCGGCGATCGCCTCCGGCAGCCCTCTCAAGTGCGACCTGTCCAAGGCCCAGGAGGGCTCCCGGGCCGGCCACCCCTTCGGCTTCGACGGGCAGGGCTGCGACGTCTACACCCGTACCGTCTACGGCGCCCGTACGTCCGTGGCGGTCGGCGTCCTCGCCACCCTCGGCGTGGCGGTCCTCGGCAGCGTCCTGGGCGCCCTGGCAGGCTTCTTCGGGGGCGTCTGGGACTCGGTCCTGTCCCGGATCACCGACGTCTTCTTCGCCATCCCGGTCGTCCTCGGCGGGCTGGTGCTGCTCTCCGTCATCACCAGCAACACCGTCTGGCCGGTCATCGGCTTCATCGTGCTGCTCGGCTGGCCGCAGATCTCCCGCATCGCCCGCGGCTCCGTCATCACCGCCAAGCAGAACGACTACGTCCAGGCCGCGCGGGCGCTCGGCGCGTCCAACTCCCGCCTGGTGCTGAGGCACATCGCGCCGAACGCCGTCGCCCCGGTCATCGTCGTCGCGACCATCGCGCTCGGCACGTACATCGCGCTGGAGGCCACCCTGTCCTACCTCGGTGTCGGTCTGAAGCCGCCCAGCGTCTCCTGGGGCATCGACATCTCCGCCGCCTCCCCGTACATCCGCAACGCCCCGCACGCGCTGCTGTGGCCCTCCGGGGCCCTCGCGATCACCGTCCTGGCGTTCATCATGCTCGGCGACGCGGTGCGCGACGCCCTCGACCCGAAGCTGAGGTGAGCCGTCGTGCTGCTCGAAGTGCGGGACCTGCACGTGGAGTTCCACACCCGGGACGGGGTCGCGAAGGCCGTCAACGGGGTCAGCTACGGCGTGGACGCGGGCGAGACCCTGGCCGTGCTCGGCGAGTCCGGCTCCGGCAAGTCCGTGACCGCGCAGGCGGTCATGGGCATCCTCGACATGCCGCCCGGCCGGATCACCGGCGGTGAGGTCGTCTTCCAGGGGCGGGACCTGCTGAAGCTCAGGGAGGACGAACGCCGCAAGGTCCGGGGCGCCGAGATGGCGATGGTCTTCCAGGACGCGCTGTCGTCGCTGAACCCCGTGCTCTCCGTCGGCGACCAGCTCGCCGAGATGTTCACCGTGCACCGGGGCATGTCCCGCAAGGACGCCCGGGCCAAGGCGATCGAGCTGATGGACCGGGTGCGCATCCCCGCCGCCCGGGAGCGGGTCGGACAGTACCCGCACCAGTTCTCCGGCGGCATGCGCCAGCGCATCATGATCGCCATGGCGCTGGCCCTGGAGCCCGCCCTGATCATCGCCGACGAACCGACCACCGCCCTCGACGTCACCGTCCAGGCCCAGGTCATGGAGCTGCTCGCGGAACTCCGGCGCGAGCTGGACATGGGCCTGATCCTCATCACCCACGACCTGGGCGTGGTCGCCGACGTCGCCGACCGCATCGCCGTGATGTACGCGGGCCGGATCGTCGAGTCCGCCCCCGTGCACGACATCTACAAGAGCCCCGCTCACCCGTACACCCGCGGCCTGCTGGAGTCGATCCCGCGCCTGGACCTCAAGGGCCGGGAGCTCTACGCCATCAGGGGCCTGCCGCCCAGCCTCACGCACATCCCGCCCGGCTGCGCCTTCCACCCCCGCTGCCCGCTGGCCCGCGACGTCTGCCGCACCGACGAGCCGCCGCTGTACGAGGTCTCGGCGACGCGGGGGAGCGCCTGCCACTTCTGGAGGGAGTGCCTGGATGACTGAGCCGATCCTGGAGGTCCGTGACCTCGTCAAGCACTACCCGCTGACCCAGGGCATCCTCTTCCGCAAGCAGATCGGCGCCGTACGGGCCGTCGACGGCGTGGACTTCGCGCTCGGCCGGGGCGAGACGCTGGGCATCGTCGGCGAGTCCGGCTGCGGCAAGTCCACGGTCGCGAAGATGCTGGTCAACCTCGAACGTCCGACGGCCGGTTCGATCCGCTACAAGGGCGAGGACATCACCGGGCTGTCGGGCCGGGCGCTCAAGGCCGTACGCCGCAACATCCAGATGGTGTTCCAGGACCCGTACACCTCCCTCAACCCCCGCATGACGGTGGGCGACATCATCGGGGAGCCGTACGACATCCATCCCGAGGTGGCGCCCAAGGGCGACCGGCGCCGGAAGGTGCGGGACCTGCTGGACGTGGTCGGCCTGAACCCGGAGTACATCAACCGCTATCCGCACCAGTTCTCCGGCGGCCAGCGCCAGCGCATCGGCATCGCACGGGGCCTGGCGCTGCGCCCCGAGGTGATCGTCGCCGACGAACCGGTCTCCGCGCTGGACGTGTCGGTGCAGGCCCAGGTCATCAACCTGATGGACCGGCTGCAGAGCGAGTTCGACCTCGCCTACATCTTCATCGCGCACGACCTGTCGATCGTCCGGCACATCTCCGACCGGGTCGGGGTGATGTATCTGGGGCGGATCGTGGAGACCGGCACGGACACCGAGATCTACGAGCACCCCACGCACCCGTACACCCAGGCCCTGCTCTCCGCCGTGCCCGTACCGGATCCAAAGGCCCGGGAGCGCCGCGAGCGGATCATCCTCAGCGGTGACGTCCCGTCGCCGACGAACATCCCGTCCGGCTGCCGCTTCCGCACCCGCTGCTGGAAGGCGCGGGAGCGCTGCGCGCTGGAGGTTCCGGCGCTCGCGGTGCCCGCCTGGTTCGAAGCGGAAGGGGGCCCGGCGGCCCACGACTCGGCCTGTCACTTCGCGGCCGAGAAGCAGGTGGTGCCGCCGGAGAAGCACGGCAACGGGCCGGGATGACATGGCACCCCGGCCCGCTTACGGCACCCGCACGGCCGTACGCCGATCAGCGTGCCGTGTCCGTATATCGGTACCGCTTCCGTGAAGTTGCCTGCGTGTTAACGCGGTTCGTCCCCGTTTGTGAGTCCCAGCGACCGCTTGAGGAAGCCGAGCTGGAGTCGGAGCAGGTTCTCGGCGACCTCCTCCTGCGGCGTCATGTGGGTGACGCCGGACAGGGGCAGCACCTCGTGCGGCCGGCCGGCCGCCAGCAGCGCGGAGGAGAGCCGCAGTGAGTGGGCGACCACCACGTTGTCGTCCGCGAGGCCGTGGATGATCATCATCGGGCGGTGCGGTTCGGCGGCGTCGACCAGGCCCGCGTCGTCGATCACCGAGTTGCGGCGGTAGACCTCCGGCTGCTCGTCCGGGTGGCCGACGTAGCGCTCCTGGTAGTGGGTGTCGTACAGGCGCAGGTCGGTGACCGGGGCGCCCACCACGGCCGCGTGGAAGACGTCGGGGCGGCGCAGCACCGCGAGGGCCGCCAGGTAACCGCCGAAGGACCAGCCCCGGACGGCGACCCGGTCCAGGTCGAGCGGGAAGTCGGCGGCGAGCGCCTGGAGCGCGTCCACCTGGTCCTGGACGACGATGTCGGCGATGTCGTCCCGGACGGACTTCTCCCAGGCGGGCGAGCGGCCCGGCGTGCCGCGCCCGTCCGCGACGATCACCGCGAACCCCTGGTCGGCGAACCACTGCGAGGTCAGATGCGGGTTGTGGGCGGCGAGCACCCGCTGCCCGTGCGGACCGCCGTAGGGGTCCATGAGCACCGGCAGCGGGGTGTCCCCGGCGTAGTCCCGGGGCATAAGCACGGCGCACGGAATTCGACGTGCGCCCCCCTGGGTCAGGGTCACGCGGGGGGACATACCGGGGTCTTCGGCGTACGAGGGGACAGTCGCCGTCGGTTTCCCGTCACGCAGGACCTGGACCCGTGAACCTGGCCGATCCGGGGTCACGGAGACGAGTACGGTCACGCCCCCGGCGCGTACCGCCGAGTGCACACCGGGCTCCTGCGAGACGCGCTCCACGCCGAGTTCGTTCACCCGGTAGACGTGCACCTCGCCGATCTCCGGACCGGCCGCCTCCGCGCCCGCCGACGCCGAGACCAGCACGTCGTCGGCGGAGACGTCCAGTACGGCGCGGATGTGCAACTGCGCTCCGGTGAGCGGTCGTTCACCGACGGCGAGTCGTCGCGCACCCCCCTCGTCCGCGATCCGCACCAGCTGCCCGGAGGGGCTCCAGCACGGCACCCCGGGGAAAAGTTCCAGCCAAATCGGATCTTCGTCGGCGTGCACCATCCGGGTCGCCCCGGAGTCCGGGTCCACGGCCAGGATCAGCTGGCCGCGCTGGTCGCGCGCCTGTACGAGCAGCAGTGGGGCACCCGCCGCTGACCAGTGCACACGTGCCAGATACGGGTAGCGCGCACGGTCCCAGGAGACCTCGGTGCGCGTTCCGTCGAGGCCGACCACGAACAGCCGGACGTCCGCGTTCGGGGTTCCCGCCGCCGGGTACGCCACCCGCTGCGGCTCCCGCTCCGGATGCGCCGGATCGGAGATCCACCAGCGCCGTACCGGCGTGTCGTCCGCGCGCGCCACCAGCAGCCGGTCCGACTCCGGAGCCCACCAGAAGCCCCGCGAGCGGCCCATCTCCTCGGCCGCGACGAACTCGGCCAGACCGTAGGTGACGCCCTCCGACTCCGGGGTCGCCAGTGCCCGTTCGTCCGTTCCCTCGGCTCCCACGACGCGCAGCGCACCCCGGGAGACGTAGGCGACGTACCGCCCGTCCGGCGACGGGCGCGGGTCGATCACCGGCCCCCGCACGGGCAGTTCACGTGCCGTCCCGGCCCGCAGTTCGGCCGCGAAAAGCCGCCCTGACAAGGCGAAAGACGCCAGCTCCACGGCCGCGTCGGTGGCATAGCCGACGATGCCGGCGCCGCCCTCGCGGCTCCGTTCGCGCCGCGCCCGCTCCTCGGCGGAGAGGTTCTCCGAGGCCCCGCCCAGGAGGGCGCGCGGGTCGGCCGCCACGCGCTCCCCGCCCCCTTCCGTATCGAGGACCCACAGCGAATTGGCCCGGTCCGTACCGGAACCGGAGCGCAGGAACACGACACGCGAGCCGTCGGGAGCCACGCTGAACGAACGCGGCGCGCCGAGCGTGAAGCGCAGGGTATGGGCGTGCCGTCGGGGGAATGAGTCGGTCTCGGTCGTCATGCCCTGACCATATTGGCCATGCGCCCCCTTGTGCGGCCGTGCGCCGATCGATGCGCACGTACGGATAGTTATGATCGTTAGCGCATAGTGGGTATGAACCTGCTGGCTGCTGTGTCGCTTTACCTGCCCCCATGTTCCTACGTCCCCTACCCCCGCGCCCTGGGACCTTTGGAGGTGAACCGCCGTGGCACTCTCGATTTCGGCGGTGGTGCTGCTGGCGATCATCGTCTTCCTGCTGGTCAAGAAGTCAGGTCTGAAAGCAGGGCACGCCGTGGTGTGCATGCTGCTCGGCTTCTACCTCGCCTCGTCGACGATGGCGCCCACGATCAGCGAGCTGACGACCAACATCGCGGGGATGATCGGCAGCATCAACTTCTGAGCGCCGCCCCCTCGCGTGTTACCCGCCGGTAGGGAATGATGGCGGGCGATCATCCACGCGTTCAGGGGCGGAGCCGACGGTGACGACTTCCGAGGAACAGACCAGGGTGCACGTCTTCCGGGACGACGCCCTCGGCGACCACGACGCGGTCGGTCTCGCCCGGGCGATCCGCCGGGGCGAGGTCGGCGCCGCCGAGGCCGCCCGCGACGCGGCGGCCCGGGTCAGGGCCGTCGAGTCACGGCTCAACGCGGTCCAGGCGCACCTCGACCTTCCGGCCCACGGCTCCGCGCCCGCCGGCGCCTTCGCCGGGGTGCCGACCTTCGTCAAGGACAACACCGACTACCAGGGCCTGCCCACCGGCCACGGCAGCGCCGCCTTCGCGCCCCGCGCGGCCCGGCGGCACGCCCCGTTCACCCGCCAGTTCCTGAGCACCGGCGTCACGGTCCTCGGCAAGACCCGGCTGCCCGAGTTCGGGTTCAGCCCCACCACGGAGTACGAGGGGGCCGAGCCCGTCCGCAACCCGTGGCACACGGACCACTCGGCGGGCGGCTCGTCCGGCGGCAGCGCGGCCCTGGTCGCCGCCGGCGCGGTGCCGATCGCGCACGCCAACGACGGCGGCGGTTCGATCCGCATCCCCGCCGCCTGCTGCGGACTCGTCGGCCTCAAGCCGACCCGCGGCCGGATGGTGGCCAACGCGCAGGGCCGCCAACTCCCCATCGACCTCGTCACCGACGGCGTCGTGAGCCGCTCGGTGCGCGACAGCGCGGCGTTCCTCGCGGCGGCGGAGCGGCACTGGCGCAACCCGAAGCTGCCGCCCGTCGGCCTCGTCGAGGGCCCCTCGGAGCGGCGGCTGCGCATCGGCCTCCTGGTGGACTCCCCGAACGGCGTCGCCTCCGACGCCGACACCCGCGCGGCGGTGACGGAGACGGCGCAGCGCCTGGAGCGGCTCGGCCACACCGTGGAACCGGTGGAACTCTCCATCGACCCGCACTTCACGGACGACTTCCTCACCTACTGGGGCCTGCTGTCCTTCCTGATCGGCGTCACCGGCAGGACGCTGGGCACGGACTTCGACCGGAGCCGCATGGACGGGCTGAGCCGGGGCCTGCGCGAGACGTACGTGCGGAACTGGACGCAAACGCCGGGCGTGCTGCGCAGGCTGAAGCGCACGCGAGAGGCGTACGCGGCGGGCTTCCGGGGCCTCGACGTGATCCTCTCCCCGGTCCTGGCCCACACCACGCCGAGGCTCGGCCACCTCAGCCCGACCGTCCCGTACGTCACGCTGATCGAACGGCTCCTCGCCTACGTGGCGTTCACCCCGGTCAACAACGTCGTGGGCACCCCGTCGATCTCCGTCCCGGCCGCGAGCGCGACGGCGGACGGGCTGCCGATCGGCGTCATGTTCTCCGGCCGCCCGGGCGCGGAACGCACGCTCCTGGAACTGGCGTTCGAGCTGGAGGCGGACCGGCCGTTCCGGCGGCTTTGGGACGCCTGACGGGGGTCTGTTCGGGTCAGCCCTCGACCGCGTACGGCAGGAAACCTGCCCACGCGGCGGGGGCGAAGGCGAGCCGGGGGCCGTCGAGGTTCTTCGAGTCGCGGATGTGCACGGTGGCGGGGGTGGTGGCGATCTCGACGCAGGAGTCGCCCTCGCTACCGCTGCTGTAGCTGCTCTTGAACCAGGCTCCTGCCACTTCGACGCACGAGTCGCCTTCATTGCCGTCGCTGTAGCTGCTCTTGAACCACGCGAGGCCCGAGGTGTGGTGGTCGGAGACCTTGCGGATCATGTTTCCCCCAGCAGTTCCTCGATGAATGCCAGCGACTCCCGAGGTGGGAGAGCCTGTGCGCGGATGGTGCCATATCGTAGTTCGGCGATGCGGAGCTGCCGGATGTCCGAGACCGGGCGGCCGTTGAATCCTGGACGGTAGCTCTACGTAACAGCTCAGTTACACATCTCAGTATGTCCGGTCGACCACGCTCGGTGATGTGAATCAGCAAACTCAGGGAATCGCCGAGCACGGGTCAGGACCCGAACTCGACACCGGCATCCGAAACTTCAGCATGCTGCTGTCGTCCACCCCGCGCGGTGCCCGGCTCGCCCGCCTGCTCGCGGTGGACACGCTCCGGAGCTGGGGGCTTCCGCACGAGCGGGCGAGCCACGTCATCGCGGAACTGGCCGCCAACGCCGCCACCCACGGCCGTCTCCCCGGCCGCAGCTTCCGGCTCACGCTCTACGTGGTCGGCGCCACGCTCCGCATCGAGGTCAGCGACACGCGCGGTGACCGGATGCCCGTACCGCAAGTGCCGGACACAACCGCCGAGTCGGGCCGGGGCCTGCTGCTCGTCGAGACGCTGGCCGACCGCTGGGGGGTGACCGAGGAGCGGTTCCCGCGCAAGACCGTCTGGGCCGAACTGGGCTTTTCACCACCGGAACCCGCACCCTCGCGCTCCGGTGCCGTCGACGACTGAAAGACAAAGAACTCCGGGGGAAAACACCCCCACCAAACCCGACCCTCCCGCCCGTGGCCGTACTCACTCGGGCGGGTGAACATCTCCGGTTCGGCTGGATTTCCGGACCTCCGGGGCCCGACGCTCAGCGCAACGCACCACCACACGACAGCAGACATGAGACGGCCCCCGCCGGGAGCGCAATCCCAAGGCGAGGGCCTGACCACCGAGGAAGGTAAAAGCTTCCAGATGGGTACCCAGAACCCTAGCGCGCCCCCGCGCGCCCAGGCCCGCGATGCGGGCAACAGCCACCCGAAACGAGCCCACCGCACCACCGGCGGGCTCCAGCACGACAACTCCCGCCACACCACCCGCTTCACGGTGATCGGCAACCACCTCGCCCAGCACCAGCAGCTCTCGCTGCTCGCCATCGGGCTCGGCACGCACCTCCAGTCGCTGCCCAAGGGCGCCCCGGCCGACATCAAGAGCCTCACCGCCCGGTTCCCCGAGGGGGCGACCCGTATCGCCGCCGCCCTGCGCGAGCTGGAGTGCCACGGCTACCTTCGCCGCGAACGCCACCGCACGCCCACCGGCCGCATCGTCAGCCGCACGGTCTCCTGCAACCAGCCGGCGGCGGCCCGCACCCACCCCGAGCCCCCTTCCCGGCCCGCCGACCGTCCGGAACCCCGGCCCCGACCGCGCCCCCACGAGCCCCGCGACGAGCCCGCGCCCCAGGGCACCTGCGAGCAACCGGCCGCCCGCAAACCCCTCCCCGCCGTACCGCGCCCCGAGTGCCACGTCCCCGCGCTGTTCCGGGCCGCCGCCGACCTCCTCGCGGACCTCCGCCGCCACAACTCCCAGATGCTCCTCTCCGCCTCCGACACGGCCCACCTGACCCCCGGTGTCGCCGCCTGGCTGGAGCGTGACGTCACCCCCGCGGCCGTACGCCGTGCCCTGACCGCCGACCTGCCGCCCGAGGGCGTACGACGCCCCGCCGCCTTCCTGGCGCACCGCCTCGCCGCCCAGCTCCCGCCCCCGGCCCCGTACCGCGAGCCGGCCGCCACTCCACCGCCCGCACGGCCACGGAATCCCATGCAGAACTGCGACGGCTGCGACCGCGGCTTCCACGCCCCCGCCCCCGGCCTCTGCCGCGACTGCCGCGACCGCCGCTCCGACCTCAAGGAGGCCGCCTAGCATGAACGTGACGATCCTTGCCCCTGGGCACAGACGACGAGGAGCGAGCGCCATGACCATCGCCCACGTGCTCGACGACGAGGGTCCGTGAGCGAGGTCTGTCCACTTCCTTGATCAGTGGCTTCGGACCGCCGGGGAAACGTCCTCCTGCTTCTCGCCGTCGGAGAACAGGAGGGTGGGCTCGGCGAGGATGTCGGCCATGGCGGGCAGGTCAGTGCCGGCGCCGGTAGGGATCCGTGTACGGCTCCATGGACTGGCGGACCTCTTCCCGGATCGGGGCCATGAGGGGGCCGGGGGCGTAGTAGCGGGCTCTGGCCTTGCCGTGGGGGACGAGCCAGCCGCGGGCGACGAGCTCCCGGATGTCGCGGATGGCCTGCTGGTCGCTGAGGTCGGCGTCCTGCTGGTAGACGGTGCGGCGGACCTTCGCGTCCGAGAAGGCGGGCAGCAGGGCGTAGACGACCCGCTCGTCCAGGCCGGCCGCCTCGGCGCTTTCGACCAGGCGGGTCCAGGCCCGGGACATCACGTCGAAGCGTCGCTGGGCCTGCTGGGCCTGGCGGTGGTGGGCGGTCAGGCAGAATCGGATCCAGGGCCGGGTGTCCCGCTCCGGGCTCCAACGCGGGCCGCCCACGTCCTCCAGGATCTGGTAGTAGGCGTAGGTGTTCTGCCCCCGGCCGAGCCACTCCTCGATGGACGAGAACTCGGGTGGCATCAGGGCCTCGCGGGAGAACACGAGAGTGGACAGGGCACGGGACATGCGTCCGTTGCCGTCCTTCCACGGGTGGATCTTGACAAGGTTGAGGTGGGCCATGGAGGCGCGGACGTGGACGGGGGCGTCGAGGTCGCCCTCGTTGAGCCAGTCGATGAACTCCGACATCAGAGCGGGGACCTCCGCCTGGTCCGGTGCGGTGTAGGCGGGAATCAGGGGATCGTCGGGGCTGGTGACGTACACGGGCCCGTCGCGCCAGCGGCCGGGGCGCTTGTCGAGGTGGTGGCCCTGCAGCATGAAATGCAGGCCGTTGAGCAGACCGGCGTCGTAACGGAAGTCGTCACCGGCGTCGGCGAGGGCCTGGATGTAGGTCATGCCGCGCTGGTAGCCCTCCAGCTCGGCACGTGTCTTCTGCCCGGTCTCCAGGGGTTCCTCGCCGGACATCAGGGCTTCCACGTCATCGACTGTCGCGGCGTATCCCTCGATGGTGTTCGATCCGGCGATCGCGCGAGCGGTCAGGTTGCGGCGCAACTGGCGGGTCCAGCGAGGAGTGGCCCGGAGCATGTGGCGCAGGGCGCGGCGCATGGCCTCGATCTCGTCGAGAGCCCGCTGGTCGTCGGCGTCCAGGCGGGGAGTCGCGTACATCATGGAGTGATGACACCGTGATTGTGTTATCGAGTCAAATAGTGTGCGGCTGTTCCGGGCGCGTTGATTCCGGGGCGCGGTCAAGGTGTGCGTCCTGCCGAACGCCGGATCAAGTGGATCGTCCTCGCTCCTGCCCGTGTGCTCGACGGCGAGGGGTGGCGGTCCGGTGTGCGGTGAGCGGCGGTCGGGGACCTCATAAAGTGGCCCCATGACGGAACTCCCCTCCCCCAGCCTTCGGCCGGGGGGACCCCTCTCTCGCTCCGCTCGGCGCCTGCTGCTGGTGCACGCCCACCCGGACGACGAGTCGATCAACAACGGCGCGACCATGGCCCGGTATGCCGCCGAGGGTGCCCATGTGACGCTGGTCACCTGCACGCTCGGTGAGCGGGGCGAGGTCATCCCGCCCGAGCTGGGGCACCTGAGCGGGGCCGCTCTCGGCGGGCACCGGCTCGGAGAGCTGAAGGAGGCGATGCGCGCGCTCGGGGTCACGGACTTCCGGCTGCTCGGCGGGGCCGGGCGGTACTGCGACTCCGGGATGATGGGGCTGCCCGACAACGACGACCCCGGCTGCTTCTGGCAGGCCGACGTCGACCAGGCCGCCGGGCTGCTCGCCGAGGTGATCCTCGAGATCCGCCCCCAGGTCCTCGTCACCTACGACGACGACGGCGGCTACGGCCACCCCGACCACATCCAGGCCCACCGCGTCGCCACGCGCGCCGTCGAGCTCGCCGCCGGACAGGGCTGGGACATTCCCAAGGTCTACTGGAACCGCGTGCCCCGGTCCGTCGCCGAGGAGTCCTTCGCCCGCCTCGACCGCGACCTGCCCGGCCTGCCCTTCGAGAAGGCGGCCGTCATCGGTGACGTACCGGGTGTCGTCGACGACGGGCAGGTCACCACCGCGATCGACGGCACCGCGTACACCGCCGCCAAGGCCGCCGCGATGCGCGCCCACGCCACCCAGATCACGGTGGCCGAACCGTACTTCGTGCTCTCCAACGAGCTCGCCCAGCCGCTCCTCACCACCGAGTACTACGAGTTGGTACGCGGAGAACGTCCGGAAAAGCAGGAGAGCGACCTGTTCGCCGGGATCGGGGAGACGCCGTGAGCGACCGGTCGCCCTCCGCGCTCGCCCAGCCGCTGCGGCCGCCCTCCGCCGGACGGGCCGCCGCCTGTCTGGGACTGTTCCTGCTCGGCGCCGTGGTCGGCGCGGCCGGGGCGCTGGTGCAGCCCGCGTGGTTCCCCGGCGGTCTGCTGCTCGCCCTCGCCGGTGAGGCCGGGCTGGTCCTGGGGGCCACCCGAGCGCTCCGCAGCCGGGCCGGGGGCGCCTGGGCCGCCGGTGGCTGGATGCTCGTCGTCGTCCTGCTCACCACCAGCCGCCCGGAAGGCGACTTCCTGTTCGCCGCGGGCGGCGGCTCCTATCTCTTCCTCCTCGGCGGCATCGCTTTGGCTGTGATCTGCGCCACCCTTGCCCCCGGGCGGCAACCGGACGGCCGTCCCGCCCGACTTGGCAAGTGACGTACCACTTCGCCGTGTCACGGGCGTGCGGGTCCGGTGTGGGTTTCCCCGACGGTACTGGGATACGGGTCGGACATGGCCAGTAAGGTGGTGCGCGCCGCCGAGCCTCCCTCGAACCCTCGGCTTCGCCCGAGCTGGGAGGACTCCCACCGTGAGGTCGTGACGGGCGGCGGAGCCAACCGGGAGAACCTGCCTTGAGTCGTGAAACTGACACTCCGTCCTCCGGGCCCAACGGGCACGGCGGAGCCGCCTACCCGTCGGGCACGCCGCCCTACGGGATCCCGGCGATTCCGGACGAGGGTACGGACGCGGGCCGTTCGGCCGTGCGGCCGGAGGAACGCAAGACCGAGACCACGCTGACGACGCGGATCCGCATCAACATCCCCGGATCGCGGCCCATTCCGCCGGTCGTCGTGCGCAAGCCCGTCACGGACGCGGAGAGCAAGGGCACCACCGACGCCAAGGCGTCGGCGCCGTCCCTGGCCCCGTCCGCCGACGACGCGGTCGAGCCCTCCGCCCGGCCCGACCGGCCGGCGGCCGAGGGGAAGCCGGCCAGCGACTGGTTCGCGCCGCGCAAGTCGGGCGCGGGCAAGGGCGGTCCGGGTGCCGGTTCCGCCAACGGGGCGGGTGCGCCGAACGGTTCGGGTCCCGCCGAGGGCGGCGCCCCGCAGACACCGTCCGCTCCCGCCGGTGCGTCCGGTGGCGCGCGGCCGGGCGCCGGACGTCCCGGTGGCGTCGTCGGTTCCATGAGCGGGCCGGGCGCTTCCCGTCCCGGCGGCACGCAGGGTTCCGGACCCACCGGCGCGACCGGCGGGCCCGTGGCCCCCGGGCACGGTGGTGGCACCGGCTCCTTCGACGTGACCGAGGCGCTGGCCGCCGGGCCGGCGGGCGCCGGCACCCGCCCGGGCGCGGGGCACGGTGACGAGCCGCGCCGCGACGACCTGCCGTTCTTCACGGACGAGGCTCCGGGCGGCCGCGACGGACGGCCGGGTCAGGCCCCCCAGCCCGGTCAGCGCGGCCCGCAGGCTCCCGCAGGTCCGACCACCGGACCGGCGACCGGCTCGAGCCCGATCGCCGGTCCGGCGGGCCGGCGCCCCGGTGGCCCCGGTGGTCCTGGTGCTCTCGGTGGTCCTGGTGGCCCCGGTGGTTCTGGTGGTCCTGGTGCTCTCGGTGGTCCTGGTGGCCCCGGTGCCCCCGGTGGTCCCGGTGGCCCGGGTGTGCCCGCCCTCCCGGTCCGTCCCGGCGGCCAGGCGGCGCAGGGTGCTCCCACGCGTCCCGGCGGCCAGGCGGCGCAGGGTGCCCCCGCGCGTCCCGGCGTCCAGGCGGCGCAGGGTGCCCCCGCCGGCTTCGCCGACCAGGACAGCGGCCCGGGCGCCCCCGGCGCCCCCGGCGGCGGTCTGAGCGACGACACCGCGATCCTCACCCCGCAGTGGTCCGCCCAGCCCGGCACCCCGGGCTACGGCGGCCCCCGCCACGACAACGTCTCCGGGCACACCGTCACCAGCGGCATCCCGGTCATCCCGCCGGGCGCGGACTTCACCGCGGGCGGTGGCCCCGCCGACGGCCCGCGGACGCACACGCCCCCGAAGCTGCCCGACCCGGTCTCCCCGCCCCCGGCGAGCTCCTCGAAACCGGCGAAGAAGAAGGGGCGCAACAAGCTCGTCCTGCTCTGCGGCTGCGTGGTCTTCCTCGCCGGTGTCGCCTACGGCGCCGGACTGCTGATGAACCGCTCCGACGTCCCGAAGGGCACCACCGTGCTCGGCGTCGACATCGGCGGCGGCACCCGCGACGAGGCCGTCAAGAAGCTCGACGCCGCCCTCGACGACCGGCTGGACCAGCCGCTGAAGCTGTCGGTCGACGGCAAGACCGTCGAACTGGAGCCGGACAACGCGGGCCTGCAGTTCGACACCGACGCCACCGTCGGCGAGGCCACCGGCAGCGACTACAACCCGGTCAACGTCATCGGCTCCCTCATCGGCAACCAGCGCGTCGTCGAGCCGGTCATGCCCGTCGACGAGGAGAAGCTGCAGGCCGCCCTGGAGGACGCCGCCGGCGGCTCCGGCTCGGTGACCGAGGGCTCGATCACGTTCGAGTCCGGCAAGGCCGTCCCGGTGTACCCCAAGGGCGGCCAGGGCATCGACGTCGCCAAGGCGACCGACGCGGTGACGGAGGCGTACCGCACCCAGGTGGAGACCGGCAAGGCCGCCGCGGTGAACGTCCCGACGACCGCCCAGCAGCCGAAGGTCACCAAGGCCGAGGTCGACCGGATGATGAAGGAGTTCGCCGAGCCGGCGATGTCGGCCAACGTGACCGTGCGGACCGACGCGGCGCACACGATCGAGATGAGCCCCGAGAAATCGCTCTGGAAGTTCCTCGGGGTCCAGGCCGTCAACGGCAAGCTGGCCGAGAAGCCCGACCTGAAGGCCCTGGAGGAGCTGTACGGCCAGACGTTCGACGGTGTCCTCATCGCCCGGGGCAACGGCAAGAAGACGGCCGTCACCCCCCAGGACGTCTACGGCGCCCTCCGCCTGGCGCTGGTGAGCAAGACCGACCGGGTCGCGGTCATCGAGACGGACCCCAGCTGACGCGACGTACGGAAAGGGGCGCCCGGTGGATCACCGGGCGCCCCTTCCTAGTTGAGCAGCGCCCGCGCCGCCTGCGCCTGGCCCCGGATCCGTTCCGCCGCCGGTTCGTCCACCGGCGCCACCACCTCCGCGTACGCCTCCAGCTCCCGCGCGCCGTCCCGGAAGTCACCGCGCTGCACCAGCAGCTGCGCCCGCTCGTAGCGCAGCCGCGCCGGGTGCGAGGGGAGGAGCAGGGACAGGTCCACCGCCCACAGCCCCACGCCGGAGTGCTCGGGGCGCGCCGCCGCCCACGCCCGCACGTTGTTGAGCACCCGCAGGAGGACGTCCAGCGTTCCGGCCGGCGTCAGCATCGACGCATCCAGCGCCGCCCCCGTCGCCCCCGCCACCAACAGCTCCGCGTCGGCCCCGCTCAGCACCCGCCCCCCGTCGAACGGATCGGCCAGCACCTGCCCCGCCCCCGTGCCCGGCTCCCCGAACCCGACCACGAAGTGCCCCGGCAGCGCGACGCCGTACACCGGCGCCCCCGCCCGCCGGGCCACCTCCATCCACACCACCGACAACAGGATCGGCAGCCCGCGCCGCCGCCGCAGCACCTCGTGCAGCAGCGACGACTCCAGCCGCCGGTAGTCGTCCGGAACGCCGTGGAAGCCGTACCGCTCGCCCAGCAGCTCCCGCAGCGCCGACGCCCACGCACGCGGCGAACCGGGCCGGTAGGGCAGCTCACCGGCCAGCCGGTCCAGCTCCACCTCCACGGCGTCCATGCCCGCCTCGTCCAGCGCGCCGTCCGCCTCCGCGCCGACCAGCAGGCACAGCGTGGACAGATCCGGCCGCTCGCAACGGGCCTCCTCGGCGAACCGCCGACGCAGTTCCGCGGAGCGCCCGGGCGATGGGGGGTGCGGAGAGCGCATACCCGGTTCGTGCCCGCTCACGGCGCTCCGTCACCTGCCGGAGCCGACGACTGCGGCGCGCGGTAGTGGTGGTACGCGTGGTGCGCGGCGAAGCCCATACGGTCGTACAGCGCCCGCGCCCCCGCGTTGTCCTCCTCGACCTGGAGCCAGGCCGCCGAGGCGCCCTCGTCCAGCGCCCGCCGGGCCAGCGCGGCCATCACGACGGTCGCCAGCCCCCGCCGCCGCTGCGCCGGGTCCACCTCGACCGCCGCGAAGCCGGCCCACCGCCCGTCCACGACACACCGCCCGATGGCGGCCGGCGCGTCCGTGTCGCCCGGCACCGTGGCGAACCACACCGACGGCCCTCCTCCCAGCACCCGCAGAGCCACCTCGCTCACCCCCTTGCGCTGATACCGGGCCAGCCACGCCGCGTCCGCCCGCCGCGACAGCGCGACCCTCGACGGCTCATCCCCCACATCGGCGAGCGGTGCCAGCGGACCCACCCACAGCTCGGCGGTCACCTCCCGCACCCAGCCTCGCCGCTCCAGCTCCGCGCACAGCAGCTCCTGCGCCCCCTCGGCGCCGGTCGCGGTCTGCACGTACGCGGGCAGCCCCCGCGCGGCGTACCAGCGGCGTACGGCCGTCAGCGCGTCGTCGAGCGGCACGCCCGGGTCACCGAGCGGCAGCACCGAATTGGCCCGCCGCGTGAACCCGTCCGCTGCCCGCAGCTCCCACTCACCGAGCCGCTCGCTCTCCACCGGCCGCCACGCCCGCGCGGAGACCCGCGCCAGCTCCTCGTACGAGGCCGCCGGACCGCGCCGACGCGCCGGGGCGGACGGCACCACCTTGCCCGCTACCAGCGCGGACTCCGCGATGCGGACGCTTTCGCCGCTCTTCCTTGTGATCCGCAGCACACCGTTGTCCCATGATGTGAGAACACCGACCGTGTCGGTGAACTTCTCACCCGAGGGGCCATGTTCGATCAAGCTCCGTACCGAGACCCGTTTTCCCACGTCAGCAGTGGTGATGCGGACCTCGAGGCGCCCGGCGGCAGAGATTTCCACAGGTCAGTTCACCCCTCCTGTTCGGATCATGCCCAGGAACGGAGATACTAGGGGCGGGCATCGACGACGCCGCGCTCCCGCGCGCCAGGCGGCGGAGCCTGAGGAGGCCCGCCAGCGCCCTATCGAGGAGGAACGACAGCGTGACCTACGTCATCGCGCAGCCTTGTGTCGACGTGAAGGACAAGGCGTGCATCGAGGAGTGCCCGGTCGACTGCATCTACGAGGGCCAGCGGTCCTTGTACATCCACCCGGACGAATGCGTCGACTGTGGTGCCTGTGAGCCGGTCTGCCCGGTCGAGGCGATCTTCTACGAGGACGACACTCCCGAGGAGTGGAAGGACTACTACAAGGCGAACGTCGAGTTCTTCGACGAGCTCGGCTCGCCCGGCGGCGCCAGCAAGCTGGGTCTGATCGAGCGGGACCACCCGTTCATCGCCGCGCTGCCGCCGCAGGCGTAGCCGTCCCGCAGGCGGCCCCGCACCGACGTGCCGCCCTGGTCCCGTACGGCCCGATCCTCCCGATCGCCGTACGGGACCGAGGTGTTTGCCGGACCAGAAAGTGAGCCCGTACCCGTGTCCGCAGTCTCCGACCGGTTGCCCACCTTCCCCTGGGACAAGCTGGAGCCCTACAAGAAGACGGCCGCCGCGCACCCCGACGGCATCGTCGACCTCTCGGTCGGCACGCCCGTCGACCCGGTGCCCGAGCCGATCCAGAAGGCCCTGATCGCCGCGGCGGACTCCCCGGGCTATCCCACGGTCTGGGGCACTCCGGAACTGCGCGACGCGCTCACCCGCTGGGTGGAGCGCCGACTGGGCGCCCGCGGGATCACCCACCACCACGTCCTGCCGATCGTCGGCTCCAAGGAACTGGTCGCCTGGCTCCCCACCCAGCTCGGACTCGGCCCCGGCGACAAGGTCGCCTTCCCGCGCCTGGCCTACCCGACGTACGAGGTCGGCGCCCGCCTCGCCCGCGCCGACCACGTCTCCTACGACGATCCGACCGAGCTGGACCCGACGGGTCTGAAGCTGCTCTGGCTGAACTCCCCGTCCAACCCGACGGGCCGGGTGCTGTCCAAGGAGGAGCTGACCCGGACCGTCGCCTGGGCCCGCGAGCACGGCGTCCTCGTCTTCTCCGACGAGTGCTACATCGAGCTGGGCTGGGAGGCCGACCCGGTCTCGGTGCTGCACCCCGACGTCAACGGCGGGTCGTACGACGGCATCGTCTCGGTCCACTCCCTGTCCAAGCGGTCCAACCTCGCCGGTTACCGCGCCGCGTTCCTCGCCGGTGACCCGGCGGTCCTCGGTCCGCTGCTGCAGATCCGCAAGCACGGCGGGATGATGACCTCCGCGCCGACCCAGGCGGCCGTGGTCGCGGCCCTGGGCGACGACGAGCACGTCCACGTCCAGCGGGAGCGCTACGCGGCCCGCCGCACCGCCCTGCGCGAGGCCCTGCTCGCCCACGGCTTCCGCATCGAACACAGCGAGGCCAGCCTCTACCTGTGGGCCACCAGGGACGAGTCCTGCTGGACCACGGTCGCCCACCTCGCCGACCGAGGCGTCCTGGTCGCCCCCGGCGACTTCTACGGCCCGGCGGGCGAGAACTTCGTCCGCGTGGCGCTGACCGCGACGGACGAACGCGTACAGGCGGCAGTAGCCAGACTGGCCCCCTGACCCGGTCCGGCTGCGGGCAGTCGCTCCGGTACCCGGCTGCGGGCAGTCGTTCCGCGGGGCGACGGGGGCACCTCCCATGCCCTTCGGGCCATGGGGGAGGGTGGGCACAGCCACCAACGCCGGGCGACCGGCCCACGAACGCCCGGTTCACCGAGGCGAGGCACACGCAGGACGACGGGGCCCGGGGAGCACCCCGGACCCCGTCGCCGTAACAAAGGCCGGCCGCAGGCCGGCCCTCAGCCGACCGGCAGCCCCTTCACGGGCGCACCCTTGGTGAGGGACCCGGCAGCCTTCTTCACGGTCTTACCGGCAGTCGGCGCCACCTTGTCGGCATCACCCGCGGTCCTGGTGACGTCCTTCGTCACGTTGTCCACGGTGTCGCCGGCGGCCCCGTCCACAGCGGTCAGCCCGCCGAGGTCCGGGGCGGCCGGCAGCTCCGGAGCCGCACTGGCGGAACCGGCCGCGCCGACCCCGGCGGCCGCTCCCGCAGCGACGAGCAGCGCGGCACGGGCGATCCGACGGGTCAGGGGGAGGGACATGGTGCTCCTTCGACGGGAGAGAACGGTGACGCCGTGACTACCGCTCGACCGCCGGGAAGGTTGCGGCGGGGCAACGCAAAGAGTTGGTAATGCGTCGCATTATCGGCCGTACACGACGCCTGCGGGTGACCATCCGCACGCCTGCGCGGTCGGGCTACGGCGTGGTCGTGATGGTCACGACCCCCGTGCCGTCACCCGAGCCCGCCGCGTTCTTGCCGTCCGTCGGCCGCCACTGGCTGTCGGTGTTCCCGGCCGTCCACTCCCGCCCCGCGTAGGACACCCGCCTTATGTGCAGCTCGGAGGCGTTGGCCACGGCCCAGTGGGCCAGCTGCCAGCCGCGTGCCCCGGCGTCCTCCCCGGCGGTGACCGGAAGCCGCACGGTCCCCCCGTCGGAGTCGCCGGGGGCCGCCGAAGCGTCCACCGGGGGCGAGGGCGTCGCCCCCACCTCCGCACCGGCCGGCTCCAGCGCGTCCCGCCCGAAGTCCCGGGCCAGCGCGGTACGCACCGCGTCCGCACCCGCCGCCCGCGTCGCCGCCGGACGGCCCTCGCAGGTCAGCGTCGCCGCCGAGCGTCCCGTGAGCGCGGCGGCCAGCAGCGCGGCGTCCGGCTCGTGCTTGGCGTACGCCTGCGGGAAGCCGCTGCGCTGCACCCGCTGCGCGGCGACGGTGAGCGGCAGCCGGGTGTAGCCCGGCACCTCCTCCAGGTGCTCGTAGAACTTCCCCGCCGCGTACGTCGGGTCCATGATCTCCTTCGGCGTGCCCCAGCCCTGCGAGGGACGCTGCTGGAACAGGCCCAGCGAATCACGGTCGCCGTGCCCGATGTTGCGCAGCGCCGACTCCTGCAGCGCGGTCGCCAGCGCGATCGTCACCGCCCGCTCGGGCAGCTCGCGAGCGGTGCCCACGGCGGTGATCGTCGCCGCGTTCACCGCCTGCTCGGGTGTGAACTCGTACGTCGCCCCGTCGCCCTTGCCCGACACGACCTCACAGCCCGGACCGCCCGTGCCCCCGGTGTCGTACTGCACCACGACATATCCGGCGACCGCGGACAGCACCACGAGGGCCGCACTCCAGCGGGCGAGACGGCCGCGACGCGTGCGCTTGGAAGGAAGGGACGGCTCTGACACGCGTACAAGGTACTGGAGAGTACGGTTCCATGTGAGTCGAGTGCGAACACTGGGCCGCGGCCCCGCGGGTTAGGGTCGACGGCATGGCCGACACCCCGCTTGACCTCACGCTGGACGCCGCGCGCCTGACCGCGCAGCTCGTCGACTTCCCCTCCGAGAGCGGTACCGAGAAGCCGCTCGCGGACGCGATCGAAGGCGCGCTGCGCGCTTTGCCCCACCTCACGGTCGACCGGTACGGCAACAACGTCGTGGCCCGTACGCGGCTGGGGCGCCCGGAGCGGGTGATCCTCGCCGGCCACATCGACACGGTCCCGATCGCGGACAACGTCCCCTCCCGGCTCGACGCCGACGGCGTGCTCTGGGGCTGCGGCACCTGCGACATGAAGTCCGGTGTGGCCGTCCAGCTGCGCCTCGCGGCCACGGTCCCCGCGCCCAACCGCGACCTGACCTTCGTCTTCTACGACAACGAGGAGGTCGACGCCGACCTCAACGGCCTGAAGCACGTGGCCGAGGCGCACCCCGAGTGGCTGGAGGGCGACTTCGCGGTGCTCCTCGAACCCTCCGACGGGCAGGTGGAGGGCGGCTGCCAGGGCACGCTGCGGGTCCTGCTGAAGACCGCGGGCGAGCGCGCCCACTCCGCGCGCGGCTGGATGGGCTCCAACGCGATCCACGCCGCCGCCCCGATCCTCGCCCGCCTGGCCGGCTACGAACCGCGCTACCCGGTGATCGACGGACTGGAGTACCGCGAGGGCCTGAACGCCGTCGGCATCTCCGGGGGAGTGGCCGGCAACGTCATCCCCGACGAATGCGTCGTGAGTGTGAACTTCCGCTACGCCCCCGACCGCAGCGAGGAGGAGGCCCTCGCCCATGTCCGCGAGGTCTTCGCGGACTGCGGGGTGAGCGAGTTCGTCGTCGACGACCACAGCGGCGCGGCGCTGCCCGGCCTGTCCCACCCGGCCGCGGCGGCCTTCATCGAGGCGGTGGGCGGCACCCCGCAGCCCAAGTACGGCTGGACGGACGTCTCCCGCTTCTCGTCGCTGGGCATCCCGGCGGTCAACTACGGTCCCGGCAACCCCCACTTGGCGCACAAGCGGGACGAGCGCGTGGACACCGCGAAGATCCTCGCCGGGGAGGAGCGGCTGCGGTCCTGGCTGACGGCGTGACGTGAAGCGGGTTTGCGCCGCTGTGTTCCGGACATGCTGAGGTCCCTCGTACGTAACCCGGGTGGATCTACGCTGAGGTGGTACGACCAGCAAACGGAGGGAGCGCACATGGCTACCGGCAACCCCGAGGGGAAGCAGCAGCCGCCGGAGGAGAAGCGTCTGGGGCCGGTCCTCCGCCGGCGGGGCCAGGTGCAGGCGAGCACCACCGACCAGCGGCTGCTGGACGAGCGCGCGCCCACGGACTGGGTCCACACCGACCCCTGGCGGGTGCTGCGCATCCAGTCCGAGTTCATCGAGGGCTTCGGCACGCTCGCCGAACTCCCGCCCGCGATCAGCGTCTTCGGCTCGGCACGCACACCGGTGGACTCGGCGGAGTACGAGGCGGGTGTCCGGCTGGGCCGGGGCCTGGTCGACGCGGGCTTCGCGGTGATCACCGGTGGCGGTCCGGGGGCCATGGAGGCGGCCAACAAGGGAGCGTGCGACGCGCAGGGCGTCTCGGTCGGCCTGGGCATCGAACTGCCCTTCGAGCAGGGGCTGAACCCCTACGTCGACATCGGCCTGAACTTCCGGTACTTCTTCGTCCGCAAGATGATGTTCGTGAAGTACGCCCAGGGCTTCGTGGTCCTGCCCGGCGGCCTGGGCACCCTGGACGAACTCTTCGAGGCCCTGACCCTCGTCCAGACCCAGAAGGTCACCCGCTTCCCCATCGTCCTGTTCGGCACGGACTACTGGGGCGGCCTGGTCGACTGGCTCCGCCACACGGTCATCGCCCAGGGCAAGGCGGCGGAGAAGGACCTGCTGTTGTTCCACGTCACGGACGACGTGGACGAGGCGGTGGCCCTGGTGTCGAAGGAGGCGGGCCGCTAGAGGCCTGCGGAAGGGCGCTACGAGGGGGCTTCGAGGGCGCCTTCCCAACTCCCGAGTCGGGCGGTGGGTGGGCAAAGGCAGGTGGGTCCGGGGGGCGGAGCCCCCCGGGGACGGGACGGGAAGGGGCGGCGGGGGCGAGAACCCCCTACGCCAGCCCCCTCCGAGCAACAGCAGGCTCCCGCTCCCCCGCAATGGCGGACACCATGTCCAACACCTGCCGGGTCTCGGCGACCTCGTGCACCCGGTACACCTGCGCCCCCAACCACGCCGACACCGCCGTCGTCGCCAGCGTCCCCACCACCCGCTCCTTCACCGGCCGGTCCAGCGTCTCCCCCACGAAGTCCTTGTTGGACAAGGAAACAAGCACCGGCCACCCGGTGGAGACCATCTCCCCCAACCGACGGGTCGCCTCGAGACCGTGCCGCGTGTTCTTCCCGAAGTCGTGCCCGGGATCGATCATCACCGACTCCCGGGGCACCCCCAGCGCCACCGCCCGCTCCGCCAGTCCCACGGTCACATCGAGAATGTCCGCCATGACGTCGTCGTACGTCACCCGGTGCGGCCGCGTCCGCGGCCGGGCACCGCCCGCGTGGGTGCACACCAGCCCCGCGCCGTACCGCGCGGCGACCTCCGCGAGCCGCGGGTCGACCCCGCCCCACGCGTCGTTCAGCACGTCCGCGCCCGCCTCGCACACGGCCTCGCCGACCTCGTGCCGCCAGGTGTCCACGCTGATCACGACGTCCGGGAAGCGCCGCCGCACCTCGGCGACGAAGCCGACCGTCCGCCGCGCCTCCTCCTCGGCCGTGACCTCCTCGCCCGGCCCGGCCTTCACCCCGCCGATGTCGATGATCGCGGCGCCCTCCGCCACCGCCTGCTCCACCCGCATCAGCGCCGGCTCGTCGCGGAACGTGGCGCCCCGGTCGTAGAAGGAGTCCGGGGTCCGGTTCACGATCGCCATGATCACCCGCTCGTGCGGTGCGAATTCCCGCCTGCCCAGCCTGAGCATCCCCTGTGACCTCTTCCTCGTACGATCCCGTCCTGGGCCGCCTTGCGAACGCCCGGCGGCCCCGACTGTCAGACTCGCATGACACGATCGGAGCCACACATCCGACTTCGACTCATCCGACTCATCCGACCGTGGGGGCCCCGGCGATGGTTATGTTCCTGTTCCTGGTCGTCGCGCTCGCCGTCGTGGTCGCCGCGGTGACCCTCGCCGTGGTGGGCGGCGGAGACAACGGCCCGCTGCCCGAGGCGGCCCCCGAGCGCCTGCGGGACGCCCTGCCGCCCGACCGGCCGGTCAACCGCGCGGACGTGGACGGCCTGCGCTTCCCGCTCGCCGCCCGCGGCTACCGCATGGCCGACGTGGACGACGCCCTCGGCCGCCTCGGCGCGGAGCTCTCCGAGCGCGACGCCCGGATCGCCGACCTGGAGTCCGCGCTGGCCGGCGCCCGCGCCGTCGCGGCCCACCTCTCCATGGACAAGCCCGCCCCGCACCGCGAGGACGAGCAGCCGTGAGCGGGGAAGCAGCCGTCCCCACCGGCCCGGACGGCCTCCCGCGCTGCCCCTGGGCGCTGTCCACCGCGGACTATGTGACGTACCACGACGAGGAGTGGGGCCGCCCGGTCCACGGCGACGACGCCCTCTTCGAGCGCCTCAGCCTGGAGGCGTTCCAGTCGGGTCTGTCCTGGATCACCATCCTGCGGCGCCGCCCCGGCTTCCGCACCGCCTTCGCCGATTTCAAGATCGCCGCGGTCGCGGAGTTCACCGACACCGACCGTGAGCGCCTGCTGGCCGACGCGGGCATCATCCGCAACCGCGCCAAGATCGACGCGACCCTCGCCAACGCGCGCGAGCTGGCCGGGTGGGCGCCCGGCGACCTGGACGCCCTGATCTGGTCCCACGCCCCCGACCCGGCCGGCCGGCCGGCGCCGAAGACCCTCGCCGACGTCCCCGCGGTGACGTCGGAGTCCACGGCCCTGTCCAAGGCCCTGAAGAAGCGCGGCCTGCGCTTCGTCGGCCCGACCACGGCGTACGCCCTGATGCAGGCCTGCGGACTGGTGAACGATCACCTGGAAGTGTGCGTGGCACGAAACGGCCTGCCCGGCGTTTGAGGACGGGGCCCCCGGGCCGATACGGGGGGTGCCGTCGGCGGATTCGTCGGACGGCCGCCGGGCACCCGCCCCCGCAACACGATGGGAGCGTTTCTCCCAGCGGAACACCGCGTGGACGGCGTCACTCCGGGAGAACCGCTCCCCTCACCGAACGGTGACGGGATCCGCCCACAGCATCCGATACGGGGGTCCGGGGGGGCGGAGCCCCTGGACCGGCCCGCCCCGGCACCGGGTACGAGGGGTCAACGACCCGAATACTTCGGCTTCTCCTTGTTCACGAACGCCCGCACCGCGATCGCGTGGTCCTCCGAGGAGCCCGCCCGGGTCTGGAGCTCGTCCTCCTTCTCCAGGGCCTCCTCCAGCGAGTGGCTCAGCCCGTACGCCACGGACTCCTTCAGCGCCGCGTACGCCACCGTCGGCCCCTCGGCCAGCGCCCGCGCCACCTTCTCCGCCTCCGCGCGCAGCTCCGCCGCCGGGACCAGCCGGTTGGCGATGCCCAGTTCGTACGCCTCCTGCGCGGAGATGCTGCGCGGGAAGAGCAGCAGGTCGGTGGCGCGCCCGGGGCCGATCACGCGCGGCAGCGTCCAGGAGATCCCGGAGTCCGCGGTCAGCGCGACCCCGGCGAACGAGGTGTTGAACGCCGCCGTGTCCGCGACGATCCGGTAGTCCGCGGCCAGCGCGAAGCCGAAGCCGGCGCCCGCCGCGACCCCGTTCACCGCCGCGACCACCGGCTTCGCGGCCCCGGCGAGCGCCTTCACGATCGGGTTGTAGTGCTCGCGCACCGTGCTCATCGTCTGCCCCGAACCGGTCTCCCGGTCCTCGATCAGCAGCCCGATGTGCTCCTTGAGGTCCTGTCCGACGCAGAACGCCCTGTCCCCGGCCGCGGTCAGCAGCACGGCCCGTACGGCGTCGTCGTCCGCGGCGGACCGGACCGCGTCCCGGAGGGCGGCCTTCGCCGCGACGTTCAGCGCGTTCATCGCCTCCGGGCGGTTGAGCGTGATCGTCGCGAGTCCGTCGCTCACCTCGTAGAGCACGGTGTCGGCCATGGCGTATCCCTCCGTGTGACGGCTCGGGACCTACCGGCCGGTACGTCCCGTCTGCCAGACAGCATGACGGAGATCACCGATCGTGGCGGACGGCCGACGTGTGACCTGCGTCAAACGATTCCTGGCCGTTTCCGGTCGCCGGGAGTGTGCGAGGCGGCGCAGTATCGCAGTCACATCGCCGAATTGAGTGGTTTTGCTCGCGCGCGTTGCCCAAGCGATGCCGACTGATGTTGGTCATCGGGTCCTGCCATGCGGGATAATGGCCTGGAAGCAATGTGTTCGATGCCGGTGGCGTGTGTCCTGCTTCAAGGACCGCAGGTGCCCTTCAGTGGGCCGTCGGCTCAGACGGTTTAGCTGGGTTTCAGGAAGGGGAACGAGCATGGCGGCCATGAAGCCGCGGACGGGTGATGGCCCGCTCGAGGTGACCAAGGAGGGGCGGGGCATCGTCATGCGAGTTCCGCTCGAAGGCGGCGGTCGGCTCGTCGTCGAGCTGACCCCGGATGAGGCCGGCGCGCTCGGCGACGCCCTCAAGAAGGTCGTCGGCTGACGCGCAAGCGACCATACCCTTTCAGCCGCCCCGGCGCCGCACGCGGTGCCGGGGCGGCTGTTTCGCGTACCGGCAGGGGGCGTGGACCGGGTCCGTCGGTCACCGCTTGACGACGCAGAGAAGCCCGTCTCCCACCGGCAGCAGCGACGACACCAGTTCCGTGCTCTCGCGCACGGCGCGCACCAGCTCCCGCAGCCGCAGCACCTCCGTGGGCTGCGGTCCGGAGTCCACCGTGCGTCCGTTCGCGAAGACCCCTTCGAAGGCGACCAGACCTCCCGGGCGCAGCAGACGCAACGATTCGGCGAGATAGTCCTGGTACTCCTGCCGGTCGCCGTCACAGAAGACCAGGTCGTAGCCGGCGTCCGCGAGACGGGGCAGGACGTCCAGCGCGCGGCCCGGGATGAAGCGGGCCCGGTTCCCGGCGAAACCGGCGTCGCGGAAGGCCTGGCGGGCGGACTGCTGGTGCTCCGGCTCCTGATCGACCGTGGTCAGCACCCCGTCCGGCCGCATCCCGTGCAGCAGGTGGATCCCGGAGACCCCGCAGCCGGTGCCGATCTCCGCGACCGCCTTGGCGTCCACGCTGGCGGCGAGCAACCGCAGCGCCGCGCCCGTGCCGGGCGACACCGAGCGCAGCCCTGCGTCACGGGCCCGGTCACGGGCCCGGTGCAGCGCTTCGTCCTCGGCGACATAGGCGTCGGAGAACGCCCAGCTCGTCTGCCGGTTGGCGGTAATGACCCTCTCCTGTCCCCGTGGAAGCCTCGGCGTGACTGTATCCGTTGGCGTCGGGAACCCGCAGATGGGACCGGTCGTTTAAAGGGATGTGCAAGTGGCGTGTGCCGTGACGGGGGACAGGTAGTGGACGAGGGCGCCGAGCAAGTGCTGACGCAGCCGTACGAGCCGTGGCAGCCCAGATCAAATTCTCGTAAAACCGCTTATCCGGAGTTAACGGGCGAGGTGGCTATGGTAGGGGCTCCACTGGACACCACCAGAGCTGATAGGGGAGGTGCGGCTGCGCCTGTGGATCGCGTAGGAGTGCTGCGGCGTTTCCTCGGATCGGCGGGCAGGCCGAAATCCGTGAACAACACCGCTGCTGACCACGACCACGCCGGCGACCCGGCCCAGACCGCGACTTTCTCGACCGACGCGGACGGGCAGGCGTGGACTCCGCCCACCTGGGAGGAGATCGTCAGCATGCACAGCGGCCGGGTCTACCGGCTCGCCTACCGCCTCACCGGCAACCAGCACGACGCCGAGGACCTCACCCAGGAGGTCTTCGTCCGCGTCTTCCGCTCCCTGTCGACGTACACGCCGGGCACCTTCGAGGGCTGGCTGCACCGCATCACCACCAACCTCTTCCTGGACATGGTCCGCCGCAAGCAGCGGATCCGTTTCGACGCGCTCGGCGACGACGCGGCCGAGCGGCTGCCCAGCAAGGAGCCCACGCCCCAGCAGGTCTTCAACGACGCCCACTTCGACGCGGACGTCCAGCAGGCCCTCGACACCCTCGCCCCCGAGTTCCGCGCCGCCGTCGTCCTGTGCGACATCGAGGGGCTGTCGTACGAGGAGATCGCGGCGACCCTGGGCGTCAAGCTCGGCACCGTCCGGTCCCGGATCCACCGCGGCCGTTCCCAGCTGCGCAAGGCCCTCGCGCACCGCTCGCCCAAGGCGCGCGCGGAGCGCCGCTCCTTCGTGCCGCGTGTTCCCGCACTGGGAGGAGGGGGCGCGAGCGCGTGAGCGGTTCACAGCCGAAGTCCTCCGAGGGACACCTCGCAGAGCAGCACCTGGGAGACCGACTCTCCGCCCTGGTGGACGGGGAGCTCGGTCATGACGCGCGTGAGCGCGTACTGGCGCATGTCGCCACCTGCGCGAAGTGCAAGGTGGAGGTGGACGCGCAGCGCCGTCTGAAGAACGTCTTCGCGGCGGCGGCTCCGCCGCCGCCCTCCGAGAGCTTCCTGGCCCGCCTCCAGGGGCTGCCGGCCGGGGGCGACCTCGGCGACGGCGGCCCGCCGCTGGGTGGCGGAGGGCTGTCCGGTGGTACGTCGGGGCGGTTCGGCGGGGGATCCGGGGTCTTCGGGGCCAGGCGGAGTGAGCGCTTCGAGTTCGCGTACGAGCCCGTCCGGCGGCACGAGCCCGCGCTGCCGGCGGCCGCGGCGGTCGGCCGGGGCTTCGCCATCCATGACGTCGGCCGCCATGAGACCGACCGGCCGTCCTCCCGCGGGCTGCGGTTCGCGTTCGTCGCCGCCGGGGCGGTGTCGCTGGCCGCGATCGCGCTCGGCGGGGTCACCACGGGCATGCCCGCCGACACGGAGGCGCGTGGTGCGGGCAAGGGCAGCAATGTCACGCCGACGCGTACGCAGGGCACGGGCGCGGGCGCGGTGATGCCCGAGTCCCAGCGGCGCCGCGGCGTGGGACCGCCGCTGGGCGAGGCGACCGGCCGGAGCGCGCCCGCGGACACCCCGGTCGCCCCGACCGCGGTCTCCGCGCCGCTGCTGCCCGGGATCCCGGCGCCGACGGAGCGCCACCCCACACCGGGCACGCCGGTGACGGGCGGTGCGACGGCCATGTCCCCGCTGATACGACCGCTCACCTCGACCCCGCCGCTCACCCTGACCACGTGGGCCGTCTCCGCCGGGCTCAAGGACCCCGGCCTCGTCACCGCCGGCACGACGCCGGTCCCCACGCCGACATCCCGCTGAACCGTCCAGTGCGCAGGGGCGCGCGAACCTGATTGAATCCAGGGGGCGCGCCCAGGCCCAGCCGGGTGCCGAGCCAGTAGTTTCGCGGCCACCGCCGTCACGCGGTGCCGTGTCCAGCCGTGGGGAGAGCATGAACGAGGGGAAGCCGGGCCCACCGGGGGAGGAGCCGACCACGCGTCCCGAGGGACATGACGGCGACTTCGAACTGGCCCGTCCGGACCGCGAGCCGGCCGCCGCCGCCGACGACCACCGGGGCGACTACGAACTGGACCGCCCCCTGCGGCCCGAGGGCCCCGAGGACCAGCCCCTCGAGCCCGCCCCCGGAGCCCCGGAGCCCGTGGCATCCGGTGCCCCTGCCGACGCCTCCGTCGGGTCCGCGTCCCCGGCCGTCCCGGTCCCGTCGCAGGTGGCTTTCGAGCCCCCCGCCCCCGAGCAGCGGAGACCCCTGCACGACCCCGACCCCTACAGCACCCCGCCGTACGGCGAACCGGGCCCCTGGGCACCCGCCCCGCCCGTACAGCACCCGGCGACGACACCCGCGCACGGCATGACGCTCCCGGCCCCTCCCACGGCCCCGGACGCGGCGCCCCACTCCGCACCCGCGCCGCAGTACACACCCCCGGCGCCTCCCTCGGGCCTGGACACGGTGCCGCACGGCACGCCCGTACCGCATGGTGCGCCCCCGGCGTCTCCCTCGGCCCCGGACGCGGCGCCCGCGCCGCAGTACACACCCCCGGCGCCTCCCTCGGGCCCGGGCACAGCGGCGCAGACCACGCCCGTACCGCACGGCACGTCCGTGTCAGGTGCGCCCACCGTGGCGGACGTGGGGTTGCACGGGGCTCCCATGGCGCCCGCCGTCCCCGCGCAGTCGCGCCCGGACGCCCAGGACACCCCGGCCGCCGATCCCTGGGGGCGTTACGACCCCTGGGCGGCGGCTGCCGCGGCCGCGCCGTTGCAGCAGGCCGGGCATGTCGTGGTCGACGGGAAGCGGCGGCGCGGCCGGGCGCTCGTCGGGGCCGCGCTGGTGCTCGCGCTCGTGTCCGGTGGTATCGGCGGAATCGTCGGCACGTATCTGGAGCGCAACGGCGGCATGGGCACCGTGGAGCTGCCGCAGGCCGGCAAGGAGGCGTCGGGACGCGACCCCGGCAGCGTCGCCGGAATCGCCGCACAGGCACTGCCCAGCGTCGTCACGCTGCACGTCAGCGGCGCCGGCGAGGCCGGCACCGGCACCGGCTTCGTGCTCGACGGGCGTGGCCACATCCTCACCAACAACCACGTCGTCGAACCCGCCGGGGACGACGGCGAGATCACCGTCACCTTCAACAGCGGCGACACCGCCGAAGCCACCGTCGTGGGCCGGGACAGCGGCTACGACCTCGCCGTCGTGAAGGTGAAGGGCGTCAGCGGACTCACCCCCCTGCCGCTCGGCAACTCCGACAACGTGCGGGTCGGTGACCCCGTCGTCGCCATCGGTGCCCCCTTCGACCTGGCCGGCACCGTCACCTCCGGCATCATCAGCGCCAGGGAGCGGCCCATCACCGCCGGCGGCGAGAAGGGCGACGGCAGCGACGTGTCGTACGTCGACGCCCTGCAGACCGATGCGCCGATCAACCCCGGCAACTCCGGTGGCCCCCTGCTCGACGCCAAGGCCCGCGTGATCGGCATCAACTCGGCCATTCGCTCCGCCGACAGCGGCGCCGACCCGGACGCCGGTCGGGCCGGTTCCATAGGACTCGGCTTCGCCATCCCCATCAACCAGGGCAAGCGCGTCGCCGAGGAGCTGATCAACACCGGGAAGGCCGCCCACCCGGTGATCGGCATCACCCTCGACATGGAGTACGGCGGCGACGGTGCCCGTGTCGCAGCCAAGGGCGGTGACGGCGGGCCCTCGGTCAGCACCGGCGGCCCCGGCGCCCGGGCCGGGATCAAGGCCGGTGACGTCATCACGGAGGTCGACGGCCGGCGTGTCCACTCCGGTCAGGAACTCATCGTCAAGACCCGCGCCCACCGCCCCGGCGACCACCTCGAACTCACCCTGGAGCGGGACGGCGACGAGCGGACGGTCATCCTGACGCTCGGTTCCTCGGAGGGCGATTGAGGCAGATGGGCCCTCGGGGCGGTACCGGTCGCACGGGGTGGCCGGGTACCGTGGACCCGGCCCGGACCACGGAAGACCGCAGGCCGCCCCGAGGACCGAGGACCGAAGGCATCGCGAGGAGCTTCAGGTGTTCAATGACATAGGACCGCTCGAGCTGGTGACGCTCATCGTCCTCGCCGTGCTCGTCTTCGGTCCGGACAAGCTCCCCAAGGTCATCCAGGACGTGACGCGCACGATCCGGAAGATCCGGGACTTCTCGGAGAGCGCCAAGCAGGACATCCGGCAGGAGCTCGGCCCGGAGTTCAAGGACTTCGAGTTCGAGGACCTCAACCCCAAGGCGTTCATCCGCAAGCAGCTGGACAACGACGACCTGGGGCTCAAGGAGATCCGTAACGGCTTCGACCTGAAGAAGGAGATGGCCGAGGTCACGGACGCCGTCCACGGCCGCGACGCCGACTCCTCGTCCTCCTCCTCCGGCTCCACCGGTGGCCGCGTGGACATGACCAAGAAGCCCGAGGCGCCGGCGGCCGACGGCCGCCCGCCCTTCGACGCGGACGCCACCTGAGCCGGACGTGCCGGAGCGCACGCCCTCGCGTACGTGACGCGTTTCATACTCCACCCGGTCTGCGCACGGCCTGATCAGGGCGTCCGCGCGGCCCACGCGCCGGGCGGTTTCCCGGCCCGTGGCGGCAAGGTGGCTATGCTGCCGAGTTGTTGTGCGGAACGGACGAGTACGCCCGAAGGGGGGCGGGCCGCCCGGTCCGACGAGAGCTGAGGAGGCGTCCGGGCATGGAGACGACGAGTCGGGCAGTCGCGCAGGCGCCGGCCGCGGAGGAAGGACGACACGTCCGCTCCGCCCGGCGTACGGTCGACGGCTACCTGCGTGCGCCCTTCCCCTGGTACGGCCTCGACGAGGCCTTCACGGGACCGCGTTGGCTGATGCAGGTCGGACTGGCGGCCGAGGGGGCCGTCGAGCACGGATCGGTCGGGCACGGCGACGAGCCCTCGGTGCGCAGCGAGTACACGGCCGGGACCGACCAGGAGACCAAGGAGAGGTTCGCGGTCGTGGTGACCGTGGCCGCCAACCCGGTGCGCCGCAGCGCCGACGGCACCGGTCTGCTGGAGGCCACCTCGGTCTCCTCCGCCGCCTGGCTCGCCGGGGTGGGGCTGCTGTCCTTCACCTGGCCCGGCCAGATGGACCACTCCCTGCGCGACGACTGGCTGGACCAGCAGACGGAGACCGCCTGGGTCCTCGCGGACGATCTGGAGGGACCGGACTGGTCGACGCTGTCCCTGCCCGTGGACGGGGTGCCGACGCCGTTCCACTACCGGGAGTCCGAGTTCGGCTGGGTGCTCGCGGGCTCCACGCAGGCGGGCGTGCACGTGGGCGCGTACGGCAGGGGCATGAGCGCGTACGGCCTCGGTTTCGCCGTGGTGAAGGACATCACCGCGTACGACGCCTGAGCGGGTACGCGAAGGCGCCCGAGCGGGCACGCGGAAGGGCGCCGTCCACACCGGACGGCGCCCTTCCGCGTACGGACCCTCAGAACTTGTTGCGCGGGGTGATTCCCAGGGACATGCCCGACAGGCCCCGCTGCCGGCCGCCCAGCTTGCCGGCGATCGAGCGGAGCGCCGAGCCCGCCGGGGAGTCGGGGTCGGACAGCACCACGGGCTTGCCCTCGTCGCCGCCCTCGCGCAGCCGGACGTCGATCGGGATGGAGCCGAGCACCGGCACGTTCGTACCGGTCGTGCGGGTCAGGCCGTCGGCGACCGACTGGCCGCCGCCCGTGCCGAACACGTCGACCATCTCGCCGCAGTGCGGGCAGGGCAGGCCGGACATGTTCTCGACCACACCGACGATCTTCTGGTGCGTCTGCACGGCGATCGACCCGGCGCGCTCGGCCACCTCGGCCGCCGCCTGCTGGGGCGTGGTGACGACGAGGATCTCGGCGTTCGGCACCAGCTGGGCGACGGAGATCGCGATGTCGCCCGTGCCGGGCGGCAGGTCGAGCAGCAGCACGTCCAGGTCGCCCCAGTACACGTCCGCCAGGAACTGCTGCAGCGCGCGGTGCAGCATCGGGCCGCGCCACACCACCGGGGCGTTGCCCGGGGTGAACATGCCGATGGAGATGACCTTCACGCCGTTCGCCGACGGCGGCATGATCATGTTCTCGACCTGGGTGGGACGCCCGTCCGCGCCCAGCATGCGCGGCACCGAGTGGCCGTAGATGTCGGCGTCCACGACGCCGACCTTCAGCCCGTCGGCCGCCATCGCCGCCGCCAGGTTCACCGTCACCGAGGACTTGCCGACGCCGCCCTTGCCGGACGCGACCGCGTAGACCCGGGTCAGGCTGCCCGGCTTGGCGAAGGGCACCTCGCGCTCGGTCTGGCCGCCGCGCAGGGCGGTCGCCAGCTCCTTGCGCTGCTCGTCGCTCATGACGTCCAGCGTCACGTCGACCCGGGTGACGCCCTCGATCCGGGAGACCGCGTCCGTCACGCGCTGCGTGATCGTGTCCCGCATGGGACAGCCGGAAACCGTCAGGTACACGGTGACCGCGACCGCCCCGTCCGCCCCGATCTCCACCGATTTGACCATGCCGAGCTCGGTGATGGGCCGGTTGATCTCGGGGTCGTTCACTGTCGCCAGTGCCTCGCGCACCGCGTCTTCCGTAGCCATAGGCACGATGGTACGGCGCCGGGTGCACCCGGCGGTAAGTACGTCAGCGGTCGTCTGCGTCACGTCCCGGCGGGTGTTCCGCCCGCATCATCGGGAATGATCCCTGATGGTCCTTGTGTCCGTTCTGTCGTCCCTCCAGCTCCTTGGCCATGTCCTGGAGCTCCGAACGGATCCAGTCCCGCGTGGCCACCTCCCCGAGCCCGATCCGCAGGGCGGCGATCTCCCGGGTCAGATACTCGGTGTCCGCGATGGACCGCTCGTTCTGCTTGCGGTCCTGCTCCAGATTGACCCGGTCCCGGTCGTCCTGCCTGTTCTGCGCGAGCAGGATCAGCGGAGCCGCGTAGGAGGCCTGCAGGGACAGCATCAGCGTCAGGAAGATGAACGGGTACTCGTCGAAGCGCAGCTCCTTCGGTGCGGACACGTTCCACACCACCCACAGGACGATGGCGACCGTCATCCAGACGATGAACCGTCCGGTGCCCAGGAACCGCGCGACGCTCTCCGAGAGCCGCCCGAAGGCCTCCGGGTCCCACTCGGGCAGGATGCGGCGCCGGGGAGGGCGTGGCTGGTCCAGACGGGGCGTACGCGGCCGTCCGGCGGCCGTGGCACCCGCCGGCACACGCTCTCGCACGCCGTCGCGCTCAGGAGCCATCGGTCACCGCCCCCTCGTCGAAGTGGAACTCGGTCTCCCGCCAGTCCTCGGGCAGCATGTGGTCCAGTACGTCGTCCACCGTCACCGCGCCCAGCAGCGATCCCGCCTCGTCGACCACGGGCGCCGCCACCATGTCGTACGTGGCGAAGAACCCGGCGACCACGGGCAGCGCGGCGTCGGGCTCCAGAGGCTGCAGGTCGTCGTCCAGGATCGAGCCGACCAGCGTGTACGGGGGGTCGCGCAGCAGGCGCTGGAAGTGGACCGTGCCCAGGTACTTGCCGGTGGGCGTCTCCTCCGGCGGGCGGCAGACGTAGACCTGCGCGGCGTGCGCGGGGGAGAGGTCCGGCTCGCGGATCCGGGCGAGGGCGTCCGCGACGGTCGCGTCGGGCCGCAGCACGATCGGCTCGGTCGTCATCAGACCGCCCGCCGTGTGCTCCTCGTACGACATCAGGCGCCGCATGTCGGCCGCGTCGTCGGGCTGCATCAGGCTCAGCAGCCGCTCCTTGTCCGCCTCGGGCAGCTCGCCGAGCAGGTCGGCCGCGTCGTCGGGGTCCATGGCCTCCAGAACGTCGGCGGCGCGCTCCTCCTTCAGCTTGCCGAGGATCTCGATCTGGTCGTCCTCGGGCAGCTCCTCCAGGACGTCGGCGAGCCGGTCGTCGTCGAGGGCGGCGGCCACCTCCGCGCGGCGTTTGGGGGAGAGGTGGTGCAGGACGTTGGCGAGGTCGGCGGGGCGCAGCTGCTCGAAGGTGGCGAGCAGGTTCTCGGCGCCCTGCCCCTGCTCCTCCAGGGAGAACCCGGTGACCGCGGACCACTCGACGGTCAGCGCCTCGCCCTTGCCGCGCCGGAACGCGCCGCCCTTCTTCCCCTTGCGCACGAACACGCGGTCGATCTCCCACTCGCGGCGGGCCGGCAGCTGATGCACCGACAGGTCGAGGACGGTGACCTCCTCGCCGCTCTCCACGAGCGTCACCCGCCGGTCGAGCAGCTCGCCGAAGACGAGCCGCTCGGTGGGCCGCTGCTCGAAGCGCCGCACGTTGAGCACTCCGGTCGTGATGACCTGGCCGGACTGCACGGCGGTCACCCGGTTCATGGGCAGGAAGATGCGGCGGCGGGTGGAGAGTTCGACCACCAGGCCGAGCAGCCTCGGCGGACGCCGGCCGGGCCGCAGGATGACGACCAGATCGCGCACGCGCCCCACCTGGTCGCCGGCCGGATCGAAGACGGCGACACCGGAGACGTGCGAGACGAAGAACCGGGGGGCGCCCCCTGCCATGGCCGCCACTCCTTTCCGTGCGGGTGTTCTCGTCGCGGGTACCGCCTGCTGCGCTTGTTTTCCGAATTGCCCGCTCGGGTGGGCTTCAGGCTAGCCCGTACCGATCGGCCGTGCGCCGGCGACCGGTCCGGACGGACTGGCTCCGCCGGGTCCACCCGGCCCCGGTACCCTGCGGTACGCCGTTCAGGTCCCCCGTCAGAGAGGCAGCCCACCTGTGATTCCGATCTCCCAGGGCCGTTCCCGCAGGGCCACGCTGGCCGGCGCCGTGTGCGCGCTGCTCGTGACGGGGACGGCGCTCACGGGATGCTCCGAGGATCCGAACGAGGGCACCAACGGTGTCGGCAGACTGCCCGCCGACCAGATCCGGAGCAGATCCCAGAAGGCCGCCGAGTCGGTCGGCACCGTACGGCTGCACGGCACCGTGGTCACCAGCGGACGCACGTACACGCTCGACATGCGGCTGAAGGAGCAGGGCGGCGTCGGCTCGGTCACCACCGAGGGGGAGACGTTTCGCCTGCTGCGGGTCGACGACGAGCTGTACCTGAAGGCAGGCGCCGAGTTCTGGGGTCACGAGGACGGCGAGAAGGACGGCGAGGCGGACGCGGCGGCGGCCGGCAAGCTCGCCGAGAAGTATGTGAAGGTGCCGCAGAGCGATCCGTCGTACAAGAAGTTCATCGGCTTCACGGACAAGAACGTCCTCCTCGGCGGTCTGCTGACCCTGCACGGCGAGCTGGCCACGGACGGCCACCACGAGCAGTCGGGCGTACGCACCATCCGCGTCACCGGCGACGAGGGCTCCGGCGGCACCCTGGACGTCTCGCTCGAGGGCAAGCCGTACCCGGTGCGCCTGGTGCGGGCCGGGAAGGCGGGCACCCTCACCTTCTCGTCCTGGGGCACCGACTTCGAACTGAAGGAACCGGCCAAGGGCGAGACTCTCGACTACGGCAAGCAGCTCCCGACCTCCTAGGCCCGTCGCCGCTTCCTCTTCAGCAGCAGCCGGGGCAGTCCCGCCGGGGCGGGGCGCCGGGTCGTCACCGGCGTCGGCAGGGGGGCCTCGGCCAGGGAGCCGTCGGGGAGCGGGGCCGTCGCCCCGGTCGGCTCCAGGCGCAGGACCCGGCACTCGCGGGCCCAGCGCCCGGTCATCGCCTCGCCGTCGGGCGCGTTGAGCCGCTTGCCCTTGAGCTCGGCGACCGCCGCCGCCCACTCCTCGGAACCGGACGGCAGCTCGACGACCGTCGCCGTCCAGGAGACCAGCCGGCCGCCCTTGTCCTTGCTGCGGACCGTCACCTCGGCGGACACGCCGTCGGCCAGCCCTGGCAGCGGCTGCTCGCCGGGCCCGTCGCCGATCACGCACGCGGCACCCTCGTGCCACACGTGCCACAGGGCGCGGGGCGGAACGCCGGGCCCCCTGACCCAGACGAGGCCGGACTTCTTCGTGGCCTCCTCGATGAGGGCCCGGTCGAGCAGCGCACTTGTCATGGGCCCAGCCTAACCAGGGGCGCTCAGAGCCAGCCGTTGCGCTTCAGCGTGCGGTGGATGCCCAGACAGATGGCCACCGTGACACTGAGGATCACCGGGTAGCCGTACCTCCAGTGGGTCTCCGGCATGTAGTCGAAGTTCATCCCGTACACCCCGCACACCATCGTCGGTACGGCGACGATGGCGGCCCACGAGGTGATCTTCCGCATGTCCTCGTTCTGCGCCACGGAGGCCTGGGCGAGGTTGGCCTGGAGGATGGAGTTCAGCAGTTCGTCGAAGCCGATGACCTGCTCCTGCACCCGGGCCAGATGGTCGGCCACGTCCCGGAAGTACTTCTGGATGTCCGGGTCGATCAGCCGCATCGGCCGCTCGCTGAGCAGCTGCATCGGCCGCAGCAGCGGGGACACGGCCCGCTTGAACTCCAGGACCTCGCGCTTGAGTTGGTAGATCCGTCCGGCGTCGGTGCCGCGCGGGGTGCCCTTGCGGCCCGGCGAGAAGACCTCCGTCTCGACCTCGTCGATGTCGTCCTGCACCGCGTCGGCCACCGCGATGTAACCGTCCACCACATGGTCGGCGATGGCGTGCAGCACCGCCGAGGGGCCCTTGGCCAGCAGCTCGGGGTCGTCCTGGAGGCGGTGCCGCAGGGCCCGCAGGGAGCCCTGCCCGCCGTGCCGGACGGTGATGAAGAAGTCCCGGCCGGTGAAGCACATCACCTCACCGGTCTCGACGACCTCGCTGCTGGCGGAGAGCTCGTCGTGGTCGATGTAGTGGACGGTCTTGAAGACCGTGAACAGCGAGTCGTCGTAGCGCTCCAGCTTGGGCCGCTGGTGGGCCTGGACGGCGTCCTCCACGGCCAGCGGGTGGAGCCCGAACTCCCGCGCGATCCCGGCGAATTCGGCCTCGCTCGGCTCGTGCAGACCGATCCACACGAAGCCTCCGTCACGGCGCACCAGCCGCATCGCCTCGTGCGGGGTGAGCGGGCCGCCCTCGGTCACCAGGCGGCGGCCGTCGCGGTAGACGGCGCAGTCGACGACGGCGGTGGTCGTCGTGGGGTCACGGGTGGTGTCGTACGGGCCGCTCTCCTTGCGCAGCGAGACACGGGAGGAGGGACGGACCACGGCGCGCAGGTCGCGGATCATCGACATGGCGGGCTCCTTCGCGGACAGGCAACGAAAGGCGCCGCAACGACGGGTGGAACAACCCGGAATGAGGACGTCCTGGACTGCGGATGTTTGGCGCGTCCACAAAGCGGGGAGCACCGCACCGTCGCGGTGGCGGGCTTCGTCGCTGATACAGCTACTGGGGCAGATCAGGCAGAACGAAACAAAGTGCTCTTCCGATGAAGACGCGCGGACGAAAGGCGGGAGCCAGACAGGAGCAGCTGCATCAACGGGCGGAAGAGCGGGTGCTACTGCACGGTCGACTTCGGTCCATGCCAGCCCCACCTCCTCCGGCCGGTCCCCCGTGAGGGACGATCCACGATCCCCTTGGGGATTCCCCCCTCGAATGGGGAGTGTCACACAGGCGTTCGGGGCGATCGGACGCTTCTGCGTGCTGCCCGAACCACCGGCCAAGCGTATCAGCCGACTGCCATGTCAAGGCTCTGCTTTGCCCGGTACTGACGAGTTCTATGCTCGCCGCATGGCTGATGTTCTTCCTCTGGTCGAGGCCCGGTTGCGTACGACGCTGGGCGAACCGGACGCCCGCGCGGCGGTCACCTTCCTGGGCACGGACCGCATCGAGGTGCTGCGCTTCCACGAGGGCGACATCGTGCGCTACGCCACCCTCGGCATGTCCGCGCAGCCCATGGCCGACCCCACGGCGGTGATCGCGGACCCGGTCAAGGGTCCACGCGTCGAGCTGGTGCTGTCCGTCCGGGGCGGGGTCGCCGACACCGACAAGGTGCTCCGCCCGCTCGCCGTGCTGGCCGCGTCCCCGCAGGTCGAGGGAGTGGTCGTGGTCCCCGGCGCCTCGCTCGACGTGGGCGAACCGCTGTGGCCCGGCGCCCCGTTCACCTCGGTGCTGGTCGCCGAGCCGGGCGGCCTGGTGGAGGACCTGGAGCTCGACGAGCCCCTGGACCCCGTACGGTTCCTGCCGCTGCTGCCGATGACCCCGAACGAGGCCGCCTGGAAGCGGGTGCACGGCGCCCAGGCCCTCCAGGAGCGCTGGCTGAACCAGGGCACGGACCTCCGGGATCCGTCCCGCAGGTCCGTGCCGCTGAAGTGATCAAGGTCACCAACGCCGTTCCGGAGCCGGTCAGTTGGTGAAGACGGCGGCCTCGTCCTCGGCGTGGCGCGGTGCGGCTGCGGCTCCTCTGCCGTGGGGGAGGCTGAGCGCCCGGCGCCGTACGACGACCACCAGCGCGCCCAGCGCCGCCGTGACCGCCGCGACCACGAACGGGACGTGGACATCGGTCCACTCCTCGATCTTCGGCGCGAAGAAGGGCGCGGCGGCCGCCGCGAACCACCGCACGAAGTTGTACCCGGCGCTCGCCACCGGCCGCGGCGCGTCCGACACCCCGAGTGCCAGCTCGGTGTAGACCGTGTTGTTCACGCCGATGAGGGCGCCGGACAGGACGGTGCAGACGACGGCCGTGGTGTGGTCGCCGTAGCCGAGGACGAGCACGTCCACCGCGAGCAGCAGAAGAGAGCCGCCCAGCACCTTCGGCGAGCCGAACCGCTTCTGCAGCCGGGGGGCGACGAGCACCGAGAAGACGGCGAGCAGCACGCCCCAGGCGAAGAACACCGCGCCCGACCGGTACGGGGACATGTCCAGCACGAACGGCGTGAAGGCCAGCACGGTGAAGAACGTGTAGTTGTAGAAGAACGCCGAGACCGCCGCGGACGCCAGTCCGCCGTGCCCGAGCGCCTTGACCGGGTCGAGCAGCGAGGTCTTGCGGGCGGGCTTCGGCTGCTCCTTCAGGAACGCCGCGATGCACAGGAAGCCGACCGCCATCAGGACGGCCGTGCCGAAGAACGGGTAGCGCCAGCTCGCGTCGCCGAGCAGCGCGCCCAGCAGGGGCCCACAGGCCATGCCGAGGCCGAGGGCCGACTCGTACAGCAGGATGGCCGCCGCGCTGCCTCCGGCCGCCGCGCCGACGATGACCGCGAGGGCCGTCGAGACGAACAGCGCGTTGCCGAGCCCCCAGCCCGCCCGGAAGCCGACCAGCTCGCCGACCGATCCCGAGGTGCCGGACAGCCCGGCGAAGACCACGACGAGCGCGAGCCCGAGCAGCAGGGTCTTCCGGCCGCCGATGCGGCTGGAGACGAAGCCGGTCACCAGCATCGCGAGCGCGGTGATGAGGAAGTACGAGGTGAAGAGCAGGGAGACCTGCCCGGCGGTGGCGTCGAGGCCCTTGGCGATGGAGGGCAGGATCGGGTCGACGAGCCCGATCCCCATGAAGGCGACGACGGACGCGCCGGCTGTCGCCCACACGGACTTCGGCTGGCGGAGGATGCCGCCCGATCCCGTGTCGTAGGGGTCGTGAGGGCCGCGGGGGTCGTCCATGGGTGCTCCCGTCCCGGGACATGACTGAACGGATGGTTGGTCTATACACACAATAAATTAGCAAGGCTAATTAGTGCAAGCTACATGCAGTTTCCGCGCGGCCGGTTCCGCCCGGACGGGTGATCGTCCTTGACGTGGCGCGGCAGGGGTAGGACCGTGGGTGCCTATGAGGGGCGAACCCAGTTGCCCGAAGTGCGGTGGCCGGGTCAGGGCTCCCGGCCTCTTCTCGGATGCCTGGCAGTGCGCTGTGCACGGCATCGTGCACCCGCTGCAGCCCGTGATACCGCCGAGTGTCGAGGCCCTCGAAGTCGTCGTGCACCGCACGAAGGTGCCGGTGTGGATGCCGTGGCCACTGCCGGTGGGCTGGCTGTTCACGGGCGTGGCCAGCGCGGGCGACGACCGCGGCGGGGGCCGGGCGACCGCCGTCGCGTGCACCGGGCCGGGACCGCTCGGCGGCATGGGTGAGCTCATCCTGGTCGCCGAGGAACTCGGCGTGGGCCTCGGCGCGCGGTACGCGGGCATCGACGGCCCCGACCCGGGGCCGTACATGAACGTCGAGAAGCCACCCCAGGCCAAGGTGCTGGCCGCCGGCCGCCCGACCCCGCTCTGGCACGTCGCCAAGACGCCGGACGACCGCGCCGTCTTCGCGGGCGAGGCGCTCGGGATGTGGCTGTGGGCGGTGGTGTGGCCGGAGCAGTCCGGGATGCTGATGTACGACGAGCTGGTCCTGGCCGATCTGCGGGACGCGGGGGCCGAGGTGGAGCTGGTGCCCTGCGGTGCGCTGTCACCGCGCCTGCTGGAGGCGTAGACGCCGCACGGCGGGCCGGTAGGGGGTGCACGGCGGGTTCGGGTGTGACAGGGGACGTGCGAAAATCCGGTTATCCTGGAGCGTCCCCGTCCGTCCGTCACCGCTTGGAGTAATGCGTCGTGCGTATCGACCTGCACACCCACTCCACCGCGTCCGACGGTACGGACACGCCGGCCGAGCTGGTCCGCAAGGCGGCCGCCGCCGGTCTCGACGTCATCGCGCTGACCGACCACGACACCACCCGCGGGCATGCCGAGGCGCTCTCCGTGCTCCCGGCGGGGCTCACGCTGGTCCCCGGAGCGGAACTCTCCTGCCGGCTCGACGGCATCAGCATGCACATGCTGGCCTACCTCTTCGACCCCGAGGAGCCCGCGCTGCTCGCCGAGCGCGAGCTGGTCCGGGACGACCGGGTGCCGCGGGCCCAGGGCATGGTCGCCAAGCTGAACGGGCTGGGCGTGCCGGTCACCTGGGAGCAGGTCGCGCGGATCGCCGGTGACGGCTCGGTGGGCCGCCCCCATGTGGCCAGCGCGCTCGTCGAGCTGGGCGTCGTGCCCACCGTGAACGACGCCTTCACCCAGGGGTGGCTGGCCGACGGCGGCCGGGCCTACGTGGAGAAGCACGAGACCGACCCCTTCGAGGCCCTGCGGCTGGTCAAGAACGCGGGCGGGGTCGCCGTCTTCGCGCACCCCGCCGCGAGCAAGCGGGGCAGGACCGTGCCGGAGTCCGCGATCGCCGAGCTGGCCGAGGCCGGCCTCGACGGCATCGAGGTCGACCACATGGACCACGACCCGGAGACCCGGGCGCGGCTGCGCGGCCTCGCGAGGGAACTGGGGCTCCTGGTGACCGGCTCCAGCGATTACCACGGCAGCCGGAAGACCTGCGTCCTCGGCGAGTTCACGACGGACCCCGAGGTGTACGGCGAGATCACGCGGCGCGCGACCGGGGCGTTCCCGGTGCCGGGGGCCGGCGGAGTCTGAGGCTTCCCCTCCGCTCCCCACCTTTCCTCATTCGTACCTCAGCAAGGCTGTCATGCTCGACGTCGCCGTCTTCGGCTCTCTCTTCCTGACCCTTTTTGTCATCATGGATCCCCCTGGGATCACCCCGATCTTCCTCGCCCTGACCGCCGGCCGGCCGGCCAAGGCGCAGAAGCGGATGGCCTTCCAGGCCGTCTGTGTCGCCGGTGGCGTGATCACCGTGTTCGGGCTGCTCGGCCACCAGATCCTCGCCTACCTGCATGTGTCGGTGCCCGCGCTGATGATCGCGGGCGGGCTGCTGCTCCTGCTGATCGCGCTGGACCTGCTCACCGGCAAGACCGACGAGCCCAAGCAGACCAAGGACGTCAATGTCGCGCTGGTCCCGCTGGGCATGCCGCTGCTGGCGGGGCCCGGTGCGATCGTGTCGGTCATCCTCGCCGTGCAGAAGGCCGACGGCCTCACCGGGCAGGTCTCGGTGTGGTCGGCGATCCTCGCCATCCATGTCGTGCTGTGGCTGGTGATGCGGTACTCGCTGCTGATCATCCGGGTCATCAAGGACGGCGGCGTGGTCCTGGTGACGCGCCTGGCCGGCATGATGCTCTCCGCGATCGCCGTGCAGCAGATCATCAACGGCGTCACCCAGGTGATCCGGGGCGGCTGACCCCGGCGCCGGACGCGCGGAGCCCCCGTACCGATGACGGTGCGGGGGCTCCGGTGCGTACGTACTCGGGGACCCGGCCCGTGTGGCCGGTGTCCCGCGCGCCGCGCGTTATGAGGCCGGTGTGTTGGCCGGGCGGATCCACAGGCGCTGTCCGATGGCGGCGGCCTGCTGAACGATGCGGTTGACGGAGGCGGCGTCCACGACGGTGGTGTCCACGGGGGTGCCGTCGACGTCGTCGAGTCGCATGATTTCGAAGCGCAAGGGGCTTCTCCCTTCGTCTGGTCATCCTCCTGAAGGAGAACTACTCGGTGGGCGGCCCACGGGCCACTCGGGCCCCTGTTCCATGACGAGTTCAACGCCCTGCGCGGTACAAACATTCCCTACGCTAAGGAAATTTTTCGATTGACTAAATACTGACCGGTAAGGGTTTCGAAGGAGACCGACCGGGACCGGTTGTGTTCGTAGCGTGACCACCGGGACAATGGAGGCGATGAACGAAGACCTCGCGGCTCTGCACGCCCGTATCGACCGCACCAACGAGCTGCTCCAGCGCATGCTCGCCGAGGTGGCGAAGACGCCCTCGACGCACGCCATCTTCGTCGACGCGGGATATCTGTACGCCGCCGCGGGGCGGCTCGTGGCCGGGACGGAGGACCGCCGGGCCTTCGACCTCGACGCCGAGGGACTCATCGACGCGCTCATCGACCGCGCCCGCACCATCTTCGCGGACAGCAGACTGCTGCGGGTCTACTGGTACGACGGGGCCAGACGCCGCATCCACACCGCCGAACAGCAGTCCATCGCCGAACTCCCGGACGTCAAGGTCCGCCTCGGCAACCTCAACGCCAACAACCAGCAGAAGGGCGTCGACTCCCTGATCCGCAGCGACCTGGAGTCACTGGCCCGGCACCGCGCCATCAGCGACGCCGCCCTGCTCGGCGGCGACGAGGACCTCGTCTCGGCGGTCGAGGCGGCCCAGGGGTACGGCGCCCGGGTCCACCTCTGGGGCATCGAGGCCCCAGAGGGCCGCAACCAGGCCGAACCGCTGCTCTGGGAGGTCGACAGTCAGCGCACGCTCGACCTGGACTTCTTCAAGCCGTACGTCTCCCGGCGCACGGCAGCGCCGTACGAGTCCGCGACGAGCCGGCCCGCCCGTGAGGACGTCCGGTTCGTCGGCGCGCAGATCGCCGCGAAATGGCTGGTCGCGCGGGGCCGGGACACGCTGGTGGAACTGCTTCCCGGCCATCCCTATCTGCCCGGATCCGTCGACCAGGACCTCCTGGTCGAGGCGGAGGGGCTGCTGCAGTACTCCCTGCGCGGCCAGGCGGACCTGCGGCGCGCCCTGCGCGACGGGTTCTGGGACCACTTGCAGGCGCAGTACTAAGTGGTCAGCCTCGGAAGTCCTTCGGGGGTTGATCAAGCTGTGAGGTGGAACGAGGATTCTTCTGGGCGATCGGCGGAATGCCGGTCGGGCCCGGCCGGGCGCGAGGGTGGGGTGGCAACGGCAGCGGGCCTGGATGGAGGCCTTCTCATCCGCGCTGATGACGTACTCGTCCTCGCCCAAGGGCTCGCCCCGCCGGGTTCGGGCGTACAGGTCCAGCACGCGCTCGGCCTTCGTGCGGAACTGCGGATCGGTAATGAAGATCCAGGAGCGGTGCTGCCAGGGCTTGAGTGCGTCCCGGGGGAGCCGGCGGCGCACGGTGCTGGCCGACACCGAAGGCCGACTTCTTCAGCCGTCGCCGCTCGGCGGCAAGGACTGTCGGACGCGCGGCAGGAGCAGACACGGCGGTCAAGCCGGCCGGCGGAAGCGGATCGCAGCGCCGAGGAGCCTGTTCATACTGTTTCGTGGCGAAGGGAGTTCAGGGCGGTGAGTTCGTCCTCGGACAGGCGCAGGGAGCCGGCGGCCACATTCTGGGCGAGGTGGCCGGGGTCGCCGGTGCCGGGGATGGCCAGGACGTGAGGGCCCTGGTGGAGTGTCCAGGCCAGCCGGATCTGAGCCGTGCTGACTCCGTGAGCGCGGGCGATGGCGAGCATCTCGTCGTTGTCGCCGGTGGTCGCGCCGGCTGTGCGTCCGGTGCCGGCGATCGAGTAGAACGGCACGAACGCGATGTGCTGTTCACCGCAGAGGTCCAGGAATTCTTTCTGTTCCGGTGATGCGCCGATGCCGTACATGTTCTGCACGCAGACCACGGGCGCGATGGTCTGGGCCTCGGCGAGGTGGTGGGGGCGGACGTTGGACAGGCCCAGGTGACGGATGAGTCCGGCCTCGCGCAGTTCGGCGAGTGCGCCGAAGCGTTCGGCGATCGAGTCGGTGCCGACGATGCGCAGGTTCACCACGTCGAGGTGGTCGCGGCCGAGCTGGCGCAGGTTCTCTTCGACCTGGCCGCGCAGCTGCTCGGGAGTGGCGTGCGGCAGCCACTGACCCGAAGGGCTGCGGCCGGGTCCGACCTTGGTGGTAATGACGAGGTCGTCCAGATAAGGGGCCAACGCCCGGTTGATCAGCTCGTTCGCGCTGCGCAGCGGTGAGAAGTAGAACGCGGCGGTATCGATGTGGTTCACGCCGAGCTCGACCGCGCGGCGCAGCACGCTGATTGCCTGGTCACGGTCGCGCAGGGCGGCATCGGCCGCGAACGCCTCGCCGGTCTGGGGCAGGCGCATCGCGCCGAAACCGATCCGGTTGACCGTGCGATCGCCGAGCTCCCACGCACCCGCTGCCGCCGCGTTGATCATCTGTGAGGTCATAGCGGGATGATCTCCGCACGATAGGCTGAGCCGCCATTGATTCACACATAGCTGAATCCATTGAGGAGTGGTGATCCTGGCGGAGCTGTCGTTCTCGGCGAGCGATCTGGCGCAGGTGCGGTTCGCCGTCTCACCGATGTGGGAGGTGGCGCCCAGCTTCCGGCTGCTGCGGTCCCACGCCGCGCATCTGGTCCACCGGCCCTGGATCGACCAGGTACAGCCACGCGTGGTGGCCGCCGGACTGGACCGGGGCTGGCTCTCCGAGCTGATCCCGCCCACCGGCTACGTCCCCGACTTCCTCAACCCAGCCCCCGTCGGGCCTGCTCCCACGCCAAAGGCGGAGTGGCAGGCGATCCGGGCTGCGCCCACCGACCGGGTACGCCAGGACCTCGACCATCTGGCCCGCCACCAGGGCGGCCTTGGCCCCCGATTGCGGATGCTGCACGCCGCCCCGGAGACACGCCTGGCGAAGGTCACAGATGAACTTGAAGCGTACTGGGAGCTGGCGCTGGCCCCGTACTGGGCGCGGATCCGGACGGTGCTGGACGCCGACGTCTTCTACCGGGCCCGCATGGTCGCCGAGCACGGCGCGGGCCGTCTCTTCAACGACCTGCACACCTCGGTGAACTGGGACGCAGGCGGACTGCGGATGGCCCGCCGCAAGCAGCCGCTGACCCGTGAAACGGCAGGCACGGGACTGCTGCTGATCCCCTCGGCCTTCACCGGACCGAGGCTTCGCACCCGAACGACACCACCGGATCCACCGCAACTCGCCTATCCGGCGCGCGGTGTCGGCTCGCTGTGGCAGCCGCGGCGCATCACCCGGGCCGACGCCCTCGCCGCCGTACTCGGCCGCTCGCGAACCCTGCTGCTGACCGAGCTGGAGACCCCGGCCTCCACCACACACCTGGCTCACCGCACCGGGCTCTCCCCAGCCGGGGTCTCCCAGTACCTCACCGCGCTGCGCAACGCGGGCCTGGTCAGCGCCCACCGCGCCGGCCGCTCCGTCCTCTACGCCCGCACCACCGCAGCCGAGACTCTCCTCAACGCCACATCCACCCAACACCCGGTCAACCCCCGAAGGATTTCCGGAGCCGACCACTAAGGGATGGCCGTAAGCCCGTCCCAGAAGCCGGCGAGGGCGCGGGCGGTCGGCGCGGGACGGTCGACGGTGGGTGAGTGCTCGGCCCCGTCGACGACGGTGCGGTGCGCCTCGAGGCGGAGGGCCATCTCGTCGAGGTCCGGCACCGGCCAGGTGTCGTCGCGGGCCCCGGACAGGACGTGGAACGGCAGGGGTACGGCGGCCAGTTCCGCGACCCGGTCCGGTTCTGTGCACAACTGCCTTCCAGTGGCCAGTAGTTGCACGGGACTGGTGCCCAGCCAGCGACGCCGCAGGTACTCCTGACCACCGAGCCCGCGCGCCGGACCGCCCACCTCCTCGGGCGTGCCCATGGCCAGGATCGCCTCCCAGCACTCCGCCATCGACATCACCGCGAGCGCGTCCCGCAGCAGCTTCACGCGCTGCTCCTGGGAGACGGAGATCCGGGCGGGGCCGGAGGAGATGAGCGTGAGCGAACGGAAGGGGGAGCGGTCCAGGAGGACGGCGGCGCGGGCGATCTGGCCGCCGAGCGAGTGTCCGACGAGGTGCACGGGCGCACCGACCGCGTTCGCCTGCGCGAGCACGTCCCGCGCCAACTCTTCCTGCGCGTACGCGGATTCGTCGTCCTCGGACCCGTCCGACTCGTACTGGCCCCGCCCGTCCACGGCGACGGTGCGGTAGCCGCGCGCGGCGAGCGGCTCGTGCACCAGTGTGAAGTCCTCCTTGCTGCCGGTGTATCCGGGCAGCAGCAACGCGACCCCCCGCACCGTGACTCCGGCGGCCGGTGGCACGTCCACGACGGCGAACTCCCCGCGTGAGGTACGGAGTCGGCGGGTGCGGGCGCCGGTGGGCGGGGCGGAGGGGGAGTGGCTGGTCACGGGGTGAGGGTAGCGGGTGCGGACACGCCGACGGCCCGGCCCCACGGGTGTGGGACCGGGCCGTCGGTTCGTTGCGTCAGCCTTCCGCGGACTCCGTGGCGACTGCCGCCTTGCGGGTCCGCCGGGGCTTGGCTTCCGGCTCCGGCTCGGCCACGGCCGCCGCCTTGCGGGTGCGGCGGACCTTGGGCTTCGCCTCGTCCGCGGCCTGCGCCGGAATCTCGGCGACCTTGCGGGTACGACGCCGGGGCTTGGCCTCGGCGTCCTCGGCGGTGTCGAGCGCGGTCTCGGTCTTCTTGGCCGCGGTCTTGCGGGTGCGGCGCGGCTTGGCCTCCGCGGCCTCGTCCTCCGGAACCGCCTGCGCCGGAATCTCGACGGCGACGGCCGACTCCGACTCGGCGACCTTACGGGTCCGGCGACGCGGCTTGGCCTCGGCGGCTTCGGCGGTGTCGACGACGGCTTCGGTCTTCTTGGCCGCGGTCTTGCGGGTGCGGCGGGGCTTGGTCTCCGTCGCCTCGGCCGTCTCGGTGCTGCCTTCGGCGGTGTCGAGCGCGGTCTCGGCCTTGGCCGCCGTCCTGCGGGTGCGGCGCGGTTTGGTCTCCGCGGCCTCGGTCGGCTCGGTGGCCGCCTCCACCGTGTCCACCGCTGCGGTGTCCGCGGTCCTGCGGGTGCGGCGCGGTTCGGTCACCGGAGCCTCGGACTCCGTGACCACCGGCGCTTCCGTGACCACCGGGGCCGCCACGGCCGCCGTGGTCTTCTCGGCCTTCGGGGTGACGACGGCCGTCGTCGTGTCCACCGTGCTCCGGCGCGTCCGGCGGCGGCGCGGCTTCGCGGGAGCCTCAACGGCCTCCGCCGTCGTGCCCTCTGCCGTCGTGCCCTCCGCCGTGTCGACGGCGGCCTCCGCCGCGGTCGTCGCCCCGGCCGGGACTCCGCCGCGCATACGGCGACGGCGGCGCGGGGTACGGGCGACCGCGTCGGCCTCCGCCTCGCCGGCGCCTTCGACGGCCGGGCTCACGGACTGCTGCGCGGCCTCGTCCGGCACCGCACCGCCACGCGTACGGCGACGGCGTCGCGGCGTACGGGCCGAGGTCTCGCGCTCCGCGGAACGGGAGTCGTCGCGCCCGCCCCGGCCACCGCGCCCGCGCGGTCCACGCCCGCCCGGCTCGCCCAGGTCCTCCAGCTCCTCCGCGTCCAGCCCGGCGCGCGTACGCTCCGAGCGCGGCAGGACGCCCTTGGTGCCCTCGGGAATGCCGAGGTCCGAGAACAGGTGCGGGGAGGTGGAGTACGTCTCCGGCGGGTCACTGAAGCCCAGGTCCAGCGCCTTGTTGATCAGCTGCCAACGCGGGATGTCGTCCCAGTCGACCAGCGTGATCGCCGTACCCTTCGCGCCCGCGCGGCCGGTACGGCCGATGCGGTGCAGATACGTCTTCTCGTCCTCGGGGGACTGGTAGTTGATGACGTGCGTCACGCCCTCGACGTCGATGCCGCGGGCGGCGACATCGGTGCAGACGAGCACGTCCACCTTGCCGTTGCGGAACGCGCGCAGCGCCTGCTCACGGGCGCCCTGGCCGAGGTCGCCGTGGACCGCGCCGGAGGCGAAGCCGCGCTGCTTGAGCTGGTCGGCGAGGTCGGCGGCCGTGCGCTTGGTGCGGCAGAAGACCATGACCAGGCCACGGCCGTCGGCCTGCAGTATCCGCGAGACCATCTCGGGCTTGTCCATGTTGTGCGCGCGGTAGATGAACTGCGTGGTGTTCGCGACCGTCGCGCCCTCGTCGTCCGGCGCGGTGGCGCGGATGTGCGTCGGCTGCGACATGTAGCGCCGGGCCAGACCGATCACCGCGCCCGGCATGGTGGCCGAGAACAGCATGGTCTGGCGCTTGGCCGGAAGGAAGTTGATGATCTTCTCGACGTCGGGCAGGAAGCCGAGGTCGAGCATCTCGTCGGCCTCGTCGAGGACGAGGGCCCTCACATGCTTGAGGTTGAGCTTCTTCTGCCCGGCGAGGTCGAGCAGCCGGCCCGGGGTGCCGACGATCACGTCGACGCCCTTCCTCAGCGCCTCGACCTGCGGCTCGTAGGCCCGGCCGCCGTAGATCGCGGTGACGCGCACATTGCGCACCTTGCCGGCGGTCAGCAGGTCGTTGGTGACCTGCGTGCACAGCTCGCGCGTGGGGACGACGACCAGCGCCTGCGGCGCGTCGGTGAGGTCCTCGGGCTTCGCGCGGCCGGCCTCGACATCCGCGGGGACGGTGACGCGCTCGAGGAGCGGAAGGCCGAAGCCGAGCGTCTTTCCGGTGCCGGTCTTGGCCTGGCCGATGACGTCCGTGCCCGACAGGGCCACGGGGAGCGTCATCTCCTGGATGGGGAAGGGGGTGATGATGCCGACGGCCTCCAGGGCCTCGGCGGTCTCGGGGAGGATTCCGAGCTCTCGGAACGTCGTAGTCAGGGTGCTGCCTCTTCTGTGTGCGCGGTGCGAGGCGAGCGCGGGGGTCGTGTCAAGGGACCGTGCCGGGGACGTCGGCCGCCTTACGGGCGATGCCGTAGGGCACGGGACCACTGCCGACGCTCGAGCGCTCGTACCGCTGAGGGTCCCCCTCCGGAATCCGCACGCAGCGTGGCGTACGGCAAGGAGGGCTGTCGGGTCGGAGCCGATCGGGCCTCCGACCGGGCATCCTCATACATGCGGCCTGTCGAGTACGTCAGAGTGCTCAGCAGGCGCATTACCACCATACCCCGGATTCGCGCACACGCCATGGCCGATTTGGTCACGTAGTCGTCGTCACACTGATTCACCGGGGCCTTCCGGGGCCTTCCGGGGCGTGACAAGCGGGCTATTGTGCGCTTCATGACGAGCTCTGACAAGCCTGACAACGCCGCGGACACCTCCGACACCCCCGCCGGACCCACCGGCGTCGCCGCCATGGACTGGGCGACCGCCTCCGCCGATCCCCAGTACCGAGCCGCTGTCGTGGACCTGCTCGGCGCGCTCGCGTACGGCGAACTGGCGGCGTTCGAGCGGCTCGCGGAGGACGCCAAGCTGGCGCCCACGCTGGCGGACAAGGCGGAGCTGGCGAAGATGGCGTCGGCCGAGTTCCACCACTTCGAGCGGCTGCGTGACCGGCTCGCCGGGATCGGCGAGGAGCCGACGCTCGCGATGGAGCCGTTCGTCGCCGCGTACGACGGTTTCCACAAGCAGACGGCGCCCTCCGACTGGCTGGAGGGGCTGGTCAAGGCGTACGTCGGCGACTCCATCGCCAGCGACTTCTACCGCGAGGTCGCGGCCCGTCTGGACTCCGACACCCGTGCCCTGGTGCTGGCCGTGCTCGACGACACCGGCCACGGCGGCTTCGCCGTCGAGAAGGTGCGCGCCGCGATCGACGCGGACCCGCGCGTGGGCGGACGGCTCGCACTGTGGGCGCGGCGGCTGATGGGCGAGGCGCTGTCGCAGTCCCAGCGGGTCGTCGCCGACCGGGACGCGCTGTCGACCATGCTCGTGGGCGGCGTCGCGGACGGGTTCGACCTCGCCGAGGTCGGCAAGATGTTCTCCCGGATCACCGAGGCGCACACCAAGCGCATGGCGGCACTGGGTCTGGCGGCCTGAGGACGGCCGGGTCCTGCCCGGTGCGTCACGTCGGGGGAGACCGACGGCGCCGGCCCGCCGCCCGCGGCGTGATCCGCCGGACGGGCGGCCGGCGGCCGGTTCACGACCGGCGCCACCCACGGCGGCCGGTCACGCGGTCGCCGACCGGCCGCGCAGTCTTCCCGCCGGGCGCAGCAGCAGCGACAGGGACGCCACGGACACGATCGCCGCGCCGAGCAGGATCGTCAGCAGGTTGCCGGCGTCCAGTGCGGTGTTCATGAGGAAGGCGCCGAACAGCGCTCCGGCCACACCGGTCGGCAGGACCAGGGCGCGGGCGGGGAGACGATGTGGCAGGCGGCGGGCGGCCACCCACGCCAGAGCCAGGCCGAGGATCGCGGAGCTGAGCGCTTCCAAGAGCATGTCGGGGTCCCTCCCACATGGCCGGCCTGCTCACATCGGTCGTAGCCCGTCTTACCCCTGACCTGCGGAATCCAATCCTCCCTGTGGAGGACCCGTGCGCCGTCCGTGAACACGTGAAGGGCCCGGCGGTCTCGAACCGCCGGGCCCTTCACGGGACCACTCGACTGCCGGTCGCGCCTACAGCGCGCCGAAGCCCACCTTGCGCGGAGCCGGCTCGCCGATCTCGATGTAGGCGAGACGGTCGGCCGGGACCAGGATCTTGCGGCCGTGCTCGTCCACGAGGCTCAGCAGCTGCGACTTCCCGGCCAGCGCCTCGGCCACCACGCGCTCGACCTCCTCGGCGCTCTGACCGCTCTCCAGAACGATCTCGCGGGGCGCGTGCTGCACGCCGATCTTGACCTCCACGGCTATGTCCCTCCGACGGTCAGTGAAGTGCGCGACCTTCCGCGCCGTACCAGCACACATTAGCCCGGTGAGGGGACGTACACGCTGCGCCCGGCCACGCCAGGAGCGAACAGCCGACGGGAACAAACAGCCGCCGGCGCCCGCCCGCCTCCTCAGTGGTGCTGCTCGTTGCCGTGCAGCGGGAATCCCGCGATGCCGCGCCAGGCCAGCGAGGCCAGCAGCTGCACCGCCTGGTCGCGCGGCACGCTGCGGTCGCTGTGCAGCCAGGACCGCGCCACCACCTGGGCGAGACCGCCGAGCCCCGAGGCGAGCAGCGTCGACTCCGCCCGCGACAGCCCGGTGTCCTCGGCGATCACGTCGCAGATCGCCTCCGCGCACTCGTTGGTCACCTTGTCGACACGCTCGCGCACGGCGGGCTCGTTCGTCAGGTCCGACTCGAAGACCAGACGGAACGCCCCGCCGTCGTCCTCGACGTACGCGAAGTAGGCGTCCATGGTCGCCCGCACGCGCTGCTTGTTGTCCGACGTCGACGCCAGCGCGTGGCGCACCGACTGGATCAGGGCCTCGCAGTGCTGGTCCAGCAGGGCGAGATACAGGTCGAGCTTGCCCGGGAAGTGCTGGTAGAGCACCGGCTTGCTGACACCCGCGCGCTCGGCGATGTCGTCCATCGCGGCCGCGTGGTAGCCCTGCGCGACGAAGACTTCCTGGGCGGCGCCCAGCAGCTGGTTCCGTCGGGCACGGCGTGGCAGGCGTGTACCCCTCGGGCGTACCGCGTCTGTCTGCTCGATGGCTGTCACGCCGCCTCCCATTGTCGTCCATGTGCGGTGTGAGCCGCGCCGCCATCGTACTTTTCGGTAACCGTGGTGTGCGCGGTGAGAGCGCAGAATTTCACGGACCGGACGACGGTGAAAGCCATACGGACGGTTTCAAAAGCTGTCAGAGCGGGCAAGAAGTTTCCTCCTCACTGCTCGACGACGGTCCTTGTCGGTGCGCTCGTCACCGGTAGTCGTCCTCGTCGAGGGAGACGATCCTGGCCTGTTCCATCAGGTCCGCCTCGTTGGCGCGGTCGGGATCGACGCCGGTCATCGGATCGTCGCGGTCCGGCTTCACCTCCGCGCGCTGCTCGGCCGCGTCGACCTCGGGTGCCTCGACGTCGAACTCCTCGCCCTCTCGGGCGTCCTCGTCCTCCACGAACGTCTCGGGGTCGGTCGGATCTACGGCCATGCCGGGCTCCCTTCCTGCGAACGTCTGCTGCGAACGCCCCTGAAGATTGCAGGGGTGCTGTGCGGGTGCCCTCTCTACGAGCCTAGGAGACACCCGATTCGGACGCCATGCGATCCGCGACCGGGCGTGACGGGGAGCGCACGACGGGACCCGCCCCTTGTGGCGGCCTGTGACGGTGAACACATGAACCACTGCGTGATCGTCTCGTAACATTGCCGCATGTCTTCGACCGAGCTGCCGTCCGCGCTGCCCGCAAACGTGCTTCCCAAGGTGGCGGCGGTCAGGGTCGCGGAGGGCGAGCGGCTCGGCTCGGTGGAGCTGCCCGGGGTCACGCTGTCGGTACGGTCGCGGCCACCCGCGCGGGAAGGGCTGCCCTCCGCTCTCTACGTCCACGGACTCGGCGGTTCCTCGCTGAACTGGTCGGCACTCATGCCGCTGCTGGACGACGTCGTCGACAGCGAGGCCGTCGACCTGCCGGGCTTCGGTGACTCCCCGCCCCCGGACGACGGCGACTACTCGATCACCGCGCACGCACGCGCGGTGATCCGCTATCTCGACGCGACCGGCCGCGGCCCGGTGCACCTCTTCGGCAACTCGCTCGGCGGCGCGGTCGCGACCCGTGTCGCCGCCGTGCGCCCCGACCTCGTCCGTACCCTCACGCTCGTGTCACCTGCCCTGCCGGAACTGCGGGTGCAGCGCACCGCCGTCCCCACGGGACTGCTGGCGGTGCCCGGGGTCGCAGCGCTGTTCACCCGGATCACCCGTGAGTGGACGGCGGAACAGCGCGTCCGGGGCGTGATGCAGCTCTGTTACGGCGACCCCGCGCGGGTGTCGCCGGAAGGGTTCCGCAACGCCGTGCAGGAGATGGAGCGGCGGCTGCGGCTGCCGTACTTCTGGGACGCGATGGCACGCTCCGCGCGGGGGCTCGTCAGCGCCTACCTGCTGGGTGGCCAGCAGGGACTGTGGCGCCAGGCCGAGCGGGTGCTCGTACCGACCCTGCTCGTCTACGGCGGCCGGGACCAGCTCGTCGGCTTCCGCATGGCCCAGCGGTCGGCGCGCGCCTTCCGGGACTGCCGGCTGGTGACGATTCCGGACGCGGGGCACGTCGCGATGATGGAGTACCCCGGGACGGTGGCCCTCGCCTTCCGTGAACTCCTCGCGGATACAACGGATTCGGAGGATCAGGGGGATACTGGTGAGCCGGGCGCGCAGGGCGCTCCGGGTCCACCCGCCGACACCGGTGGGGGGACCACCGCCGAGAACATGAGGGGCTGAGGCGCGACGTGGGACGCCACAGCCGCCGTGGACCCGCCCCGAAGGGCGACACCGCGGACAAGAGCGCCGTACGGGGCGACCGTCCGGCGCCGGGCGGTTCGTCCGGGGCCGGACAGGCAGGCCGGCCGCGGCAGACGAACGGACCGGGCCCGCGCCGGACGCCCGCGCCTCCGCCGCAGCAGGGCCCCCTGGACGGGGCCCAGGGGCACGGGACTCCTCCCGCGCACGGAACGGCGAGATACGGGACACCGGCCGGCGGGGCGCCGCGCTTCCCGGACGGGACGCCCGCACACGGCGTACCGCGCCTGCCGGACGGAACCCCGGCGCACGGCTTTCCCCGGCTCCCGGACGGGACTCCCGCCCACGGGGCTCCCCGGCTGCCCGACGGAACTCCCGCCCACGAGGCCCCCCGGCTGCCCGACGGAACTCCCGCCCGTGGCGTTCCCCGGGCCCGTGGTGGACATCCCGAGCAGCGGGAACCCGGGGGCGGCTGGGGCACGTTGGACGGTCGTGCGGCGGCCGGGGCCGGTGCGCCGACGGGGCCGGGCGTGCCCCTCCCGCGACAGCGGCAGGCGCCTCACGGAGGGCCGCGCCAGGACTACCTCGACGCCTTCGGCGAGGGCGCCGACCTCTTCTCCCCGCGCCCGTCCGCCTCCGCATCCCGCCCGCCGGGTCCCGCGGACCCCTACGCCGCCGTCACCGACTGGAGCGCCGCCCCGGCCACCGGCATCCCCGCCGGCCTCGATGACGACGCCGCGTCGCCGACCGGAGAGCCCGCGCCGGCCAGGAGCGGCAAGGGGCGGACGTTCACCGGGATCGCGGCCGCCGCCGTCACGACCGTGCTGGCCGTCGTCGTGGCCGGGCAGGTCACCGACGAACGCGACAGCACCGGCGTGCAGGCGCAGGCCGCCGGCGAGCAGGCACGCGACGTCCGGGATCCCGCCTCGCGCGGGGACGACCGGGAGACGCCCTCCGTGCCCAGCGCCGAACCGCTGACGTACCGGCAGAAGATGGACAAGAGGTACCCGCTGAGCGCAGCGCGCGGGGGCACGGGGAGGTTCATCGCGATCCCCGGCATCGACAAGGCTCCGGGCAAGGGGGAGAAGGTCACCTACCGCGTGGACGTGGAGCAGGGGCTCGGCCTCGACGGTGAACTCTTCGCCGAAGCGGTCCAGAAGACGCTCAACGACAACCGCAGCTGGGCGCACAACGGCGCGCGCACCTTCGAGCGCGTCCACTCCGGCGAGGTCGATTTCGTGATCACCCTCGCCGGTCCCGACACGACCGCCGCCTGGTGCGCCAAGTCCGGCCTGGACACCACCGTGGACAACGTCTCCTGTGACTCGGCGGCCACCGAGCGCGTGATGATCAACGCGGACCGCTGGGCACAGGGAGCGGACACCTACGGTGACAAGATCCACGCCTATCGCCAGATGCTGATCAACCACGAGATCGGCCACCGCCTGGGTTTCAACCACGTCACCTGCGACAAGGACGGTGACCTGGCCCCGGTCATGCAGCAGCAGACCAAGTTCCTCGACCACGGTGGAATCAGCTGCCGGCCGAACGCATGGCCGTACCCGAAGAGCTGATCGCCTAGCGCGGCGAAACGCGCCCCGCACGGGAAAGTTACGCCCGTTCACCCCTTTTGGTGGCGTGATGGACAACCGTCCATCACGCCACCTCCTTGTCCGCATACCTTCGTCCCGCTGCGAGCCGCCGGACCAACGGCGGCTCCCCATACGGGAGATCGGGGGTGCACACGTGCGCATCGGACTGCTTACGGAGGGTGGCTATCCGTACGTGGGCGGTGAGGGCGGGCTCTGGTGCGACCGCTTGGTGCGCGGACTCGGCCGACACGAGTTCGACGTCTACGCGTTCAGCAGCGGTGAGGTCCAGGAGGACGCGGGCTGGGTCCCGCTGCCACCCCAGGTCGGCAGGGTCCGCACCGCACCGCTGTGGACGGCCGAGGACGACGGGGTGGTGTACGGCCGCCGCGCACGTCGGCGCTTCTCGGAGCACTACGGCGAACTGGCCACCGCCCTCTGCACCGCGACGGACCCCACCATCCCCGGCCCGCAGCCCGCGACAGCCGAGGCGGACCGTTTCGCCACCGCTCTCCGGGGCCTCGCCGAGCTCGCCCGCGACGAAGGCGGTCTGGTGGCCGCACTCCGCTCCGAGACGGCCGTACGTGCCCTGGAGCGCGCCTGTCGCGCGCCCGGCGCCCTGCGTACGGCGCGCGAGGCCCGCGTACCCGATCTGCTGGCCGTCACCGCACACCTGGAGCGCGCCCTGCGCCCCCTCTCGCTCGACTGGTACGAGGAGGACGGGCTGGGCGCGGTGGACCTGTGCCACGCAGCCGCCGGCGGGGTGGCGGCTCTTCCCGGCCTGCTCGCCCACCACTTCTTCGGCATCCCCCTCCTCGTCACCGAGTACGGCGTACGCCTGCGGACGCACTACCTCACCCGCCCGGACGCCTCACCCGCGGTCCGCTCCCTGCTCGCCGCCTTCCACGGCAGGCTCGCCGCCGAGACCTACCGCCGGGCCGCGTTCATCACGCCGGGCAACACGCACGCCCGCCGCTGGCAGGAACGCTGCGGCGCCGACCGGGCGAAGCTCCGCACGGTGTACCCCGGCATGGACGCCGCACCCTTCGCCGAGGCGGGGGAGTCCCCGGAGAGCGCGGACCCGCACACCCTCGTCTGGGTCGGCCGTGTGGAGCCCGCCAAGGACCTGGTCTCGCTGCTGCACGCCTTCGTGGAGATCCGCAAGGAGGAGCCGAAGACCCGACTGCGGATCATCGGCGGTCCGTCGGGCCCGGAGGGCGCCGCCTACCTCGGCCACTGCGAGGCGCTGGCCACGCAACTCTTCCCGGACGAGGCCGAGGGCCCGCACTCCGTGGGCACCAACCCGGTGTCCTTCGAGGAGATCGGCGGCCCGGACCCGGCCACCCCCGCCGACGCGTACGCCTCGGGCGCCGTGACCGTTCTCTCCAGCGTCGTCGAGGGCTTCCCGGCCGGCCTCGTCGAGGCGATGCTCTGCGGGCGCGCGACGGTCTCCACGGACGTCGGCGCGGTCGTGGAGGCCATCGGTGGCACCGGTCTCGTCGTACCGCCGCGCAATCCGCGGGCGCTCGCCGAGGCGTGCGTCTCCCTGCTGCGCGACCCCGAGCGCCGCGTACGCCTCGGTGCCGCCGCGCGCGCCCGCGCACTCGAGTTGTTCACCGTCGAGCAGAACATCTCGGCCTTCCACGGCATCTACCTGGAGATCGTCGCGCGCACACCGGTCCGCCGTCTCCTCCTCGACGACACCGGCGACCCCCTGCCGTTCGCCGCCCCCGCCGAGGCCCGCGTCCCCGGCCACTGGACCGACCCCGCCTCCCGCGCCGTCCCCACGTGGGCCATGGACACCCCGGCACCCGCGACGGAGACAGCCCGATGACCGACCTCGGCGAACTCAACCGCAGCGCTCAGCCCGGCGCGGCCGACCCGGTCAAGGCGCTGCTGCACCGCCACCGCGACCTGTGCGAACAGGCTGTGGACCCCCTGGAGATCGCGGCGGGCCTGGAGGCCCACGGCATCACCGACCGAACCGCCGCCCGCTTCCGCCACCGCGACGTCTTCTCCCTCGCGGAGGAGCTCTACGCCAGGGTCTCCCGCGACGACGCACCACCTCAGCCCGCTCCGGTCACCACGAGTCCGAGGGCACGCGCCGGCTGGACCGTCCTCACCCTGCTCCCCGGCGCCCTGTGCGTGGCAACGATGATCGCCCTGCGCCTCACCCCCGGCCGGCCCCGCCTCTACGCGGCGGCCATCGGCATCCTGGCCACCGTCCTCGCCCTGCGCGCGGCACTGCGCCGGGGTCCGCTGAGCGTCCGGGCCGACATCCCGCCTCGCTCCGCCACGGTGTCCTGGACCTGCTGGCTCCTCGGCTACGTCCTCCTGGGCGACGGCCTGCTCGGTACGGCGGTCACCGGCGGCCCCGACGGCCTGCCCGACGGCACGGCGGAGGGGGACTGGCCGCTGGCCATCGCCCCGGCCGTGGCACTCGCCCTGTCCTGCGCGCCCGCCGCCTGGACGGCCCACTTCTTCGCCGCCCGTGTCCGCCGCAGGCTGGCGTCGAGCCGTGGTCTGGAGGACTTCTCGGCTTCCGTGCGGCCCGTGCTCATCGGCGTGTTCGCCCTGTTCCTGGGGGTGGTGGCCGGTCTGCTCACGGTGACGTCCGCGCTCCTCCACGAGCCTCTCGCCCTGCCCTCGACGCTCGCCCTGGGCGGCCTTCTCCTCCTGGCCCGCCTCCTCACGATCCACGGCTTCACCCACGCGCCGAGGGTGATCCTCACGATCACGGCCATCGCCCAGATGACGGCCCTGGCGACGCTCTTCGCCGCCCGACTGCCCGGCTGCGACGCCCTGGCCACACCGGTCCAAACCCTGGCCACGGCCTGGAGCCCCGCCGCCCTCCCCACCCTCACCTGCGGGGCAGCGGCGTTGATCCTCCTGATCCACGCCTCACGCGCCCTCGCCCGAGCCTCGGCGCACATCCCCCCGGAGCGACCGCAGTGACGAGGCGATCACCGGCCCCGGGCCGTCCCCTCCGCGATCCGCGGGCAGTCGTGCCTCCCCAGTGCCTCAGGGGTCTGGGAGGCACCCCACCGCCCCCGGGTCCACACCCACGCAGGGCGCCCCGCAAACGCTGGGAAGCACTGATGCGCCCCCGCCCCACCCACCGGCATCAGGCGCTCGCGCCACAGGAAACACACCCGAAGGAGAACCCCGCATGACCACCCCGGACGCCGAAGGAGCCGCCCGATGAGAGTCCTCCTGATCGGAGCCAACGGCTACATCGGCCGCTTCGTAGCCGACCGCCTCCTCGCCGACCCCGCCGTCCAGCTCACCGCCCTCGGCCGCGGCGACGACGCCGACGTCCGCTTCGACCTCGCCACCGGCAGCCCCGGCGCCCTCACCCGCTTCCTCGATGCCGTCCACCCCGGTGTGGTCGTCAACTGCGCCGGTGCCACGAGAGGCGGCGCCCGCGAACTCACCCGGCACAACACCGTCGCCGTGGCCACCGTCTGCGAGGCCCTCCGCCGCAGCGGCTGCGGCGCACGGCTGGTACAGATCGGCTGCGGCTCGGAGTACGGCCCCAGTCAGTCCGGCTCGTCCACGGCGGAGGACGCCGTCCCCCGCCCCGGCGGCCCCTACGGCGTCAGCAAGCTCGCCGCCACCGAGCTGGTCCTCGGCTCCGGCCTGGACGCCGTGGTCCTCCGGGTCTTCTCACCCGTCGGCCCCGGCACCCCCGCCGGCTCCCCCCTCGGCCGCCTCGCCGAGGCGATGCGCCGCGTCATGCAGTCCGGCGACAGCGAACTGAAGCTCGGCGGTCTCGGCACACAGCGGGACTTCATCGACGTCCGCGACGTGGCCCGCGCCGTCCACGCCGCCTCCCTCTCCGCCGCGCAGGGCGTCATCAACATCGGCTCGGGCCGCGCCGTCCGCCTCCGCGACGCCGCCGGGATCCTCGCCAGGGTGGCCGGCTACGGCGGCGCCCTCAACGAACTGGACACCACCCCGGGCCTGCACCCACCGCACGTACCCCACCCCACCCACGCACCTCACCCCACCACTCCCATCCGCGCCACGATCGGCCACCCCCGCCTCGACCCCGACCACCACCCGGCCACCACCCCCGTCGCCTTCCCGTACCCCGACGGCTGCGGCAACTGGCAGCAGGCCGACGTCCGCACCGCCCGCGACCGCCTCGGCTGGCGCCCCCGCATCAACCTCGAGGAGTCCCTCGCCGACATCTGGATGGAGGCGGCATGCCGTATCTGACCAGCGTCAAAGCCGGTACGGCGAGCACTGGCGTCCGTACGGGCTTCGGCGTCCCCGGCCTCGCGCACCCCCTCGTCGCCCCGACCGAGTGGAGCGAACTCACCCGCCCGGGCACCCCTTTGCACTGGGTCGTCCTCGACGTGGCCGACGGCCCCGGCACCCGACCCGACCCGCACTGCCTGGAGGCGGCCGGCCGCCTCCGCAACGCCGGTGTCCGCGTCCTCGGCCGCCTCGACGCGGCGTACGGCCTCCGTACGTTCGGCGAGGTGATCTCGGACGCCCACCGCTTCATCGACTGGTACCGGATCGACGGCTTCCTGCTGGACCGCTGTCCCGCCGACCGGGCCGCACTCCCCGAGGTCCGGCGCACGACCAGCACGCTCCGGGGGCTCCATGACGCCCACATCGTCCTCGGCCACGGCACCCATCCGTACCCGGGATACGCCGAACACGCCGACCAACTGGTCACCTTCTCCGGCCCGTGGAACGACTACCGCTGGTCGCAGGTGGCGGAGTGGACCGCCGACCACCCGCCCGAACGCTTCTGCCACTTCGTGCACGGAGTGCCCCGCCCGCACCTGGACGAGGCCCTGCGCATCGCCCGCTGGCAGGGCGCCGCGACGATCTACTTCACGGATCACACGCACCACACGGGTCACCGCGCCCGCACTGCCCCCTGGGAGCCCCTGCCCGGCTACTGGGACGACATCGTCTCGCTTATCGGGACGGGTGTCTCGGAATGAAAAAGGCCATGGCACTGTTAAGCGAGGAACAACCGTAGTGATTGACCGACCAACGGAGTCCCCGTGTCGCTGCCACCCCTGGTCGAGCCGGCCCCCGAGCTCACCGTAGACGAGGTCCGCAGGTACTCCCGCCACCTGATCATCCCCGACGTGGGTATGGACGGGCAGAAGCGGCTGAAGAACGCCAAGGTGCTCTTTGTGGGCGCTGGTGGCCTGGGCTCGCCGGGTCTGATGTACATGGCCGCGGCGGGCGTGGGCACGCTCGGCATCGTGGAGTTCGACGAGGTCGACGAGTCGAACCTGCAGCGCCAGATCATCCACAGCCAGTCCGACATCGGCCGGCCCAAGGCCGAGTCCGCGCGTGACACGATCAAGGGCATCAACCCGTACGTGAACGTGGTCCTCCACGAGGAGCGGCTCGAGGCCGACAACGTGATGGACCTGTTCAGCCAGTACGACCTGATCGTCGACGGCACGGACAACTTCGCGACCCGCTACCTGGTCAACGACGCCTGCGTACTGCTGAACAAGCCGTACGTATGGGGCTCGATCTACCGTTTCGACGGCCAGGCGTCGGTCTTCTGGTCCGAGCACGGCCCCTGCTACCGCTGCCTCTACCCGGAGCCCCCGCCCCCCGGCATGGTCCCCTCCTGCGCCGAGGGCGGCGTCCTGGGCGTGCTGTGCGCGTCCATCGGCTCCATCCAGGCCAACGAGGCGATCAAGCTGCTCGCCGGCATTGGTGAGCCGCTGGTCGGCCGGCTCATGATCTACGACGCCCTGGAGATGCAGTACCGCCAGGTCAAGGTCCGCAAGGACCCCGACTGCGCGATCTGCGGCGACAACCCGACCGTCACCGAGCTCATCGACTACGAGGCCTTCTGCGGCGTCGTGTCCGAGGAGGCCCAGGCGGCGGCCGCCGGCTCCACGATCACTCCCAAGCAGCTCAAGGAGTGGATCGACGACGGCGAGAGCATCGAGCTCATCGACGTCCGCGAGCCGAACGAGTTCGAGATCGTCTCCATCCCGGGCGCCCGCCTGATCCCCAAGAACGAGTTCCTCATGGGCAACGCCCTGGAGAGCCTGCCGCAGGACAGGAAGATCGTCTTGAACTGCAAGACGGGCGTCCGCAGTGCGGAAGTCCTCGCCGTTCTGAAGTCCGCGGGCTTCGCCGACGCCGTCCACGTGGGCGGCGGCGTGATCGGCTGGGTCAACCAGATCGAGCCGGAGAAGCCGATCTACTGACCGACCCCGGCACGAACACGGGCCGACGCGGGGGCTCCGGGCACCACGAGTGCGCGGAGCCCCCGCCGTCGTCATGAGCAGATCTTGCCGTCCTCGGGCACCGTGCCGTCCAGCAGATACGCGTCCACCGTGGAGTCGACGCAGTCGCTCCCGCTGCCGTACGCACCGTGGCCCTCGCCCTTCCAGGTGAGCACCACACCGACGCCCTCGCCCAGCTCGTCCGCCATCTTCCGGGCACCCTCGTACGGGGTGGCCGGGTCGCCGGTGTTGCCCACGACCAGGACCGGCGCCGCGCCCGGCGCGCTCACCTCCGGGGTGTCGAACTGACCGGGAACCGGCCAGTCGTGACACCAGCCGGCCGTGTCCCAGCCGAGGAAGGACCCGAACACGGGCGAGATCTCCTCGAACTCGGGCAGCAGCTTCTTGGTCTCCTCCGAGGTCGGCCGCTGCTTGTCGTCCAGGCACGATATGACCCGCTGGGAGTGGGTCGTCGTGCCGTAGCCCCCTGAGGCGTCGCGTTCGTTGTAGCCGTCGGCCAGTGCCAGCAGCTCCGTGCCGTCACCCTCCTCAGCCGCCTCCAGCGCGCTGGTCAGCACCGGCCAGCTGGACTTGCTGTACAGCGGCAGGACGATGCCGGTCAGTGCCAGCGTCTGCGTCAGCTCGCGCCCGGACGACGACGTCGGCAGCGGGTCGGAGTCGATCCGCTCCAGCAGCTCCGCGATCTCCCGCGAACCCTGCTCGGGGTCCCGCCCGGTGGACTTCAGGTAGTTGTCGAGGGCTGTCTGGAAGCCCCGGGTCTGGTTCTTGGCGTGGCCCACGGTGTCGGCGCTCGGGTCGACCACCGCGTCGAGCGTCATGCGCCCCACCTTCTTCGGGAAGAGATGGGCGTAGACGCCGCCCAGCTCGGTGCCGTAGGAGATGCCGAAGTAGTTCAGCCGGTCGTCGCCGAGGGCCTGCCGGATGCGGTCCATGTCGCGAGCGGTGTCGGTGGTCGAGACGTGGGCCATCAGCTTCCCGGCGGCGTCCTGGCAGCCCTTGCCGAAGTCGGCGGCGTCCTGGAGGAACATCCGCTCCTCGGCCGGTGTGTCCGGGGTACCGTCCACCGACGACTCGGCGGCCCGGATGGTCCTGTCGTCGCGGCAGCGGACACCCTCGCTGGCGGCGACCCCGCGTGGATCCCAGCTCACCAGGTCGTACCGCTCGCGCAGCTCGGAGGCGGTGGCCGCGTAGGACGGCATCATCGACACGCCGGACCCGCCCGGTCCGCCGAAGTTGAACAGCAGTGAGCCGAGGCGGTCGTCGCCCGTGGCCTTGGCCCGGATCAGGGCGAGCCCGATCGTGGAGCCGTCCGGCTTCGACCAGTCCAGCGGCACCCGGAGGGTGGCGCACTGCCAGTCCTCGCCCGGTGCGGGGGCGTCCCCGGAGGCCTTGCAGCGCCCCCAGTCGAGCGCCGCCCCGTCGCTCTTGCCGTCGTTGCCGGAGTCGCCGTCCGACGAGCCGCCGCCGCTGCAGCCGGCCGTCAGCAGCGCGGCGGCGACCGTCAGGGCCGTCCACCGTGTGAAACGGGTCATGTGCCACTTCCCCCCTCGCTGGCCGTCCGCATGTGCCGCGGATGGCGGTCGAGCCATGGTAGGCAGATCCGCCACCCGCCGGGGCGGCCTGTGGATAACGCTCTGACCTGCTGTTTTGTTCGGAGTGGCAGGCTCACTCATGAGCAGACGGTTCCGTCCGTCGGCGCTTTTCCGTCCAGGAGATAGCCGTGCACCGCGTCCTGGACGCACGTGTTCTCGCTGTTGTAGGCCCCGTGCCCCTGCCCCTTGTACGTCAGTTCCACACCCACGCCCTCGCCCAGCGCCCGCACCATCCTGCGTGCCCCCTCGTACGGGGTGGCCGGGTCACCGGTGTTGCCGATCACCAGGATCGGAGCGGCGCCGGGGGCGCGGACCTCCGGGTGCTCGGCGGCGCCGGGCACCGCCCAGTCGGTGCAGCCGATCATTCCCCACGCCAGATACTCCCCGAACAGCGGGGACGCGGCCCGGAACTCGGGCAGCCCGCGCTCCACGTCCTCGGGGGTGTAGCGGGGTTCGTCGTCGGCACAGTTGATGGCCACGTTGGCCGGGATGATGTTGCTGTACTCGCCGTTCTCGCTGCGCCCGTTGTTCACGTCCGACAACACCATCAGAGTCGTTCCGTCACCGTCGTACGCCTGCTCGAGACCGTCGGTGAGGAGCTTCCAGAGGTCCTTCGAGTACAACGCCTGCACGATTCCGTTGGTTGCCGCGGTCTGGGTGAGTTCGCGCGGGAGGATGCCGGGGACGGGCGTGCGGTCGAGGTCCTTCAGCAGTTCGGCGATACGGTCCTTCACGTCCTGCGCGCTGTCGCCGACGGGACACTCCTCGGCCCCCGAGACGCAGTCGTCGGCGTAGTTGTCGAGTGCGAGCTGGAATCCCCGCGCCTGTGCGAGCGAGCCCTGTTCCACGGTTTCCGTGGGGTCGACGACCGCGTCGAACACCGCGCGGCCCACCTTCTTCGGGAACAGGTGGGCGTAGACGCCGCCCAGTTCGGTGCCGTAGGAGATGCCGAAGTAGTGGAGAGTGTCGTCGCCGAGGACCTGGCGCATCAGATCGAGGTCACGGGCGGTGTCCGTGGTGCGCAGGTGCGGCAGCACCCGCTCGGAGTTCTTCTCGCAGGCCGCGTTGAACGTCTCGGTGCCGTCCACGAGTTCGGTGCGCTCGGCGTTGTCGTCGGGGGTGGCGTCCTGCTGGAGGTACGCGTCGAGCTGCTGGTCGTCCAGGCAGGTCACGGGTGCGCTGCGGCCCACCCCGCGGGGATCGAAGCTCACCAGGTCGTAGCGGGTGCGCAGGGGTGCGTAGACATCGCCGAAGGCGGGCAGGGTGGTGACGCCGGAGACGCCCGGGCCGCCGAAGTTGAAGATCAGGGAGCCGATGCGTTCGCTCGCCGAGCCGCTCGACCCGGCCCGGATCAACGCGAGGTCGATGGTGTCGCCCTCGGGGTCGTCCCAGTCCAGCGGCGCCTTCATGGTGGCGCAGCTCCACTCGCCCCGGTTGCCGGGGAGGGGCGAGGGGGCGGAGCCCCCGCCCTGCGCCTCGGACGGAGCCGGGCAGTTCTTCCAGCTGAGCCGCTGCTCCGTCAGGTCCTCGCCCTTGTCGTCGTTCTCACCGCAGCCCGCCAGCAGCAGTACGGTGCAGACGGTCAGGGCGGCGGCACGCGGACGGAAGGGGCGGGGCATGGTCCCATCCTGCGGTCGCCCGGAGCGGTACGCGCGGGACACGGGCCGTACGAGGTAAGGGGCCCCGGCTCACAAGGCCGCCTTGCGGGTGAGGTGGGTGAAGGCCAGCCAGCCCGGCAGCACCGGCAGCCAGAGTGTCAGCAGCCGGAAGAGCAGCACCGCCGGCGCGGCGACCTCCTTGGGGAGCCCGATCGCGATCAGACCGACCGTGAGGGTCGCCTCGACCGCGCCGACACCGCCCGGCGTCGGGGCCGCCGATCCCAGTGCGTTGCCCGCGAGGAAGACGACGGCGACGCCGGCGATGCTCACCGAGGTCGTCTCGTCGCCGAACGCCCGGATCGAGGCGTCCAGGCACATCACGAAGCAGGCCGTCAGCAGCAGCATGCCGCCGATGCCGGTGATCAGCTTCTGCGGCCGTTGCAGCACATCGAGCATGCGCGGCACGACACCCGCGAAAAGCGACCGCACGCGCGTGACGACGAATTTCCGCAGGAACGGCACCGAGGTCACCACGAGCACCAGCACCGCCACCGTCAGCAGGCCCCCGATCACCGTGCGGGACGGGGTGAGGGAGGGCGTCTTCTCGGTGCCGGTGAGATAACCGAAGGACAGCAGCATCAGGATGTGGCAGCCGAGCCCGAAGAGCTGTGACGCGCCGACGCTCGCCACCGCGAGGCCGGGCCGCACCCCCGCACGCTGGAGGAACCGCGTGTTCAGGGCGACACCGCCCACCGCCGCCGGGGCGACGATCTTCACGAACGACCCGGCGACCTGTGCCGCCACGGTCCGCACGAACGGCACCCGCTCGGGTACGAACCCGAGCAGGGCCATGGCCGCCGCGACGTAACTGGCCGCAGAGAACAGCACCGCCGCGGCCACCCAGCCCCACTCCGCGTTGGCGATCAGCGGACCGAACTCGATGTGGGTGAGCTGCGTCAACAGGAAGTACGCGCCGATCGCACCGGCGATGAAACTGATCAGGGTCCGCGGCCGGACCCGCTCCAGGCGGGCCGGCTCCACCGGGGCCTGCGGCCTGATCCGCAGCACCTCGTGCCGGATCTGGGTGAGCAGGTCCTCCTCGCGCGCTTCCTCCAGGGCTTCGTCGATGGCCCGCTTCTCGGCCCGCTGCTCCGCGCGTACGGCCTTCTTGTCGGGCTTGTCGAGGACGACAGGGCCGGCGTCGTGGGCGTCGTGCTCCGCGCGGGCCGGCCTGGACTGCCGGGAGGCCTCCAGGACCGCCTCACGTTCGCGTTCCGCCCGCTCCCGGGCCAGCTTGCGCAGGGTCCCGCGCGTGGAACGGCTCAGCGCGATGGGCTGGAGCATCGGCAGACAGTCCGCCACGGTGTCGGGGCCGAGGACGCTCAGCGCGGAGGCCACCGCGCGTTCGGCGCCCACCCTGAGGCCCAGCGTCACCAGCAACTGGGAGGTGTCCATGCGCAGCAGCAGATCGCCGGCCGCGATCTCGCCGACGCGCAGATCGGTGAGGATCACCGTGCCGGAACGATCCACCAGGATGGCGTCGCCCACCAGTCGGCGGTGCGCGATACGGCGGGACTGCAGGGCCTGTACCTGGTGCCAGGTGTCGCGCAGCAGTTCGTCGGTGATCTCCTCGTCCGGCAGCGAGTCGAGGGTGCACCCGCCGCTGTGCTCGTAGACGAGCATCACCGCGTCGGGGCCGAGTTCGGAGGTCGCGATCAGCTTGGGCGCGTTGGCGCCGGCCGCGATGGCCGCGTAGGCCAGCAGTGCCTCCTGCTCCAGCGCCTGACGCAGCGACTGCAGGCTGCTGCGGGTGGCGAAGCCGCGCAGGGCCAGATTGCGCCACGCGCGGTAGAAGAACCCCTGCGCCTGCTGCTCACGGTCGACCACCGTGACGTCCAGCGGTGGACCGTCCTCCAGGGTGACGAAGTACCGGCGTCCCCGGTCCCCGGCCTCGGAGGCGTCGCCGGACTCCACCCGGGACGCGGTCACGGGGCGGAAGCCGACGGTGCGCAGGCCCGCCATCAAGGTGCGGCCGGTGGGGCGCACATTGGGCGAACCGACCGCGTAGAGGGTGCCGTAGGCGACGGTCCAGCCGATCAGGACCGTCAGGATGATCGAGAACGGTGTCGTGTACCCGGTGACGAGCATCGAGAAGGCGTCGAGGAGCAGTACCACCCACAGCACCGCGCGCCACCGGGGTCTGCGGGACATCCCGACGGCCGTCATGTACGCGATCACCGGGGCCAGATAGCCGTGCACCGGGTCGGTCAGGGCGTGGATGTCGCCGGGGGAGGGCTGGGTGAGTGCTTCCTGGATCGAGTCCGGAGCGGCACGCGCGACCCACAGGTCGGTGGCGAGTGTCACACCGTGCGCGAGGACGGCGGCGAGCACGCCGTCGGCGATCCGCAGTCCGTCCCGCTTGATCAGCCGCTCGATGGCGAAGGCCACCGGCACCAGGAGGATCGCGATGCTGGAGGCCAGGCCCGCGATCTTGATCAGCAGGTCGGGTGCTTGCCCGGTGCCCTTGTTGATGTCCTGTTCCAGGCCCGAGGTGGTGCCGTGGGCGAACGCGGCGATCGCCAGCAGCACCACGACGGCGAGCACGCCCGCCAGGAGCCGCATGAGGTCGGACGGGCGGTGCACCCGCGCGGGGAGCAGCGGCTCGTCGCCCTCCACCTCGTCGATGTGCGCCGTCTCGGGGTCCGCGGTGTCCGGGCGCGACGAGGCGTCAGGGGTGCCCGCCGTGCCTCCGGGGTGCGCACCCTGCTGCTTCATCGTCTCTTCTCGGTCTTGTATCACCAGTCACCGCCCGCACGATGGTGGCATGCCGTACCGGCACAAGGGGGCATCAGGGTCCGAATGCGGGGCGGCACAGTCTGCCCGAAGCGCCGCTCCGGGGCGAGCCGTGCGCACGCGCGCGAGCGCGTCGCGTTGTCGGTGGGGTGGGGCAGGATGGGCCGGATGAGCCAGGAGAGCCTTCCGTCCGACGCCGGTCCGGAGCACCCGGACGCCCTGCCCGAGTACGCCGAGCGGGTCCTCGAGGTGACCGAGCTGATCCCGCCGGGACGCGTCATGACGTACGGGGACGTGGCCGAGTGGCTGGGGGAGGGCGGTCCCCGGCAGGTCGGGCGTGTGATGGCCCTGTACGGGGGAGCGGTGCCGTGGTGGCGTGTCGTCCGCGCGGACGGCGTGCTGCTGCCGGGCCACGAGCTGAGGGCCCTCGGCCACTACCGCGCGGAGGGCACGCCCCTGAAGGAGGCGAGCCGGGCCGCGGAGGGCCATGTGCCGCGCCTCGACATGAGGTGCGCGCGGTGGGACGGCGGTGGATACACCGAAGGTCACACCTGACAGCTTCCGCCATCGCGCACGCCGCCGTGTGACCTCTGACCCCTCGAGGTGAGACAGGGCACATTCGTGGCATGACGTAGGTTCGTGGGGCAAGGGGCATGTGCGGCCGGAGTGCCCGGAGGGAAGAAGCGGAAAGCCTGCTTCCGTACTTTTCGCCGGCGTAGCGTCGGCTGCGCGTGTCCCCTTCACCCCGCGCCCACCGCCCCGCACGCGCGGCGAACGGCCCCACAGCACACCCACCAGGACCGGCGAACCACGTGAGCACCTCTTCCTCCACCAGCGGCCTGTCGCACCCCCAGGTGCGGCGGGGGAGCCGTGGTGCTTATCGACTGGTGCGTACCCCGCCGGTTCGCGGGAATCCCCCTCGACTGGACGCCGCACAGCGCTCCGTGGTTGAGCACGAGACCGGCCCGCTGCTCGTTCTCGCAGGTCCGGGCACCGGAAAGACCACCACCCTGGTCGAGTCCGTGGCCGCGCGGATCGCCCGTGACGGAAGCCCCGAGCGCATCCTGGTGCTGACGTTCAGCCGCAAGGCGGCCGTCGAGCTGCGCGACCGCATGGCCCTGCGCATCGGGGCCGCGCGCGCCCCCCAGGCGACCACCTTCCACTCGTTCTGCTACGCCCTGCTCCGCGCCCACCAGGACAGCGACCTCTTCGTGGAGCCGCTGCGGCTGCTGTCGGGCCCCGAGCAGGACGTCACCGTCCGCGAGCTGCTCGCCGGCCAGGTGGACCTGGAGCGGCTCGGGCTCGCCCATGTGCGCTGGCCGGACGAACTGCGCGCCTGCCTGACCACCCGCGGCTTCGCCGACGAGGTCCGCGCGGTGCTCGCCCGCAGCCGCGAGCTGGGCCTGGGCCCCGAGGCCCTGGACGCCTTCGCCCGCCGCATCGGACGCCCCGACTGGCGCGCCGCCTCCGCCTTCCTCGCCGAGTACCTCGACGTCCTCGACCTGCAGGGCGTCCTCGACTACGCCGAACTGGTCCACCGGGCGGTGCTCCTCGCCGGCCGCCCGGAGATCGCCGGGCAACTGGCCGCGCGGTACGACGCCGTCTACGTGGACGAGTACCAGGACACCGACCCCGCCCAGGTACGGCTGCTGCACGCCCTGGCAGGCGGCCGCACCCTCGTCGCCTTCGGCGACCCCGACCAGTCGATCTACGCCTTCCGGGGCGCGGACGTCAACGGCATCCTGGACTTCCCGTACGCCTTCCCCCGTGCGGACGGCCGCCCGGCCCCGGTCGAGGTGCTGCGCACCTCCCGGCGCTCCGGCACCGCCCTGCTGGAGGCCACCCGGCGGGTGACCCGGCGCATGCCGCTGCCCCGCCTGCCCGCCGAGAAGGTCCGCGCCCACCGGGAGCTGACTCCGGACCGGGACGGCGGCCGGGTCGAGGTGTACACCTATCCGACGTCCGGCACGGAACTGGACAACATCGCCGACATCCTGCGCCGGGCGCACCTGGAGGACGGCGTTCCCTGGAACGACATGGCCGTCCTGGTCCGGGCCGGCGCCCGCACCCTCCCCGGCGTCCGCCGCGCGCTCACCTCGGCGGGCGTTCCCGTGGACGTCGACGGCAACGACCTGCCCCTGCGCCACGAACCGGCGGTGGCCCCGCTGCTGACGGCCCTGCGCGCGGTGGCGACGGCGGAGGCGGGCGAACGGGAGGACGCCGGAACCGACTCCGGCGCGTGCTGGCTCGACACCGAAACCGCCCTCACCCTGCTCACCTCCCCCCTCGCCGGCATGGACGCCGCCGACCTGCGCCGCCTGGGCCGGGCCCTGCGCGAGGAGGAGCGGGCCGCGGGCAACCCGCTGCCGCCGCCCTCGGACGAACTGCTCGCGCGTGCGCTGGCCGAACCGGAGCGGCTCGCCGTGCACGATCCCGTCCACGCGCGGGGTGCCCAGCGCCTCGGCGGCCTGCTGCGCCGGACCCGCGAGCGCCTGGCGGGCGGCGGTACGGCCGAGGAGGCCCTGTGGGACCTGTGGGACGGCACACCGTGGCCCCAGCGCCTGGAACGCTCCGCCCGGCGCGGCGGCGCGGCCGGCCGCAACGCCGACCGGGACCTCGACGCCGTGTGCGCGCTGTTCGCGACCGCCGCCCGCGCGGAGGAGCGCACCGGCGGCGGGGGTGCCCTGAACTTCCTGGAGGAGGTCGAGGCCGAGGACATCGCCGCCGACACCCTCACCCGGCGCGCCGCCCGCCCCGACGCCGTGCGCCTGATGACCGCGCACCGCTCGAAGGGCCTGGAGTGGCGTCTGGTCGTCGTGGCCGGCGTCCAGGAGGGCCTGTGGCCGGACCTGCGCCGCCGAGGCTCCCTGCTGGAGGCCGACCGCATCGGCCGCGACGGACTCGCCGAACCGCTCACCCCCGGCGCGCTGCTCGCCGAGGAGCGCCGTCTGTTCTACGTCGCGGCCACGCGCGCGCGTGAGCGGCTCGTCGTGACGGCCGTGAAGGCGCCCGCCGACGACGGCGACCAGCCCTCCCGCTTCCTGACCGAACTGGGCGTCGAGCCCAAGGACGTCACCGGGCGCCCGCGCCGCCCCCTGTCCGTCGCCGCGCTCGTCGCCGAACTGCGCGCCACGACGGTCGACCCCCGGGTCTCCGACGCCCTGCGGGAGGCCGCCGCCCAGCGGCTGGCCCGGCTCGCCGCGCTCGCCGACGAGGACGGCCGCCCACTGGTGCCGTCCGCGCACCCCTACCGCTGGTGGGGCATGTTCGAGCCCACGGAGAGCAAGGTGCCGCTGCGCGACCGCGACCAGCCCGTCGTGCTCTCCGGCAGCGCCCTCGACCAGCTCGCCAACACCTGTGCCCTGCAGTGGTTCCTGGGCCGGGAGGTGAAGGCCGACGCGCCCGCGAGCGCCGCCCAGGGCTTCGGCAACGTGGTGCACGTCCTCGCCGACGAGGTGGCCTCCGGGCACACCCCGGCCGATCTCGACGTCCTCATGGAGCGCCTCGACTCCGTGTGGAACGCGCTCGCCTTCGACGCGCCGTGGAAGTCGGCACAGGAGAAGGAGAACGCGCGCATGGCGCTCGAACGCTTCCTCCAGTGGCACGTCATGGACCGCGCCGGCCGCACCCCGGTGGCCAGCGAGCACGACTTCGACGTCACCCTCGGAGCGGGCGACTACGAGGTCCGCATCCGCGGCCAGATGGACCGCGTCGAGGCCGACGGCGACGGACGCGCCTACGTCGTCGACTTCAAGACCGGCAAACAGACGCCCAGCGCCAAGGAGGTGGAGCGCCACCCCCAGCTCGCCGTCTACCAGCTCGCCGTAGGGGAGGGCGCCGTCGACGACGTCTTCGACGGCGCGCGTCCCGAACCGGGCGGAGCCGAGCTCGTCCAGCTGCGCCAGGGGGCCGCGAAACGGGACGGCGGAGAGACCCTGCCCAAGGTGCAGGCCCAGGAGCCCCCGGAGGGGGAGTGGATCGGTGATCTGCTGGCCACCGCCGCCGGGAAGGTCCTCGACGAACGGTTCAGTCCGACCGCGGGCCAGCACTGCGCCCACTGCGCGTTCCGGGCCTCGTGCAGCGCCCGGCCCGAGGGCCGGCACGTGGTCGAGTGACCGGCGTGACATATCGCACCACCTGCGCCGACCTGCGGTTCTCCGCTTCGGGAGCGCTCTGACGGTCTCCGCTGTCAGTGCCCGCCGCTAGATTCTGCGTGTGCCCGCTCGTATCACCGATCCCGATCAGCTCAAGGAGCTCCTCGGCATCCCGTTCACCCCGGAGCAGACGGCCTGCATCATCGCGCCGCCCGCCCCGCAGGTGATCGTGGCCGGAGCCGGGTCGGGCAAGACGACGGTGATGGCGGCACGCGTGGTGTGGCTGGTCGGCACCGGCCAGGTCGCCCCCGAACAGGTACTCGGCCTCACCTTCACCAACAAGGCCGCCGGTGAACTCGCCGAGCGCGTCCGCAAGGCACTGATCAGGGCGGGCGTCACCGACCCGGACGTCATCGATCCGGACAATCCCCCGGGCGAGCCGGTGATCTCCACGTACCACGCCTTCGCCGGCCGCCTCCTGACCGACCACGGCCTGCGCATCGGCCTCGAACCGACCTCCCGGCTGCTCGCCGACGCCACCCGCTACCAGCTCGCCGCGCGCGTCCTGCGCGAGGCCCCCGGCCTCTACCCGGCGCTCACCCGCTCCTTCCCCGACCTGGTCGGCGACCTCCTCACCCTCGACAGCGAGCTGGCCGAACACCTCGTACGGCCCGAGGACCTGCGTGCCCACGACGCCGAGCTGCTGCGCGCCCTGGAGAACACCAAGCTCACCAACGCCGACCTGCGCAAGGTCCCCGAGGCGGCCGCCGCGCGGCGCGAGCTCGCCGACCTCGTACTGCGCTACCGGGCCGCCAAACGCGAACGGGACCTGCTCGACTTCGGCGACCAGATCGCCCTGTCCGCCCGGCTCGCGGCCCTTCCCGAGGTGGGCCGCGTCCTGCGCGACGAGTTCCGCGTGGTCCTCCTCGACGAGTACCAGGACACCTCCGTCGCCCAGCGGGTCCTGCTGGCCGGCCTGTTCGGCGGCGGCACCGGCCACCCCGTGACCGCCGTCGGCGACCCCTGCCAGGCGATCTACGGCTGGCGCGGCGCCTCCGTCGCCAACCTCGACGACTTCCCCGAGCACTTCGCCCACGCCGACGGCCGCTCCGCCACCCGTCACTCGCTCAGCGAGAACCGCCGCAGCGGCGGCCGACTGCTGGACCTCGCCAACGGCCTCGCCGAGCCGTTGCGCGCCATGCACGCGGGCGTCGAAGCCCTCCGCCCCGCCCCCGGCGCCGAACGCGACGGCACCGTCCGCTGTGCCCTGCTGCCCACCCACGCGGAGGAGATCGACTGGATCGCCGACTCCGTCGCCCACCTCGTGGACACCGGCAAGGCACCCGGCGAGATCGCCGTGCTGTGCCGTACGGCCGGCGACTTCGCCGAGATCCAGGGCGCCCTGGTCGCACGGGACGTCCCTGTCGAGGTCGTGGGCCTGTCCGGGCTGCTGCACCTTCCCGAGATCGCCGACCTGGTCGCCGTCTGCGAGGTGCTCCAGGACCCCGGTGCCAACGCCTCCCTCGTACGGCTGCTGACCGGCCCGCGCTGGCGCATCGGCCCCCGCGACCTCGCCCTGCTGGGACGACGCGCACGGCGGCTCGTCTCCCACGCGCGCGTGGACGGCGACGACGACCCCGACCGGCGGCTCGCCGGAGCCGTCGAGGGTGTCGACCCGGCCGAGGTGATCTCGCTCGCCGACGCCCTCGACACGTTCCTGGAGACACCGCTGGACGGCCGCGGGGACGACGACGGCCTGCCCTTCTCACCGGACGCGCGCGTGCGCTTCGCACGCCTGGCCGTCGAACTGCGCGACCTGCGCCGCTCCCTCGCCGACCCCCTCATGGACGTCCTGCACCGCGTCCTCGCCGTCACCGGCCTGGAGGTCGAACTCTCCGCGTCCCCGCACGCCCTGGCCGCCCGCCGGCGCGAAACCCTCTCCAACTTCCTCGACATCGCCGCGTCCTTCGCCGCCGGTGACGGCGAGGCCACCCTGCTCGCCTTCCTCGGCTTCCTGCGCACCGCCGCCCAGTACGAGAAGGGCCTCGACAACGCGCTGCCCGGCGGCGAGAACACCGTCAAGGTGCTCACCGCGCACAAGTCCAAGGGCCTCGAATGGGACGTCGTCGCCGTCCCCGGACTGGTCACCGGCACCTTCCCCAGCGGCCAGGGCCGCGAGAAGTGGACCGCGCAGGGCAAGGTGCTGCCGCACGAACTGCGCGGGGACGCCGACACCCTGCCCGACGTCGAGTCCTGGGACTCCCGGGGCCTGAAGGCCTTCCACGAGGCCATGAAGGAACACCAGCACACCGAGGAACTCCGCCTCGGCTACGTCACCTTCACCCGCCCCCGCTCCCTGCTCCTCGGATCCGGCCACTGGTGGGGACCCAGTCAGAAGAAACCGCGCGGCCCCTCCGAGTTCCTGCACGCTCTCTACGAGCACTGCGCGGCCGGACACGGAGAGATCGAGGCGTGGGCCGACGAGCCCGCCGAGGACGAGGAGAACCCCGCCCTGCACCGGGCCGGCGACGACCAGGTGTGGCCCCTGCCCCTCGACGACGCCGCCCTCACCCGCCGCCGCGCGGCCGCCGAGACCGTCCTCGCCCACCTCGACCGTCTCGCCGCCCACCCGGACGGCTCCGCCACGGCCGTACACGACCCCGACTCCTACGACGACCCGGACTGGCCGCCACCGCCCGACGACGAGGACCCCCTCCCCGAGGAGGACTCCTTCGCGGGCGCCGGCCCGGACGGCTGGGACTCCTGGACCGCCGACCGCCCCACCGTCCCGCACCAGGCGACGGCCCCGGAAGCCACCACGCACCCGCGCACCGCGGAGCCGGCCCATCCGCCGCGTCCCCGTCCCACCCCCGAGGAGGCCCGCACCGTCGCCTCCTGGGACCGCGACCTCGACGCCCTCGCCGGAGAGCTGCTGCGCACCCGCGAGAGCGTCACCGAGGTGCGGCTGCCCGCCTCGCTGACCGCCTCCCAGCTGCTGAGCCTGGCCGCCGATCCGGACGGCTTCGCCCAGGAGCTGGCCCGCCCCATGCCCCGCCCACCGCAGCCGGCCGCGCGCCGCGGCACCCGCTTCCACGCCTGGGTCGAGGCGCGTTTCGAGGAACTGACGCTGCCCATGCTCGACCCGGACGAGCTGCCCGGCAGCGATGCCGAGATCGCCGACGAACGCGACCTGGAGGCCCTCAAGGAGGCCTTCGAACGCACCGAGTACGCCCACCGCACCCCCCATCGCGTGGAGGCCCCCTTCCAGCTGTCGATCGCCGGCCGCGTCGTCCGCGGCCGCATCGACGCCGTCTACAGGAAGAACGACGGGGACGGGACGGCATACGAGATCGTCGACTGGAAGACCGGCCGCGACCGCACCGCCGACCCGCTCCAGCTCGCCGTCTACCGGCTCGCCTGGGCCGAGCAGCAGGGCGTCCCCCTGGAGACCGTCACGGCCGCGTTCCTGTACGTACGCACCGGTGAGATCGTCCGCCCCGTCCCCCTGCCCGGCCGCGCGGAGCTGGAACGACTGCTGCTCGGGGAGCCGTCCGGTGAGATACCGCACTCCGAGGACACCGGCGCGGGCCGATAGGCTCGAGGACATGAGCCAGCCCGTTGACACTGCCGTCAGCGCCGTCCGTACGTACATCGCACAGCACCGCGTCGCCTTCCTCGACGACCTCACCGAGTGGCTGCGCATCCCGTCCGTCTCGGCCCAGCCCGACCACGCGCCCGACGTGCGCCGCAGCGCCGACTGGCTCGCCGCCGCACTCCAGGAGACCGGCTTCCCGACCGTCGAGGTCTGGCACACCCCCGGCGCCCCGGCCGTCTACGCCGAATGGCCCTCCGCCGACCCCGGAGCGCCCACCGTGCTGGTCTACGGACACCACGACGTGCAGCCCGCGGCCCGCGAGGACGGCTGGGACAGCGAGCCCTTCGAACCCGTCGTCCGGGACGGCCGTCTCTACGCGCGCGGTGCGGCCGACGACAAGGGCCAGGTGTTCTTCCACACCCTCGGCGTCCGGGCCCACCTCGCCGCCACCGGCCGCACCACCCCGGCCGTCCACCTGAAACTGCTGATCGAGGGCGAGGAGGAATCAGGCTCCCCGCACTTCCGCGCGCTCGTCGAACAGCACGCGGACCGGCTCACCGCCGACGCCGTGATCGTCTCCGACACCGGTATGTGGTCCGAGGACACTCCCACGGTGTGCACCGGCATGCGTGGCCTCGCCGAGTGCGAGATCCGGCTGTACGGCCCCGACCAGGACATCCACTCCGGTTCCTTCGGGGGCGCGGTGCCCAACCCGGCCACCGCCGTCGCCCGCCTGGTGGCCGCCCTGCACGACGAGCACGCGCGCGTGGCGATCCCCGGCTTCTACGACGGCGTCGTCGAGCTCACCGACCGCGAACGCGAACTCTTCGCCGAGCTGCCCTTCGACGAGCGGCAGTGGCTGCGCACCGCCAAGTCCCACGGCACCCGGGGCGAAGCCGGATACAGCACCCTGGAGCGCCTCTGGGCCCGGCCCACCGCCGAGGTCAACGGCATCGGCGGCGGCTACCAGGGCCCCGGCAGCAAGACGATCATCCCGTCCTCCGCCATGGTGAAGCTGTCCTTCCGTCTCGTCGCCGGCCAGGACCCGGAACATGTGCGCAAGGCCGTCGGCGCCTGGGTGCCCGGACAGCTGCCCGACGGCATCCGCCACGAGATCTCCTTCAGCCCCGCCACGCGCCCCTGCCTGACACCGCTGGACCACCCGGCCCTGCAGTCCGTGGTCCGTGCGATGGGCCGCGCCTTCGACGAACCCGTCCGCTTCACCCGCGAGGGTGGCTCCGGACCGGCCGCCGATCTCCAGGACGTCCTCGGCGCACCGGTGCTGTTCCTGGGCATCTCCGTTCCGTCCGACGGCTGGCACGCCCCCAACGAGAAGGTCGACCTGGACCTGCTCCTCAAAGGCGTCGAGACCAGCGCGTACCTGTGGGGCGACCTCGCCGAGTACTGGCGGCACGCCCCCTGACCTCGCACGCCGTCCGAACCGGACGCCCGCGCGGGGCACACTGGAAGGGACCCGCCGCCGCGCCGCACGGGACCCGGTCCCTTCCGCCGCATGCCCGCCGAACCGCCCACCGACCCAATCCGTTCCACCGGGGGAGTTGGAAGCACCCGTGACCACCTGGACCGACCACACCGCCGACCGACCCGTCTCGCTCACCGCCCCGAGCGGCATCGACCGCGCCGCCCACCACCGGCTCGACGAGGCATGGCTCGCGGCGGCGTGGAGCCACCCCTCGACCCGCTGCTTCGTGGTCTCCGGCGGTCAGGTCCTCATCGACGAGGCGGCGGACGGGCGTACCGAACTCGTCATGACCCCGTCCTTCGAGGCCCCGCTCACCGAGGCCCACCGCTACTTCCTGGGCATCGACGACGAGGGCGTCAGCTACTTCGCCCTCCAGAAGGACTCCCTGCCCGGCCGCATGGACGCCTCCGCCCGCCCGGCGGGCCTGCGCGAGGCGGGACTGCTCCTGTCGCAGCGCGAGGCCGGCCTGATGGTGCACGCGGTCGCCCTGGAGAACTGGCAGCGGCTGCACCGCTTCTGCTCCCGCTGCGGCGAGCGCACCGTCATCGCCGCCGCCGGCCACATCCGCCGCTGCCCCGCCTGCGGCGCCGAGCACTACCCGCGCACCGACCCTGCGGTGATCATGGCCGTGGTCGACGACCGGGACCGCATCCTGCTCGGCCGCCAGGTCCACTGGCCCGAGGGCCGCTTCTCCACGCTCGCCGGATTCGTCGAGCCGGGGGAGTCCATCGAGCAGTCGGTGCGCCGCGAGGTCCACGAGGAGGCCGGCATCGGCGTCGGCGAGGTCGAGTACGTCGCCAGCCAGCCCTGGCCCTTCCCGTCCAGTCTCATGCTGGGCTTCGTCGCCCGCGCCACCTCGACCGAGATCAATGTCGACGGCGACGAGATCCACGAGGCCCGCTGGTTCTCCCGCGACGAACTCGGCGCCGCCTTCGAGTCCGGTGAGGTGCTCCCGCCGTACGGCATCTCGATCGCGGCCCGTCTGATCGAGCGCTGGTACGGCAAGGACCTGCCGACCCGCAGTGCCTTCTGAACCGGGACACGATGAAGCGGGGTGGTCCCCTCATCGAGGGGATGCCGCTCCGCTTCATCGTGGTGTGGACCTCCCGCATCGAGGAGCCGAGCCGAGCCGGGGCGCGACCGGGCATGATGGTCCGCCATGAGCCTTACGGGTGTCGCGGCGGTTCTGGCCCTTCTCGGCATTCCGGTGAGTGTGCTGGTCGCCCGCTGGCAGATGCGTACCGTCCTGGCCCAGGCGGAAGCGAGTCACCAGACGGCTCTGGCGGTGGCGGAGGCGAACTACAGAAGCGCGCTGGAGGTGGCGGAGGCCGGTCATCGGACTGCGCTGGAGGTCGCCCGCAACGGCGTGAAGGCGGAGCGTGACCTCTGGATGCTCGAGGCCCGCCGTGCCGAGTACAGATACTTCCAGATTGCGCTGGATCAACTCCGCCGAGCAGTGATGAGTGACCCCTGCGGTGATCTGTGGGGGGTTTACCACGACGTTCATGACAGCAGTCATCGTGTCGCTGAAATCGGTCCCGATGAGGTCGACGACGCAGCCAGAGCCATCCGGCATCGCTGCTACCCGATTCCGATCTCTTGGGCGGGAGCACCGAGGGAGCAGCGCGCCCGCGCGTGGGAAACGCAGATCACGCCTCTGCGCCTGGAGTTCGACGAGGCCGTACGCCAGGTCATCAGTGGTCAGCCGGGCGGCGCCGCGTCGGCAACAGGCTGAATGACCCTGTCCTATCGCACCCCCTCCGGCGAAAGGAACAGCCCTCGCGTCCACAACAGGGGCGAGGGCTGCTCTCCGGGAGGTGAATCAGACGCCGAGCGCCTGCTTCACCTGGGCGAGGCTGGGGTTCGTCATCACGACCTCCGTGCCACCGGCGGAGGGGATCACCTGAACGGTTGGCACCGTCTGGTTCCCGCCGTTGGCCTTCTCCACGAACGCGGCGGACGCCGGGTCCTGCTCGATGTTGATCTCGGTGTACGCGATGCCCTCGCGGTCCATCTGGCTCTTCAGCCGGCGGCAGTAGCCGCACCACGTGGTGCTGTACATCGTCACAGTGCCCTGCATGCCTCTCGCGCTCCTTCGGCGGCTCGGGGAAGTCCTCGCTGTGGGGGAACGTACTTGAAAGCGCCGGCATTCCCGCCGGGTGCCGCACAGCTCACACGTGATGCCTGCCGCATTAGTACGACTGCGAGGCCCTCCCTGTGGACAACCGGCTCATCCGTCTCCGGCGACCTGGCAGCATGGCTGTGTGACAGCAGCAACGCACTCCACCCTTTTCCCCCGGGTACCGGACTCGGCCGACGCGGTGCTCGAAGGGCTCGACCCCGAGCAGCGCGCCGTGGCCACCGCCCTGCAGGGCCCGGTGTGCGTGCTGGCGGGCGCCGGCACCGGCAAGACGCGGGCGATCACCCACCGGATCGCCTACGGGGTGCGCGCCGGTATCCTCCAGCCCTCCAGTGTGCTCGCCGTCACCTTCACCAACCGTGCCGCCGGGGAGATGCGCGGCAGGCTGCGCCAGCTCGGTGCCGCCGGTGTCCAGGCCCGCACCTTCCACTCCGCGGCGCTGCGCCAGCTCCAGTACTTCTGGCCGAAAGCGATCGGCGGCTCCATGCCGCGGCTCGTCGACCGCAAGATCCAGCTGGTCGCCGACGCGGCCGCTGCCTGCCGCATCCGGCTCGACCGCGGTGAGCTGCGGGACGTCACCGCGGAGATCGAATGGTCCAAGGTCACGCAGACCGTCCCGGCCGATTACGCGGCCGCCGCCGCCAAGGCCGGCCGGGAGTCCCCCCGAGACCCCGCCGAGATCGCCCAGCTCTACTCCGCCTACGAGGACCTCAAGCGGGAGCGCGCCGTCATCGACTTCGAGGACGTGCTGCTGCTGACCGTCGCCGTCCTGCAGGACCGGCACGACATCGCCGAGCAGGTCCGCGCCCAGTACCAGCACTTCGTCGTCGACGAGTACCAGGACGTCAGCCCGCTCCAGCAGCGCCTGTTGGAACTGTGGCTCGGCGAGCGGGAGAACCTGTGCGTGGTCGGCGACGCCAGCCAGACGATCTATTCGTTCACGGGCGCAACCCCCGACCATCTGCTCGACTTCCGCACCCGCCATCCCGGGGCCACCGTCGTCAAGCTGGTCCGCGACTACCGCTCGACCCCCCAGGTCGTCCACCTGGCGAACGGCCTGCTCGCCCAGGCCAGTGGCCGGGCCGCCGATCACCGGCTGGAACTGGTCTCCCAGCGTGCCGCGGGGACCGAGCCGGTCTTCACCGAGTACGCCGACGAGCCCGCCGAGGCGGAGGGCGCCGCCCGCCGCATCCGTGAGCTGATCGACGCGGGGGTCCCGGCGAGCGAGATCGCCGTCCTGTTCCGGACGAACGCCCAGTCCGAGACCTTCGAGCAGGCCCTCGCCGACGCCGGCGTGCCCTACCAGCTGCGGGGCGCCGAGCGGTTCTTCGACCGTCCCGAGGTGCGCAAGGCCGGCATCGCCCTGCGCGGTGCGGCCCGCTTCGGCGGCAACGACACCCTCCTCGACGACGCCCCCGACCTGCCCTCCCAGGTGCGCGCCGTGCTCTCGGGCGAGGGCTGGACGACCCAGCCGCCGGCCGGTTCGGGAGCGGTCCGGGAGCGCTGGGAGTCACTGGCCGCGCTGGCGCATCTCGCCCAGGACTTCGCCGCCGCCAGACCTGGCGCCACCCTCGCCGACCTCGTCGCCGAACTCGACGAGCGGGCCGGCGCCCAGCATGCTCCGACCGTGCAGGGCGTCACCCTCGCCTCGCTGCACTCGGCCAAGGGCCTGGAGTGGGACGTCGTCTTCCTGGTCGGCGTCGCCGAGGGCATGATGCCGATCACCTACGCAAAGACCGACGAGCAGATCGAGGAGGAGCGCCGTCTCCTCTACGTCGGTGTCACCCGCGCCCGCGAGCGGCTTCATCTCTCCTGGGCGCTCTCCCGCTCACCCGGCAGCCGGCCGAACCGTCGTCCCAGCCGCTTCCTCCGCGGACTGCGCCCCGGCTCGAACGCCGCCGCGGGCCGTGGCGGTGCGGTCGGCGCGGGAGGTGTGGAGCGCGGCTCGTTCGAGGCGGCGTCCGCCTCGGTCGTCCCGAGCCCGAGGCGCAGACAGCGCAGCCCCGCGCGCTGCCGGGTGTGCGGCCGCACGCTGACCGACGCGGGCGAGATGAAGCTGATGCGCTGCGAGGACTGCCCCACCGACATGGACGAGGGCCTGTACGAGCGGCTTCGTGAGTGGCGCGCCGACCAGGCGGGGCGCAGCGGGCAGCCCGCCTTCTGCGTCTTCACCGACAAGACGCTGATGGCCATCGCCGAGACGGTCCCCGACGACGAGCACGCACTGGCCAGGATCCCCGGGGTGGGGATGCGCAAGCTGGGCCGCTACGGAGCCGACGTCCTGGCCATCTGCGCAGGCCGTGACATCAACGAGGAACGGGATCAGGACTGATCCGAACTCGTCGGAAAAATAGTTTGCGCATGCCCCGGCAATCCCCATAGGTTCTTAGGCACGGGGACGGCGGCCTTCTCCAAGGCCCTGAATCCGTGTTGTACTTGCATATCCGCGGACCGGTTCACCCCAGTCCCCTAGACGCCGAGAGGAGGCGAGTCCAGTGATCAGCATCAACACCAGCTCCATCGTCAAACTGACCGATCGCTCGGCCGTCTCCCTGTGCATGCTCGGCGCCTCGAACCAGGGCACCGGTCTGTCCGGCATTCATGCCGCACGCCCGGCGTCCTCCCTTGCTCCCGCGGCTCCTGCCGTCCGTGAGCGCGATGAGCGACCGACCAAGGCACTGGAAGCGGTAGTGGCACAGGCGAAGACCTATGCCTTTGCGGCGGCCGGTGCCGGATTCCGGAAGCAGACGACGCAGCACCACCTGATGTGGGCCTTCCGTGGGCCAGAACCCTGGAGTGATCCAGCCTGATTCGATCAGGCCGGCGCCTTCAGGGCCGCGGAACCCCATCCGGGATCCGCGGCCCTTCTGTTTTCCCTTAAGCGGGGAGAGCGAAGTGCTTCGGGACAAGAAAAGAGCCCGGCACCAGCCGCCATCCGGCCAACAGGCCGGAAACGACCAGACGAGGAAGACGAACCGTGCAACTCGAAGCGCACGTCCCGTCCGTACCGCCTTCCGACACGATCCCCAAGCCCGGCTCCACGGAGGACCCGACCTTGACTCCGCTCACCGCGCTCACCGCGCTCGACGACGCCATCGAGAACCTCGGCGTGCCCGTCCCGTGCCGCTCCTACGACCCGGAGGTCTTCTTCGCCGAGTCGCCGGCGGACGTCGAGTACGCCAAGTCCCTCTGCCGCACCTGCCCGCTGATCGAGGCCTGCCTCGCCGGCGCCAAGGAGCGGCGTGAGCCCTGGGGCGTCTGGGGTGGCGAGCTGTTCGTCCAGGGAGTTGTCGTCGCCCGTAAGCGGCCGCGTGGCCGCCCGCGCAAGAACCCGGTCATGGCATGAACACCCCAGGAACGATCGACCGCCCCTTCACGCACGACCCCCAGAAGCAGGCCCCGATGATGCCGTCCGCCGACGAGCCCGCAGGCTCCGCGACCGAAGACTTCACCACCAGCGGCGCGAACGACTCGCGTCAGAACAGGACCCGAGAGATGCAACTCATTCCAGAAGCCCTGGCCCGTGCGCATATGCACGAGCGACTGCAGGAGGCGCAGCGGGAGCGCCAGGCCGCGGGCCTGGTGACCGCTCGCCGGATGCAGCGCCGGGCCGAGCGCGCCTCCCGGCGCGCCCGCCGCGCGCTCGCCATGGCGGTCATGCAGTAACCGATCCCACCTGAAGCGGCGGCCTTCCCAGCCCGGAGGCCCAGCTCTCCCCGCGGGGGCCGGTCCGTGTGAACGGACCGGCCCCCGCGGTGCGTTGCGCGGGGCGGGCCGTCGGGAACGGCGTTATCGTCGCCGGGTGACGAGTCATCCCGGTGGCAGCGACGACGACGGCTCCGCGGCGGAGCCGCTGGTGTGTGCCCGCTGCGGCACCCGCGCCGAGGGGCCGCAGCCGACCTGGACCTTCTCCGTGGAGGACGGCGCCCGTCGTCACTACTGCGAGGCGTGCTCCCGCGACAACCTGCGGGCGATCGAGGGCCGTCTGGACTCGCAGTGGTGGTAGGGGCAGCCGGTGCCCGCGGCGCTCAACGTGCCCATCGGGTCCGTCAGGCCTGGGCGGCCGGCTCCTCCTCCGCCGGTTCCTCCGGAAGGAAACCCGGCAGCCACTCCTCCAGTTCCTCCCGCAGCCGCACCGTCGCGCCCAGCTGACAGAGCACGCCGATCGTGCTCAGGGTCACCCGGTGGATCAACAGGTAGGCCGGGGGAAGGTTGAGCTGCTTGGCCAGCTGGGAGGCGGGGGAGCGGGGGTCGGCTATCCGGGCCGCCTGGCTCCGCATCCAGCCGCGGGTGAAGGTGAACTCGTCGGCCCGGGCCGGCTCGATGATCGGCAGGAGGTAGTCGAGGACGGCGTCGGGGGCCAGCTCGACCGACTCCTTGACGAAACCCTCGGCGCAGAGCATCTCGTAGACGGCCTCCGCCTCGCCGTCCAGCGTCATCCGCAGGGCCTCGCCGATGGGCTCGGGCAGCCCGCCCGGAAGCCGGTCGACGGTGCCGAAGTCCAGTACGCCCAGGCGCCAGTCGTCCTCGCCCTCCGGACCGCCGGGCAGCAGACGGAAGTTGCCGGGGTGCGGGTCGGCGTGCAGCAGACCGGTGCGGGCGGGACCGGAGAACAGGAAGCGGGCCAGAAGCTGGCCGGCCCGGTCGCGCTGTGCCTCCGTGCCGTCCGAGATGATCTCCGACAGCGGTATGCCGTCCATCCACTCGGTGATCAGCACCTGCTCGCACTGGTGGACCACGTCCGGCACGACGACATCGGAGTCGTCCGTGAACTCCTCGGCGTGGGCCCGCTGGGCCTGGGCTTCCAGGCCGTAGTCCAGCTCCTCGGAGACCCGGTCCTTCAGCTCCGTGATCAGCGGCTTGACGTCCATGCCGGGGATGAGCGGACCCAGCAGACGGGCGAAGCGGCTCAACTGGTTCAGGTCGGACAGCAGGGCCTCGCCGGCGCCCGGGTACTGCACCTTGACCGCCACCTCGCGGCCGTCGTGCCACACCGCCCGGTGCACCTGGCCGATCGAGGCCGCAGCGGACGGCTTGTCCTCGAACTCCAGGAACAGCTCCTGCCAGCCTTCGCCCAGCCGCTTCGCCAGTACCGCGTGGACGGTACGGGTAGGCATCGGCGGGGCGGCCTCCTGCAGCTTGGTCAGCGCCGTCCGATAGGGACCGGCGACCTCTTCCGGCAGGGCCGACTCGAAGACCGACAGGGCCTGGCCGAACTTCATCGCGCCGCCCTTGAGCTCGCCGAGCACCTTGAACAACTGCTCGGCGGTGCGCTGCTGGAGCTCGCGGCCGACAAGCTCCGCGGACTCGCCCACGATCCGCTTGCCGAGTCCCCAGGTCGCCCGCCCGGCGAAGCCGAGCGGGAGTGCGGCCAGCTTGGCGGTCCGGGTGACCGCCTTCCGGGGAAGATCAGACATGCGCCCTCCAAGTCCCTGCCGGCCGCTTCGCGTCCGCCTTGCGGCGCCACTTCTCCGACGGCCCGTGCACGGCCATTGTCTCGTGTGACCCCCCCTCCCCGGAGGTGTGTTCTCCCTTACCTTTTTCCGGACCTCTGCGCGCGGCTCCGCACGGGCAGACCGGGTGCGGCCTGACCGGGCGCGCATGCCAGTGCAGGGCGGGGAGGGAGACCTCCCAGCGTGCGCCGGCGCTGGACGGAACCCGGCCGTCCAGGAAGGTGAGCGCGTGAGCGGCCGCCAGCCCGGCCACCGTCGTGGCCAGCGTCAGGTCACAGGCGCCCACCCGGCGCTGCCGCCCGGAGCGCCACTGGGCGGCCAGGCGCGGCCAGGCCGGATCCCGGTCGGTGCGGTCCTGCTGGAGACAGCCCGCACAGCTCGTCTCGCCGGGCAGGACCAGCGGGCCGACCACACCGGTTCCCTCCACGACACCGACGTAGAGATGGGGTGTGCCCGAGGACACAAGGGTCCGGGCGGCCGCCGGATCGGGCGCGTGCACGGCGACGTCGTCCCGCGGGGCGAGGACGACCAGACCGAAGCCGGGGTCGCCCTCGTCGAGGGGAGACCTGGCGGTCCGGCGCGGCGAACTGTCCGGGGCGGCCCGGCGCACCGCGCGGCGGGCCGCCTCGTCCCTGCGGTCGCCGACGGCCTCGGCGGGCAGCCCGCCCGGCGCGACGTCCCACGGCTCGACCCGCCCGACGTCGCGCACGTCGATCTCGCCCACTCCGGCCCCCGACAGCAGCGCTGCGAGGGCGGCGCCCACCCGGCCCCCGCCTCTCACCTGCACTCGCATACTGCGGCGTGCCGCCAGCCGGCGGAGCGGATCACCCGGTTCGGAGGTGGTCAGGGCGAGGGACGCCAGGTCCGGACGGAGCCGGTCCAGGACCTCCGGTTTCTCCCGCAGGGCCTCGGCGGCCGGCCCGCCGCCCCGCGAGTCGTCCAGCAGCCCGGCCCGCGACAGCCGGCGTACCAGCCGGTCGACATGGCCCTCGGGCAGATCCATGCGCCGTGACTCCTCCCGCAGGAGCTCCAGTCCGCGGGTGCCGTTGAGCAGGTCGAGGAAGCTGCCCGTGGCCGTGTCCACCGGGCCCAGCGTCAAGGCGTGCGCCGGTGTCATCCCGAACTGCACGGTGTTGAGATCGCGCCATCCGCGCCGAAGCGCGGGCTTGACCATCGGATGCATGACAGGCCCCCGTATGTTCCGGATCGTCCCCGTTGGGCGGTCGAGCCCTTCGCGGCTCGTCCGACACATGCCAGCATGCCGGGACGGGCCGAAGGCCGCCGAAAGTTGTCCACAGGCGGCGGGATTCATCGTACAAATCCGGCGCCCGGTGGGGGGGATCGCCATGGAACCGTCCCGGAGCCAAGACTTCCCCGTGTGCAGCGGGTACCGTCGGGGCGTGCCCGCCGACCCACTGCACCGCGCCGGAACGCCACAGCGCAGCACGACGAGCCAGCCGACGAACGGCTCACGGGCGAGCGCGATCGAGGTCCGCAGGAGCGCCCGCCGCCGCAGAACGGTCTCCGCGTACCGCGAGGGCGATCGCACCGTCGTGCTCATCCCCGCCCGGATGTCCGAGGCGGAGGAGCAGCGCTGGGTGACCGTCATGCTCGACAAGCTGGCCGCACAGGAGAGCAGGCGGACACTCGGGGACACGGAGCTGGCCGAGCGCGCCCGACGGCTGTCCGACCAGTACTTCGACGGGCGGGCCAGGCCCGGCTCGGTGCGCTGGGTCACCAACCAGAACACGCGCTGGGGCTCGTGCACCCCGTCCGAGGGAAGCATCCGGCTGTCGCACCGTCTGCAGGGCATGCCCGAGTACGTCGTCGACTACGTCCTCTGCCACGAGCTGGCGCATCTGCTGGTGCCCGGGCACGGGCCCCGTTTCTGGCGGCTGCTGGAGGCGTATCCCAGGACCGAACGGGCCCGTGGCTACCTCGAAGGGGTGGTCGCGGCCGAGCGGCTGCCGCATGTACCGGGTGTGCGCGATATGTGAGCACCGCCCGAAGTGGGCGCACTGTAGGCCTACGCGCGCGTTGTGTACCGGGTCTGTACCGACTTCATCCGGTGTCCGAGTTTGCCGTTAGCCTGGCGCGACGCACTCGCATTCGGGATGGGGGACGGTCGTACGTATGGCCAGGGAATTCCAACGCGGCCACAAGGCCAGGATCAGTGACCTCACGGCGGGGACGGATCTGTACGTAGGTGTGCAGGTCTCCGGCCCGGGGCTGACCTTCGACATCAGCTGCTTCGGCCTCGACGCCGAGGAGCGGCTCTCCGACGACCGGTACTTCATCTTCTACAACCAGCCGAAGTCCCCCGAGGAGTCCGTTCAGCTCCTGGGCGCCCAGGCGGGCGACACCGAGTCGTTCCGCGTGACGCTGGACCGGATCCCGCAGCAGATCAGGAAGCTGTCCTTCACGGCGGCCCTCGACGGTGCCGGGCAGATGTCGCAGGTCGGTCCCGGGTACATCCGTATCGTCGCGGGCGGCGAGGAAGTGGCCCGGTACCCGTTCAGCGGCTCGGAGTTCTCCACCGAGCGGGCCGTGATGCTGGGTGACTTCTACTTCAAGGACGTCTGGCGGTTCGCCGCCGTCGGACAGGGCTTCGACGGCGGGCTCGACGCGCTGCTGCGGAACTTCGGCGGCGAGGTGGCCGAGGAGGAGCCGGCCGCCCCCCAGCAGCAGCCGGAGGCCGGTGGCGCCGCGCCCGGTTTCGCCCCGCCCGCCCAGGCCACCGCGCCGCCCGCGTTCGGCGTACCCGGCGGTGCCCCGCCCGCCCCCGCGCCTGCTCCGGCCCCCGCGTCCCAGCCCGCCGCACAGGGCTTCGCGCCGCCGCCGGCCCCCGCACCTTCCGTGCCGCCGGTGCACGCCGCGCCGACCATCGTCGCCCCCCTGCACACCCCGCCCGGCGGCTCCCCGGTGCCGCCCCCGCCCCCGGCGCCCGCGCCCTACGGCCAGCCGGGCCAGCAGCCGCCGCCGTACGGCCAGCCCGTCCCGCCGCCCCCGGGCTACGGACAGCCACAGGCACCGCAGGCACCCGCCCCGCCGCCCGGCTACGGACAGCACACGCCCCCTCCGGGCTACGGACAGCAGCCCCCGCCCGGACAGGTGCCCCACCAGCAGGCCCCGTACGGGGCGCCCCAGAGCGCTCCCCAGGGCGCACCGCAGAGCCCCGGCGTGCTCGGCGCGCTCCAGCAGTTCAAGGAGACGCCCACCGGTCAGCGCTGGACCCAGCAGAACAAGAAGCTGGTCCGCGCCGACCTCGGCATCGGCGGACAGCCCGTGCTGGCCCGGCAGGGCAGCATGGTGCTCTACCAGGGCAAGGTCGACTTCAGTTACAAGGGCGCCGGCTTCTCCGGCCGCATCGTCGGCAACGCCACCGGCCAGGAGATGCAGCTGATGCGCTGCACCGGCCAGGGCCAGGTGTTCTTCGCCGAGAACTCCACGATGCTGCACCCGATCGAGCTCCAGGGCGACGCGGTGTGCGTCTCCGCCGAGAACGTCCTCGCCTTCGACGAGAGCCTGCAGTACGAGGTCCGCCGCATCGAGGGACACGGCATTCCCGGCGGCGCGCTGTTCACGATGCAGTTCCAGGGAACCGGCACCATCGTCGTCAAGACCCACGGCACGCCCGTGGTGCTGCCGGTCACGCCCACCACCTTCGCCGACTGCAACGCCGTGGTCGCCTGGTCGGCCGCCTCCCAGGTGGTTGTCTCCAGCCAGGTGCGGATGCGCCGCAACTCCTACCCCGGCGACACCGGGGAGAGCGTGAACCTCCAGTTCCGGGGCGCACCCGGCAACTTCATCGTCGTCCAGCCGTACGAGATCTAAAGGGAGCCCGTCATGAACCAGCCACTCGCGGGCTACGCCCCCGCCCCCGTCACCGCCCGCATGGAGAACCACGGCAACCACATGCTGAAGGTCGCCATGCAGACCGGGAACGACCTCCTCGCGCGCGTGGGGTCGATGGTCGCCTACGAAGGGTTCGTCCAGTACGAGCCCAACCCGCCGGCCGTCCGCCAGATCGCCAAGGACTGGATGACCGGTGAGGGCGCGCCGCTGATGAAGTGCTCCGGCGACGGCCTGCTCTACCTCGCCGACTACGGCGCCAACGTCGTCGTGATCAACCTCAACGGCGACGGCATCTCCGTCAACGCCACCAACCTGCTCGCCTTCGACGCCCATCTCACGTGGGGCGTGGAGCGGGTCAAGGGCCTGGCGAAGTTCGCCGGACAGGGCCTGTGGAACACCAAGATCTCCGGGCAGGGCTGGGTCGCGCTGACCTCGCGCGGCAAGCCGATCGTCGTGGACTGCGGCGGCGGCGACGACGAGACGTACGTCGACCCGGACGCCCTGGTGGCCTGGTCCCCGAACCTCAAGGTGAAGGGCAAGCGCAGCTTCCGGGCCCAGTCGCTGATCGGCCGCGGCAGCGGAGAGGCATACCAGATGGCCTTCTCCGGTCAGGGCATCGTCGTCGTCCAGCCCAGTGAGGACAGCACGGACCGTCTCCGGGTCCGGGGCTGAGGGGGAGCAACCACACCATGCAGAGCCCGCTTTTCGCCTTCAACGACCAGCAGACCCAGGAGCGCTGGAGCCTGCAGAACCAGCAGATGCTCCGCGTCGCCCTGGAGGGCCACGACGACGTCCTCGCCCGCAAGGGCACCATGGTCGCCTACCAGGGGCTCGTCGAGTTCGACGCCGAGTTCCAGAGCAACAGCGCATCACGCGCGCGTGCGCAGACCGGTGAGGGCCTGGACCTGATGCGCTGCCACGGGCAGGGCACCGTCTACCTCGCCAACCTCGCCCAGCGCGTCCACGTCATGGAGGTGGAGCAGGACGGGCTGACGGTCGACAGCAGCTATGTGCTCGCGATGGACTCCTCGCTGCACCACGAGGTCATCGCCGTCGACAGCCTGTACGGCATCTCCGGCTCCGGGAAGTACCAGCTCAACATCACCGGCCGCGGCAAGGTCGCCCTGATGACCTCGGGCATGCCGCTGCTGATGCAGGTGACGCCGGACAAGTACGTCAACTGCGACGCCGACGCGATCGTCGCCTGGTCCACGTCCCTGCGCGTGCAGATGCAGGCCCAGACCCACTCCTCCGGGGTGTGGCGGCGCCGCGGCAGCACCGGCGAGGGCTGGGAGCTCAGCTTCATGGGCAGCGGCTTCGTGCTCGTCCAGCCCAGCGAACTGCTGCCGCCGCAGAACGCCCAGCTCGGCTCGGGCGTCGCCGCCCAGTACGGCATGGGACAGCAGGGGGCCCGCGGTCAGAACCAGGGCAACGTCTGGAGCTGACGGGGGACGACACAGGGGTGGGGGGGGGCCCCCCCGGGGGGGGCCCCCCCCCCCCCGGGGGGGCCCCCCCCCCCCCCCGCCGCGGGCCGGGGGGGGGCCCCGGGCCCCCCCCGGGGCCAGCCGGGCGGGGGGGGGGCGCCCCCCGCACGGCCCCCGGGGGGCGGGGGGGCCGCCGCCCCCCCCCCCGGGGGGGGGTGGGGGGGGGCGGGGGCCCCCCCCGGGGGGGGGGGGCCCCCGCCGGGGGGGCCGCCCCTCACCCCTGTGTCAGACACCCAGTCTCGTCCGGGTCGCTTCCACCAAACGGGTGACCGAGGTGTCGGCCACGTCCGCCACCTCGTCGTACGGGAACCAGCGCAGGTCGAGGGACTCGTCGCTGATCGCCTCCACGGCTCCGGACGGAGCCAGCGCCGCGTACTGGACGTCCAGGTGCCAGGCACACGGTGTGTGATGACGGTCCAGACGGACGGGCCCGCCGGGGGCCAGGGAAAGTCCCGCGATACCCGACTCCTCCGTCGCCTCCCGCAGGGCCGCCGCCGCGAGCGAGACGTCACCCGGCTCGCAGTGCCCGCCCATCTGGAGCCACATTCGCAGCTTCCGGTGCAGGGTCAGCAGTACCCGGCCCCGCTCGGGATCGATCACCAGACCGCTCGCCGTGATGTGACCGTCCGTACAGGCCTTCCACATGCCGTCCGGATGCGCCGCGAGATGGTCCAGGTAGGTCCGGCGCAGCTCGGACTGGTCCTCGTACCCCTTGAGCACGAGGACCGCGTCGTCGCGGAGGCTCACTCGGTGTCGTCGCCCTTGCTCTCGTCCTCGTTCCGGCCCTCGCCGTCGTCCTTCTTCTTGAGGTCGGGCTTGCCGGCGGCCTCGCCGAGCATCTTGTCCAGCTCGGAGAAGTCGATCTGCTCGCGGTGCACGAAGCCGTCCGGGTCGTCCAGGTCGGTCGCCGTCGGCAGCATGTCCGGGTGCGCCCACAGGGCGTCCCGGCCGTCGACTCCGCGCGCGTCGGTGAGCGAGGCCCACAGGCGCGAGGCGTCGCGCAGCCGGCGCGGTCGCAGCTCCAGACCGATCAGCGTGGCGAACGTCTGCTCCGCCGGGCCACCCGAGGCGCGGCGGCGGCGCAGCGTCTCGCGCAGCGCGTCGGCCGACGACAGCCGCGGCTTGGCCGCGGCGTGCACCACGGCGTCCACCCAGCCCTCGACGAGCGCCAGCGCCGTCTCCAGACGGGCCAGGGCGGCCTTCTGCTCCGGCGTGTCCTCCGGCTGGAACATGCCCTGCTGGAGGGCCTCCTGCAACTGCTCGGGGTTCTGCGGGTCGAACTGGCCCACGACGTCCTCGAGCTTGCCGGTGTCGACCTTGATCCCGCGCGCGTAGCCGTCGACGGCGCCGAACAGGTGCGAACGCAGCCACGGGACGTGTGCGAACAGGCGCTGGTGGGCGGCCTCGCGCAGGGCGAGATACAGCCGCACCTCCTCCTGGGAGACGCCCAGGTCCTTGCCGAACGTCTCGATGTTCAGCGGCAGCAGCGCGGCCCGGCTGGCCGGGCCCAGCGGCAGGCCGATGTCGGACGAGCCGACGACCTCACCGGCGAGCACGCCGACGGCCTGCCCGATCTGGGTGCCGAACATGGCGCCGCCCATGGAGCGCATCATGCCGATCAGCGGGCCGGCCATGGCCTGCATCTCCTCCGGCAGGACGTCGCCCATCGCGTTCCCGACGCGCTCGGCGACCGGGTCGACCAGCTCCCGCCACGCCGGGAGGGTGGCCTCGACCCACTCCGCGCGGCTCCAGGCCACGGCGGAGTGGGCGCCCGACGGCAGAGAGGTCGCGTCGTCCAGCCACAGGTCGGCCAGACGGACCGCTTCCTCCACGGCTCTGCGGTCGGCGGGGCCGACGCTCGCGTCCTTCGAGCCCTCGGCGGTGCCCTGCGAGACGGTCTGCCGGGCGATCTGCTTGGCCATGTCCCAGTTCACCGGCCCGCCCTCGTAGGAGAGCATCTGGCCGAGCTGCTGGAACGCTGCGCCCAGGTCGGTGGGGTTCAGCGACCCGAACATCGCGGCGAACGGATTGTCCGCGCCCGGGCCGCCAAAGCCTCCGGCTCCGGGCGTGCCGAAGCCGAACGGGTTGGCCGGGCCCTGACCACCACCGCTCTGCGGGTCCTTCTTCTTGCCCTCGTCGCCGTCGTCCGGCTCCTCCGGCGGAAGGCCGAATCCGAATGGGGTGTCACTCACGGGTTTCCTCGGCTGGTAGGGCCGCCGGTTCTTTCCGGCGGCGCGGTTGCCCGACAACACCACCCAGCGTAGACACCTGAAGCGGTTCGGGCCTCGGTGCTTCGCCGACAGCAGGCCTGCGGCAGGATGGATGCCACCTGGTACGTACGCGTCGCTTGCGCTCGTACTGAAGACAACCGCTGGAGACGCCCGGTGAGTTCCCCAGATCCACAGGTTCGCGCAGCGCGAAACAAGTCAACCGGCCCCGCGGCGCGCGGGCCCGTCGTCGCGGTCACCGGTGCCGCGTCCGGTGTCGGCGCGCTGCTCACCGCGCGGCTCGCAGCCTCGGAGGAGATCAAGCAGGTCATCGCCATCGACGAGCGGCGCGGCGAATGCGACGAGGCACGCTGGCACATCCTGGACGTACGGGATCCGGCCATCGCGGAGAAGCTGCGCGGGGCCGACGTGGTGGTCCATCTGGCGCTCGACCTCGATCTGGAGACCGATGGCGCCGCCCGGACGGCCTACAACGTGCGGGGCACGCAGACGGTGCTGACGGCCGCCGCGGCCGCCGGGGTGCACCGCGTGGTGCTGTGCACGTCGACGATGGTCTACGGGGCGCTGCCGGACAACGAGCTGCCGCTGTCCGAGGACGCGGAGCTGCGGGCCACGGCGGAGGCAACGGGCGTCGGCGACCTCCTGGAGGTCGAGCGGCTCGCTCGCCGGGCGCCCAGGGCGCACCCGGGACTCAATGTCACGGTCGTGCGCCCCGCCGTGCTGGTGGGAGGCACCGACACCGCACTGACCAGGTACTTCGAGTCGCCCAGGCTGCTCGTGGTGGCCGGGTCGCGTCCCGCGTGGCAGTTCTGCCACGTCGAGGATCTGTGCAGCGCCCTGGAGTACGCCGTCCTGGAGAAGGTCGACGGTGAGCTGGCCGTCGGCTGCGACGGATGGCTGGAGCAGGAGGAGGTCGAGGAGCTCAGCGGGATCCGGCGGATGGAGCTGCCGTCGGCGGTCGCGCTCGGCGCGGCGGCCCGGCTGCACCGGATCGGGCTCACCCCGTCCCCGGCCGGTGACCTGGCGTACACGATGCACCCCTGGGTGGTGAGCGGGAGCCGGCTGCACGACGCCGGGTGGCGGCCCGCGCACACCAACGAGGAGGTGCTCGCGGAGCTGCTGGAGGAGGTGTCCGGCAGGCACACGGTCGCCGGCCGGCGACTGGGGCGCAAGGACGCGACGGCGGCGGGCGCCGCGGGAGCGACGGTGGCCCTGCTGGGTGCGGCCGCGGTGGTACGACGGGCACGCAAGGCCCGGCGCCGGATCTGACGTGCCTCCTGCGGGAGGACCTGAACCGGCACGCGCGCGTGCCGGGCGATGACGCTGTTCCGTGTTGTCGTAGGGGTGGGGCACGATGGGGACATGGCATCCATGCACGATCACCCCGGTGAGCAGGCCGCACAGGACCCGATCAAGCTGATCTCGATACGCGACACGCCGCTGTCCGTGGACGAGATCCTCCGCGCGGTCGGGGACGACGCGGCCGGCGGGACGGCGCTGTTCGTGGGGACCGTACGCAATCACGACGGGGGTGCCGACGTCGACGAGCTCGGCTATTCGTGTCACCCCAGCGCCGAGGACGAGATGCGGCGGATCGCCGAGAAGGTGGCCGCCGAGTACCCCGTTCGGGCGCTGGCCGCCGTGCACCGTGTGGGGGGCCTCCGGGTCGGGGACCTCGCCGTGGTCGTCGGCGTGTCGTGCCCGCACCGGGGGGAGGCGTTCGAGGCCTGCCGGAAGCTGATCGACGACCTCAAGCACGAGGTGCCCATCTGGAAGCACCAGCGGTTCTCGGACGGGACAGAGGAATGGGTCGGCGCGTAGTGCCGTCGTTGGGGGGTGGTGGTCGGGTGACGGGAGGGCGGGTCGGCGTGTAGTGCCGTCGTTGGGGGGTGGTGGTCGGGTGACGGGAGGGCGGGTGGGTGACCGCTGAGCGGCCCGGACCTCCGGTTGCGTAACCCCACCCCTGGCGTGAGCGTTGTCACTGCGGATGGTTAATCTGCTGATCAGTCAGTGTTGCGGACGCTCATGGGGTTGGGAGGTCGGCATGGCGGCGCTTGCCTGGTTGCTGATTCCGCTTGTGGCCGCGATCGGAGCGGGACTGTGGGGCAGTTGGGCCAATCGCACCCGCAAGGTGCGGAGTGATGGTCCCGAACTCATCGGTTACGCCCGGTTCCGCGAGGCCATGGAAAAGCCGAGCTCGGGTAGCTGAAGGCCGAAAACAACAGGTCACGGTGTACGACGCGAGCAGGGCCGCCCGTCCGGGCGGCCCTGACGGTGCGCTGACAGGCATGTCCCGTACTGTCGAGGCATGCCACGCCGCACCGCGACGATGCTCGCCTCCACCCTGATACTGATCGCGCTCCTGTGCGCGGGAGTGTTCATCCCCGTGCCCTACTCGGAGATGTCCCCGGGGCCGACGGTGAACACGCTGGGCGAGCACGACGGCGAGCCGGTGCTGCAGATCGACGGGCACAAAACCTACCCGACGGACGGTCACCTCAACATGACCACGGTGCGGGTGACCAGCGCCGACTACCGGATGAACCTCGTCGAGGCCGTCTACGGATGGCTCGCACACGACAACAAGGTGGTCCCGCACGAGACCCTCTACCCCGACGGCAAGACGGAGGAGGAGTCCACCCAGGAGAACGCCGAGGAGTTCAGCCAGTCCCAGGAGAGCGCCAAGGTCGCGGCCCTGAAGGAACTCGACGTCCCGGTGAAGTCCTGGGTGATCGTCTCCACGGTGGTCAAGGGGTCCCCGTCCGAGGGCAGTCTGCACGCGGGCGACGTGATCAAGACCGTCGACGGTGAGGCGGTGAAGGAGCCGGCCGACGTCGCCGAGCTGGTGACCGAGCACAAGCCGGGCGAGGATGTCGTCTTCACGATCGTGCCCGCCAAGGAGCAGGCCGCCGCCGAGAAGGAGAACCGGACGGCGACGAAGACCGAGAAGGTGACGATCACCACCACGGCCTCCGAGGACGGCGGCGAGAAGCGCGCCATCGTCGGGATCTCCGCCGGGACCGACCACACCTTCCCGTTCACCATCGACATCAAGCTCGCCGATGTCGGCGGGCCGAGCGCGGGCCTGATGTTCGCCCTCGGCATCTACGACAAGCTCACCCCGGGCAGCCTGACCGGCGGCGAGTTCGTCGCCGGCACCGGAACGATCGACGACGACGGCAAGGTCGGGCCGATCGGCGGGATCGAGATGAAGACGGTCGGCGCGCGCAGCAAGGGCGCCCGGTACTTCCTCACGCCCGCCGACAACTGCGCGTCCGCCGCCGAGGAAACCCCGGAGGGCCTCACCCTGGTGAAGGTGGACACCATCGACGACGCCCTGGGCGCGCTGAAGGACATCCGCTCCGGCGACACCGCCGACCTGCCGAAGTGCACGGCCTCCTGACCGGGCCGGCTACTCCTCGAAGGTCGCCGTCAACGCCTCCGCCAGGCCGGGAACCAGCTCGGAACCGGTGAGGACCTCCGTGGGGGAGTCCTTCTCGCGCAGCCGGAGAGCCGACTCGCGGGTACCGTCGCGCAGCACCGCGACCGTCATCCGCACCTCCTGACGCTCCGGGTGCTCCGCCACCCACTTCGTCAGGGCGGCTTCGCCCAGCCCCTTCGGGACCTGGGCCTCGGCCGACGGCGGCAGCATCAGCCGCTCCACGGTCAGGGCGCAGCCGGCCACCGCGTCGGGCCAGGCGATGGTGCCCAGGAACTCGTCGAGCGGCTTGCCCGTTGGAATCTCGTCCTGCTCGATCGGGGTGAGAGCGGTTGTCTCCTGTTCGCGGCCCAGATCGAGCCGGTCCGCGAGCGAGGGCTGTTCGGCCCGCAGCCGGGCGGTGTCGACGAGGGCGAACAGGCGGGCGGGCTGGTCCCAGCCGAGGCCGGAGACGTACTCGTCGATCTCGAGCACGGCGCGGGTGAGCGGGTTGGCCGCCATGGGTGTGTTGGACATGGTCACAATCCTCTCTCGTTCCTGGCCGGAATCGGGAACCGAGTAAAGCGTGAGTAAGTTGCATAGGTGTGGGCCCACGATCACGGGGGACCACGCACGGTCCGTGAAGACGCGGGCCTGACGAATCAACAGCGAACTTCGAGGTGCCTACCTTGGCTTTCCAGATGCCGGACCGCGGCGGAGGCCCGACGGGGCCACGGATCAGAGTGGGCCGCCCGTCCCGGCGGGTCCGGACCCTGCTCATGACACTGGGCGTCCTGGCCGTCCTCGGCATGGTGTTCACCATGTTCGCGGGCTTCTGGACCGACTGGCTGTGGTACCGCTCGGTCAACTACTCGTCCGTGTTCACGACGACCCTGTGGACCAAGATCGGGCTCTTCTTCGTCTTCGGTCTGCTGATGGCCCTCGCGGTCGGCTTCAACATCTGGCTGGCACACCGGATGCGGCCGCCGCTGAGCGCCATGTCGATGGAGCAGCAGAACCTCGACCGGTACCGGATGGGCATCGCCCCGTACAAGAAGTGGCTGCTGCTCGGCATCACCGCGCTGGTGGGCCTGATCGCCGGCGCCTCGGCGTCGAGCCAGTGGCGGACCTGGCTGATGTGGGTCAACGGCGTGTCCTTCGGCCAGAAGGACCCGCAGTTCAAGCTCGACGTCTCCTTCTACGCCTTCGACCTGCCCTGGTACCGGTTCCTGCTCGGCTTCGGCTTCGCCACCACGATCCTGGCGCTGATCGCCGCCGCGCTCACCCACTACCTGTACGGCGGGCTGCGCATCACCAGCCCGGGCGCGCGCGCCACGGCCGCGGCCACCGGACACCTGTCGGTGCTCCTCGGTGTCTTCGTCGCCCTGAAGGCGGTCGCCTACTGGCTCGACCGGTACGGACTGGCGGTGAAGTCGAGCGACTTCAAGGCCACCGACAGCTGGACGGGCCTGCGGTACGTCGACGCCAACGCCTATCTGCCGGCCAAGACGATCCTGTTCTGCATCGCCGTGATCTGCGCGCTGCTGTTCTTCGCCACCCTGTGGCGGCGCACCTGGCAGCTGCCCGTGATCGGTTTCGGCCTGATGGTGCTGTCGGCGATCCTCATCGGCGGCCTGTACCCGGCGATCGTGCAGAAGTTCCAGGTCCAGCCGAACGAGCAGGCCAAGGAAGCGCCGTACGTCGAGAAGAACCTCAAGGCCACGCGTGAGGCCTACGGCATCGACGACTCGCAGGTCACCGAGTACCCGGGCATCAGCCAGACCGAGGACAAGACCCAGCTGCGGGACGACGTCGGCGACACGGCGAGCATCCGGATCATGGACCCGAACATCGTCTCGCCGACGTTCCAGCAGCTTCAGCAGATCAGGAACTACTACGCGTTCCCGACCAACCTGGACGTGGACCGGTACAACAAGGACGGCAAGGACCAGGACACGGTCATCGGTCTGCGCGAGCTGAACCTCAACGGCATCCCGAAGCGGAACTGGATCAACGACCACTTCCGGTACACGCACGGATACGGAGTCGTCGCCGCCGAGGGCACCAGCGCCGACGCCGGCGGCCGTCCCGAGTTCACCGAGTCCGACCTGCCCTCCCAGGGCGACCTCGGGTCGTACGAGCAGCGCGTCTACTACGGCGAGCGGACGACGACGTACTCGATCGTCGGCGGTCCCCAGAAGGAGATCGACTACTCCGACGACAACGGCGAGAAGACGTACAGCTACAAGGGCGACAGCGGCGTCAACCTCGCCGACCCGATCAACCGGGCCGCCTACGCGGTCGCGTTCAGCGAGCCGCAGATCCTGTACTCGGGTGCGATCGGCGAGGGTTCGCGGATCCTGTACAACCGCACGCCCAAGGAGCGCGTCGAGGCGATCGCCCCGTGGCTGACCATCGACGGCGACGCCTACCCGGCGGTCGTGGACGGCCGTATCCAGTGGATCGTCGACGCCTACACGACCACCAACGGTTATCCGTACGCGTCGCGGACGACCCTCGGTGACACCACGGCCGACTCGCTGACCGCCACCAACGACCAGCGTGCGGTGGTGGCCCAGCAGAACCAGGTCAACTACATCCGCAACTCGGTGAAGGCGACCGTCGACGCGTACAGCGGCGAGGTCAAGCTCTACCAGTGGGACACCGAGGACCCCGTCCTGAAGACCTGGATGAAGGCCTTCCCGGACACGGTGCAGCCGAAGACCGAGATCTCCGGCGCGCTGATGGCCCATCTGCGGTACCCGCAGGACCTGTTCAAGGTGCAGCGCGAACTGCTGACCCGCTACCACGTGAAGGACGCCACGACGTTCCTCTCGGGCAGCGAGGTGTGGCAGGTGCCGGACGACCCGACCAACAAGACGGGCGACGCGGTGCCTCCGTACTACCTGAGCATGAAGATGCCCGACCAGCAGGAGCAGACCTTCTCGCTCACCACGACGTTGACACCGAACGGCCGGGACAACCTCAGTGCCTTCATGGCGGTGAACGCCGATCCGGGCACGAAGGACTACGGCAAGATCAGAGTGCTGAAACTGCCGACCAGCACCACGGCCGCCGGACCCAAACAGGTCCAGAGCCAGTTCAACTCCGAACAGAACATCGCCGAGTCCATCAGGCTGCTGAGAGGCGGCGACTCCGAGGTCGAGTACGGCAACCTGCTGGCCGTCCCGCTCGACGGAGGACTGCTCTATGTGGAGCCGGTCTACGTACGTGGTGGTGGACTGAAGTACCCGCTGCTGCGGAAGGTGCTGGTGACCTACGGAGGCCAGACCGCCTTCGAGGACACTCTCGACCAGGCCCTCAACAAGGTCTTCGGGGGTGAGGGCACGACCACCGAGCCACCACCGGGCGAGGACGAGGGAACCGGTGAGGAGGAAGGCACGACGCCACCGCCGACGTCCGACAGCCCAACGGTCCAGGAGGCGCTGAACGACGCCCAGAAGGCATTCGAGGCCGGCCAGGAAGCCCTGAAGAAGAACGACTGGGAGGCCTACGGCAAGGCGCAGAAGGACCTGGAGGACGCGTTGCGCAGGGCCGAGGAGGCCCAGTCGGCCGAAGGGAGTGGCGGCGCCGGCGGCGGGGGCAGCAGTCCCAGTCCCGACGCGAGCCCGAGCAGTTAGCGAGCAGGCTGGTCAAACACCCCTCCCGCGCCGTGCTACGGTTGGAACACAACGGCGCGGGGTGGAGCAGCTCGGTAGCTCGCTGGGCTCATAACCCAGAGGTCGCAGGTTCAAATCCTGTCCCCGCTACTGAAGTCGCGAAGTAGGCGACACCAAAGGCCCGGATTCCTCAAGGAATCCGGGCCTTTGTGATGGGCGAACGCATGTGCTTGGGCAGGTGACGGTCGTGCCGCCGACGGGAGTTGGCGGATCTGTGTTTGACTTGTCTCTCTGTGGGCATGTCGACAAAACGCTGTAGTGACCTCACTGACTGCGGTATACCAGGTGTACCCAGGTTGCAGGTGGTGCGACGATGGATGTTATGGGGGACAAGGCAACTCTGTTCGGGACAGGGCGTTTTGTGCAGTCCTCCCCTCGGGAGGACCCCCGCGACGAGACGGGGGAGGCCGCCGACGAGGCGGCCGAGGAATTGCGTCAGAGGCTTGCCGCCGAGGCCGGTGACGTCGAGGCGATGAGTGTCCTCGGCGCCATGCTGCTGCGCCGCGGTGACCTCGACGGAGCCGAACCCCATCTGCGTGCCGCCATCGCGGCGGGCGACCGCGCCGCCGCCAACAACCTGGGTGTCCTGCTGCACCAGCGGGGCTACGCCGACGAGGCGGCGGGCTGGTGGCGGATCGCCGCCGTGGCCGGTTCCACCGCGGCGGCCCACGCGCTCGGCCGCCACCACCGGGAGCGCGGGGACGAACCCGCCGCCGAGTACTGGCTGCGCCAGTCCGCCGAGCAGGGCCACACCCTCGGCGCGTACGCCCTCGCCGACCTGCTGGAACATCGCGGGGACACGGCCGGGGCCGAGCGCTGGATGCGGGCCGCCGCCGAGCGGGGGCACCGGGAAGGGGCGTACCGGCTGGCCCGCGCGCTGGACCGCAGGGCCGCACGGGAGAGCGACGACGACGGTGCTTCGCTGGTGCGGGAGGCCGAGCAGTGGTACCGCCAGGCCGCCGCGCGTGGACACCGCCGGGCCGCGCTCCACCTCGGGGCGATCCTGGAGCGGCGCGGCGAGCTCAAGGAGGCCGGCCGCTGGTACCTGACCTCCGCCAAGGACGGCGAGGCCCGGGCCGCCTGCGCACTCGGCTTCCTGCTGCGCGACGCCGGGGACACCGAGAACGCCGCCGTGTGGTGGCTGCGGGCCGCGCAGGACGGCGACGGCAACGCCGCCAACGCGCTGGGCGCGCTGCACGCCGAGCGGGGCGAGACCCAGACCGCCGAGCGCTGGTACCGGGCCGCGATGGACGCCGGTGACATCAACGGCGCGTACAACCTCGGGCTGCTCTGCGCCGACCAGGGCCGGACCGCCCAGGCCGAGCAGTGGTACCGCCGGGCCGCGTACGCCGGTCACCGCGAGGCGGCGAACGCGCTGGCGATCCTGTTGCTGCGGGCCGGGGACGAGACCGGTGCGGAGCCGTGGTTCTCCAAGGCCGCGGAGACCGGCAGCGTGGACGCCGCCTTCAACCTCGGCATCCTGCACGCGGGCCGGGGCGAGGAGCGGTCCGCGCTGCGCTGGTACGAGCGGGCGGCGGCCGCCGGACACATGGAGGCGGCGCTCCAGGTCGGGATGGCGCGGCTGCGGGAGGGCGAGGAGAGCGAGGCGGAACGGTTCCTGCGGTGTGCGGCGGGCGGGGGGAGCGCGGAGGCCGCGTACCGGCTGGCGACGGTGCTGGATGCCCGTAGACCGCCGGAGCCCGCGCACGAGCTGGGGGAGCCGGTGAACCGGCGCAGCGAGTGCGAGGAGTGGTACGAGCGGGCGGCCTCCCAGGGGCACCGGCGGGCGCAGGTGCGGGTCGGGATGCTCGCGGCGGCGCGGGGGGACGTGGTCGAGGCGGCACGGTGGTACCGGGAGGCGGCGGAGGCCGGGTCCCGTAACGGTGCCTTCAATCTGGGGTTGCTGCTGGCTCGTGAGGGCAGCGAGCCGGAGGCGGCCGCGTGGTGGACCCGGGCGGCCGATGCGGGGCACGGGCGGGCGGCGCTGCGGCTTGCGCTGGTCTACGCGCGGCGAGGTGAGCTCGCGGAGGGGCAGCGGTGGGCGGAGCGGGCGGTGGCGTTGGGGCCGGCGGCGGTCGCGGAGCGGGCCACTCGGCTGCGGGACGCGTTGCGTGAGGAACTGTCTGCGTGAGGCCGCGCAGGGCGGGGGCGGATTGCGCGGCCCGGCGTTTGCGGGGTGCCGCCCGTGCCGCCCTGCGGCACGGCTGCCCGCGGCTGCGGAACGGATTTGCTTCCGTCGGACGTCTTGACGTAGTGTTTCATTCATCGACGCGGGGTGGAGCAGCTCGGTAGCTCGCTGGGCTCATAACCCAGAGGTCGCAGGTTCAAATCCTGTCCCCGCTACTGAAGGCCGAGGGCCGGAATCCGAAAGGGTTCCGGCCCTCGGCCTTTAGCCCCGGCATCCATCGGATGCCGGGGCTTTCGCTTGTGGGTGTGCGCGGCGCCTACGCCGCCGCGCAGTTCGGGCAGACTCCGCGGTACGTCACCTCTACGCCGGAGACCGTGAAACCGAAGCGCTCCGTGTCGGGGAGGTCGGCCAGCGGATTGCCGATCGGGTGGACGTCGCGGATCGCGCCGCACTGCGCGCACACCAGGTGGTGGTGCGGACGGTGCGCGTTGGGGTCGTACCGCTTGGCCCGCTTGTCCGTGGCGACCTCCAGCACCTCACCGAGCGAGACCAGCTCGCCCAGGGTGTTGTAGACGGTCGCCCGGGAGATCTCGGGCAGCCTGGTGACAGCCCTGGCGTGCACCTCGTCGGCCGTCAGGTGAACGTGTTCGCCGTCGAGGACCTCGGCCACGACACGGCGCTGCGCGGTCATCCGCCATCCACGTCCGCGAAGCCGTTCCAGAAGGTCACTCATAGCACCAGCCTAACAGCAGGGGGACAGGAATCCCGAACGGGTGTGACTTTGGAGCTTTACTTGACTTAGACATTGTCCATTGTAGGATCGAGATCGGTTTTGGCCAAGGCACAGGGTTGGTCAGCAATGACGCAGGAGGCGCACGTGACGCAGGGACCGCTCACTACGGAGGCCGGTGCCCCGGTAGCCGACAACCAGAACAGCGAGACCGCGGGCGTCGGTGGCCCGGTCCTCGTTCAGGACCAGCTCCTTCTGGAGAAGCTGGCCCACTTCAACCGTGAGCGCATCCCGGAGCGTGTGGTGCACGCCCGCGGTGCCGGTGCCTACGGCACCTTCACGGTGACCGCCGATGTCACGCGGTACACGCGTGCCGCGTTCCTCTCCGAGGTCGGCAAGCAGACGGAGACCTTCCTGCGCTTCTCGACGGTGGCCGGCAACCTGGGCGCCCCGGACGCCGTGCGCGACCCGCGCGGTTTCGCGCTGAAGTTCTACACCGAGGAGGGCAACTACGACCTCGTCGGCAACAACACCCCGGTGTTCTTCATCCGGGACGCGATCAAGTTCCCGGACTTCATCCACACGCAGAAGCGCGACCCGTACACGGGCTCGACGGAGGCGGACAACGTCTTCGACTTCTGGGGTCTGTCGCCGGAGTCCACGCACCAGGTGACCTGGCTGTTCGGTGACCGCGGCATCCCGGCGTCGTACCGCCACATGGACGGCTTCGGCTCGCACACCTACCAGTGGAACAACGAGGCCGGCGAGGCCTTCTGGGTCAAGTACCACTTCAAGACGGACCAGGGCATCAAGAACCTGACCGCCGAGGAGGCCGAGGTCCTCGCGGGCAAGGACCCCGACTCCCACCAGCGGGACCTGCGCGAGGCCATCGAGCGCGGCGACTTCCCGTCCTGGACCGTCTCCGTCCAGGTGATGCCGGCGGCCGAGGCGGCCACGTACCGCTTCAACCCGTTCGACCTGACCAAGGTCTGGCCGCACGCGGACTACCCGCTGATCGAGTTCGGCAAGCTGGAGCTCAACCGCAACCCGGAGAACATCTTCGCCGAGGTCGAGCAGTCCGCGTTCAGCCCCGCCCACTTCGTGCCGGGCATCGGTCCCTCCCCGGACAAGATGCTCCAGGGCCGTCTCTTCGGCTACAGCGACGCCCAGCGCTACCGCATCGGCATCAACGCCGACCAGCTGCCGGTGAACCGCCCGCACGCCACCGAGGCGCGCACCAACTCCCGTGACGGCTACCTGTACGACGGCCGCCACAACGGTGCGAAGAACTACGAGCCGAACAGCTTCGGCGGCCCGGCCCAGACCGGCCGTCCGCTGTGGCAGCCCGTCGCGGTGACCGGTGTCACCGGTGAGACGGTCACACCCGTCCACGCCGAGGACAACGACTTCGTGCAGGCGGGCAACCTGTACCGGCTGATGACGGAGGAGGAGAAGGAGCGCCTGGTGAGCAACCTGGCGAACGCCATCTCCGGGGTCACGCGCGACGACATCGCCGAGCGCGCGATCAACAACTTCCGTCAGGCGGACGAGGACTTCGGCAAGCGGCTGGAGGCCGCGGTCCAGGCCCTGCGCGGCTGATACCAGCGCTGGACCGCTTGTCGAAACACGGGCCGGACCCCCTCTCGGGGGCCGGCCCGCTTCGCATGTCACTACGCCGGCACCTGCTGGGTCCGCCGTCGCTCCAGTGCCCAGCAGCGGATGATGTCGCGGACCGAGACGATGCCGGCGGGCCCGCCGCGGTCGAGGACGATCAGGTGGCGGAAACCGCCGTGGGTCATGGTGGCAGCGGCCTCCTCCAGGGTCCAGGACGGGGCGGCGAACACGACGTCGGTGGTGGTGTGGGCGTGGGCGCGCTCGGTGTCGGGGTCCTGGCCGAGCCCGACGGAGTTGAGCACGTCCCGTTCGGTGAGGATGCCGATGCCGGTGCCGTCGGGATCGAGGACCACGGCCGCGCCCACCCGGCGGGCGGACATCAGGGCGGCGGCCTGGCGGAGGGTGTGGGCGGGGCCGATGGTGAGGACCACGGTGCTCATGGCGTCACGGACGAGCATGGATGGAGCCACCTCCTACCGGAAAACGCGAGGTCATGGGCGCGGAAGCCCGCTCGTTCGCGATTTCACAAGTTCACAAGTGGGGGAGCTCTCAGAGTGGCAGGTAAAGCGGGGGTCAACAAGAGGGCGCGTGCGGCCGATCGGGGGCGCGCACGCTCACCCCGTGCCGCTCAGTAGCGCTGGTTGAGATACCCCAGCAACTCGTCGTGCAGCAGCCCGTTCGACGCGGCCGCGTTGCCGCTGTGCGGTCCGGGGCGGCCGTCGAGCCCGGTGAAGCCACCGCCCGCCTCCGTGACCACGATCGCGGTGGCCGCCATGTCCCACAGCGACAACTCCGGCTCGGCGCACAGGTCCACCGATCCCTCGGCGACCATCATGTACGGCCAGAAGTCGCCGTACGCGCGTGTGCGCCACACCTCGCGGGTGAGGTCGAGGAAGCCGTCCAACCGCCCCTGCTCCTCCCAGCCGCTGAGCGAGGAGTACGCGAAGGAGGCGTCGGAGAGCTTGGAGACGCGGGAGACGTGCAGCCGGGAGGCCGACGACAGGCTGCGGCCGGCGAAGGCGCCGTGCCCCTGCGCGGCCCACCAGCGGCGGCCGAGGGCGGGGGCGGAGACCACGCCGACGACCGGCTGGAAGCCTCCCCCGCTCTCGGCCGCGCTCGAGCGGGAGGTACCCCCACCGCCGGCCTCCATCAGGGAGATCAGCGTCGCCCACACGGGGACCCCGCGCACGTAGTTCTTGGTGCCGTCGATCGGGTCGATCACCCAGCGCCGCGGCCCCGTGCCCTCCACCCCGTACTCCTCGCCCAGGACCGCGTCCCTCGGGCGGGCGCGCCTGAGGTGATTGCGGATGAGTTCCTCGGCGGCCTTGTCCGCCTCACTCACCGGCGTCATGTCCGGTTTGGTCTCCACCTTGAGGTCGAGAGCCTTGAACCGTTCCATCGTCGCGGCGTCGGCGGCGTCCGCCAGGACATGGGCGAGACGCAGGTCGTCAAGGTAGTCGGGCATGCGACGAACGGTATCTGCCGAGATCGGTGCGGGGCTACCGGGGGCGGGTCCCGCGAACCCTTGACAGTGCCCGACGGCGCGTCAAATCTAACCGCAGGGTCGGCCGCTCGCCCCGAGGGAGGCGAAGATGCCTGCAGCGCGGGAATCTCTGCTGGACGCCGCTTGCACGGCACTGGCGCGTCGCCCGTGGTCCGCGGTGCGGATGGTGGACGTGGCCGCCGCGGCCGGGGTCTCCCGCCAGACGCTGTACAACGAGTTCGGCAGCAAGGACGGCCTCGCCCGGGCCCTCGTCCGCAGGGAGGCGGACGGCTACCTCGCCGGTGTGGACCGCGCCCTCACCGGCCACTCCGACCCGCGCGACCGGCTGACCGCGACCGCCGAGTGGACCACCGCCAGCGCCCGGGAGAACGCCCTGGTCCGCGCCATGCTCACCGGCTGCTGGGGCGAACGCCTGCCCGCCCCGGGTCTCGCGGCGGTGGCGTCCGGCTCCGCCGTGTCCGCGCAGCGCCGCGCCGACGGCCCGCTGCCCTCACCCGCCGACTTCGTCGCCCTCGTCCGCGACCGTGCCGTCACCGTCCTGGCCGGCCCCGGCGCCGGAAGGTCCGACACCGCCGACCTGGCCCGGTCCTGCGAGCTGGTGGTCCGCCTCGCCCTGTCCTGCGTCGTCGCACCCCCGGCCGACAACGACATCGCCGACCTGGTGCGCGGCGCCCTGCACCGGCCTCCGGTGGTGCCGTAGCGGGTACTCAGTGCGCGGACCCCGACAACTGCAGCCCGATCACGCCGATGATCACGAACGTGATCGACACGATCTTCAGCGTCGACACCAGGTCCCCGAGGAACACCATCCCGTAGATGGCCGTCCCCGCCGCGCCGATGCCCGTCCACACCGCGTACGCGGGTCCCACGTCCAGCTTCTTCAGCGCCAGGGTCAGCAGCCCGAAGCTGCCCAGCGCGAACGCGCAGAACGCGATGGTCGGCCACAGCCGGGTGAAGCCGTGCGACAGCTTCAGGCACACGGCGAAGCCGGTCTCGAGCAACCCGGCCACTATGACCAGCAGCCACACCATGTGTCGTCCTCCCGCATTCCCCACGCACAGTGACCGCTTCGTCAGGTTCGACGGGTTCGGGTCCGGCTCGGTGCGATTATGCACTTACCGTCCGGAGGCCACGACAAACAACGCGGAGGTCAGTCGCCCTCCGTGCGCTCCCGTGTCGCCAGCAGCCGCCGCAGCGAGTACAGCCGTGCCGGATCCGAGTGCCCCTCGGCCACCCACGCGTCCAGCGCGCAGTCCGGCTCGTCGTGACTGCACGCGCGCGGACAGCCCTCCGTGCCCGGCTGCAGATCGGGGAAGGCGTGGATCACCCGGGACGGGTCGACGTGGTGGAGCCCGAAGGACCGCAGGCCCGGGGTGTCGATCACCCAGCCCTCCGTACCCGACAGCGGCAGCGCCAGCGCGGACGTCGTCGTGTGCCGCCCCCGCCCGGTCACCGCGTTGACATGTCCGGTCGTACGCCGTCGTTCCTCCGGTACCAGCGCGTTGACCAGCGTCGTCTTGCCGACCCCGGAGTGCCCCACGAACGCGGTGATCCGGCCGTCCAGCTGCTCCCGTACCCGGTCCACGGCCTCGCCGCTCTCCAGTTCCGCGCGGCTGGTCACGACGTACGGGATGTCGAGGTCGCCGTACAGCTCCAGCAGCTTGTCCGGCGGCGCGAGGTCCGACTTGGTCAGCACCAGCAGCGGCGTCAGACCGCCGTCGTACGCCGCGACCAGGCAGCGGTCGATCAGCCGCGGGCGGGGTTCGGGGTCGGCGAGGGCGGTGACGACGGCGAGCTGGTCGGCATTGGCGACGACGACCCGCTCGTAGGGGTCGTCGTCGTCCGCGGTACGGCGCAGCACCGACGCGCGCGCCTCGATCCGCACGATCCGCGCGAGCGTGTCCTTGTCGCCGGACAGGTCGCCCACGATCGCCACCCGGTCGCCGACCACCGCCGCCTTGCGGCCCAGCTCACGGGCCTTCATCGCCAGTACGGTCCGGTCGTCGACGAGGCAGGTCAGCCGGCCCCGGTCGACGGTGAGGACCATGCCCGAGGCCGCGTCCTCGTGCTTGGGCCGGATGTGGGTGCGCGGCCGGTTGCCCTTGCGGTTGGGGCGGGAGCGGATGTCGTCCTCGTCGGTGTGCTTGCCGTAGCGACGCATGATGAACCCCTACGCCCCGAGCATCCCGGTCCACAGTTCGGGGAAGTCCGGCAGGGTCTTCGCCGTGGTCGCCACGTTCTCGATCTGCACGCCCTCGACCGCGAGGCCGATGATCGCGCCGGCGGTGGCCATGCGGTGGTCCTCGTAGGTGTGGAAGATCCCGCCGTGCAGCCGGCGCGGGCGGATGTGCAGACCGTCGGCGGTCTCGGTGACGTCGCCGCCGAGCTCGTTGATCTCCTTGGTCAGCGCGGCCAGCCGGTCCGTCTCGTGCAGCCGGAGGTGGGCCACGCCCCGCAGGGTCGACGGGGAGTCCGCGAGCGCCGCCACGGCCGCGATGCCGGGCGTCAGCTCGCCGACCTCGCCGAGGTCCACGTCGACACCGTGGACCGACCCGGAACCGGTGAACACGAGCCCGAACTCGGTCAGCTCGCAGGAACCGCCCATCTCGGTGAAGATCTCCCGCAGCCGGTCACCGGGCTGGGTGGTACGGGCCGGCCAGTCCGGGACGACCACCTTGCCGCCGGTCACCAGCGCCGCCGCCAGGAACGGCTGGGCGTTGGACAGGTCCGGCTCGATGGTCAGGTCCCGGCCCAGCAGGGCGCCCGGCGTGACCCGCCAGACGTTGGGTTCGCCGCCCGACTCGGGGGTGTCCACCTGGGCGCCCACCGCGCGGAGCATGTCGACGGTCATCCGGATGTGCGGCAGGGACGGCAGCGTCGCGCCGGTGTGACGGACCTCGACGCCCTGGTTGAAGCGCGGCGCGGACAACAGCAGGGCGCTGACGAACTGGGAGGAGGACGACGCGTCGACCTCCACGGTGCCGCCGTCCAGGGCGCCGCCGCCGTGCACGGTCATCGGCAGCGCGCCGCGCTCCTCGTCGTCGATCCGGGCGCCCAGTTGACGCAGCGCGTCGATGACGCCGTTCAGGGGACGCTCGTAGGAACGCGGGTCGCCGTCGAAGCGGACGGGGCCGTCGGCCAGCGTGGCGACCGGGGGCAGGAACCGCATCACCGTGCCGGCGTTGCCGACGTCGACGGTGGCCGGGCCGTGCAGGCCCGTGGGGAGCACCCGCCATGCCTCGCCGGTGCCGTCCGGGCCCACCCCTTCCTCGATCTCGACGCCCATGGCGCGCAGGGCGCCGGCCATCAGCAGGGTGTCGCGGGAACGCAGCGGGCGGCGCAGCCAGCCCGGCTCGGAGGCGAGGGCGGCGAGCACGAGGGCACGGTTGGTGACCGACTTGGACCCGGGCACGTGGACCGTCGCGTCGACGGCTCCGCTCGCGTGCGGGGCGGGCCAGAGGGCGGTGTGCGTGGGGTTCGGGGCCATGGCCCCACTTTATAAGGAGGCCGGGGGGCAGGCTGCGCTTCGGGTGCGGCCGCGTTGTGGCTTGTCGCGCCCGCGTGGCGGAGCCGCATACCGCCACGGCCCGCGCCCCTTCGGCCGGCTGCCCGCGGCCTGGCCGGCAGGCGCCGTGACCTACAGGCCCAGCAGCCACCTGCCCCCGCCCAGCACCGCGCAGAGCGACACCGCGTGGAACAGGAACAGCCACAGGCCCGCCGGTACGTGGGTCAGACGGGAGAGCTGGTCCGCGTCCGAGTCTCCCGCACCGCCGCGTGACCGCTTGGCCTGGAGCTCGAAGGCCGGGCGTACGCCGCCCAGGAGCAGGAACCAGACCACGGCGTACGCGAACGCCGCCTGCACCTGGGGCCCGGCCAGCCAGGACACCAGGACGAACGTGCCGCCCGTGACGAGCACCGTCACCGCCCCGTACGCGTTGCGGATCATCACCAGCATCGCCACCAGCAGCGCCGTGGCCAGCCACAGCAGCAGCGTGATGCGCCCGGCGCCGAGCAGCGCGGCGCCGCCCAGGCCCAGCAGCGGAGGAGCGGTGTAGCCGGCGGCTGCCGTGAGGATCATGCCGATGCCGTGCGGTTTTCCGCGGCTGACGGTCAGGCCGCTGGTGTCCGAGTGCAGCCGTATCCCCGTCAGCGTGCGGCCGGTGAGCAGCGCCACCAGACCGTGCCCGCCCTCGTGGGCGATAGTGATGGCGTTCCGGGACAGCCGCCACAACCCCTGCGGTACGACGACGACGGCCGCGGCGACCAGTGTGGCGACGACCACCCACACATCGGGGTCGGGCTGGGTGCCGGATACCTCGTCCCAGAGGGAGCCGAGCGACGCGGACGCGGTGCTGACCATGCTTTCCATGTGTTCCCGATTGCTCCCTCTGCGCGTACGGAGTCTGGCAGTGTTGCATGTATGTGCGGACGGTATGCAGCGAGTCGCAGGCCCGAGGATCTCGCAGGAATCTTTGAGATCGAGAAGTGGGAGCCGGAGGAGACCCTGGAGCCCGACTTCAACGTGGCGCCGACCAAGGAGGTCTACGCCGTCCTCGACCGTGCCCTGAAAGACGTGTCGGACCCGCGCCCGGTTCGGCAGCTGCGGAAGCTGAAGTGGGGCCTGGTGCCCTCCTGGTCCAAGACGCCCGAGGGCGGGGCCCGGATGATCAACGCCCGCGCGGAGACCGTCCACGAGAAGCCGTCCTACCGCCGCGCCTTCTCCTCCCGGCGCTGCATCCTGCCCGCCGACGGCTACTACGAGTGGGTCACCGGCAAGCAGGAGCGGGACCTGGAGGTCGAGGGGAAGAAGAAGCGGCCCCGCAAGCAGCCCTACTTCGTGACCCCGGCCGACGGTTCGGTGTTCGCCATGGCCGGGCTGTACGAGTTCTGGCGGGACAAGACGCTGCCGGACGACCATCCCCAGGCCTGGTGGGCGACGTGCTCCGTCATTACCACCGAGGCGGAGACGAGCCCGCTCGCCGTGGCGCCGGCGGACGGCCCGCACACCCTCGCCGAGATCCATCCGCGGATGCCGCTGATGCTCACGCCGGACCGCTGGGACGCCTGGCTCGACCCCGCCCGCGCCGACGTCGGAGAACTGCGCGAGCTGCTCGCCCCGCCGCCCTCCGGCCTGATGCGCGCCTACCCGGTCGCCACGACGGTCAGCAACGTCCGCAACAACGGACCGGAGCTGCTGGAAGAGCTGGCCGCGCCGGAGGAGGGCACACTTTTCTGACGTGACCTCCGACACGACAGACATGACCGATACAACAGACATGACCGACGCGACGGATACGACCGAGACCGTGGAGACGGACGCGGGCCCCGCCCGCATCACCTGGCATCGCGCACGTGACCGCGCCCGCCTCGTTCTCGCGGTGGGCCACGGCGCCGGCGGCGGCATCGGGGCCCGGGACCTGGAGGCGCTCGCCGCCGAGCTGCCCGCACACGGCGTGACCGTCGCCCTGGTCGAACAGCCCTGGCGGGTGGCCGGCAAGAAGGTGGCCCCCGCGCCGAAGACCCTCGACACCGGCTGGCGCGGCATCTGGCCCGCGCTGGCGAAGCCGGGCCTGCCGGTGATCTCGGGCGGGCGCAGCGCCGGCGCCCGCGTCGCCTGCCGTACCGCCACGGAACTCGGCGCCCACGCGGTGCTCGCCCTGAGCTTCCCCCTGCATCCGCCGGGCAGGCCCGAGAAGTCCCGTGCCGACGAGCTGCTCGGCGCGGGGGTGCCCACACTCGTCGTCCAGGGCGGCAACGACCCGTTCGGCAGGCCCGGGGAGTTCCCGGAGTACAGGAGGGGCCGCGCGCAGCGCGTCGGGGCAAGGGCGGTGGTGGGAGACGGGTGGGCGTACGAACTGGTCGAGGTGGACCACGGGGATCACGGTTTCGCCGTGCCCCGACGGGCGGACCTCACGCAGGAGGAGGCCGTGGCGGTGGTCACGGACGCGGTCGTGCGGTGGACCGCCTCACTCGGGTGAGGCGCCGGGAATGCCCGGGCGGCGTCCGCTGTTGGGACGGACGTATGTGCCGGTCAACGGCATCACCGTCGTAGGAGAGGAAGTCCGCCGCATGGGTTCGACCTTCTGCCCGCCCGCCTCCCGCCACCCTGTGGACGGGCTGCGCCCGGCAGAGTCTGATTCGAGCCGCAGTGCCCGCGCCGACCTGGACTGGACGGTGCTGCACGCGGCCAGGACCGCCCCTATTCGGGCGGCGGGCGGACCGGATCGTCGTCTATCCTCCGATTCGGGTGAGACCGCCTTCGGTCTCACGACAACTCTGGAGGAGGTGGGTCAGGTTCCCGGTACCGACGCAGGGACCGAACACGGCCAGGCGGAGCAGCCCGAGGGCCAGGGCAGCACGGGTGCGGAGTCGACCACGGAGCGCAGCGCGCGCTTCGAGCGGGACGCGCTCGAGTTCCTCGACCAGATGTACTCGGCCGGCCTGCGCATGACGCGCAACCCGGCCGACGCGGAGGACCTGGTCCAGGAGACGTACGCCAAGGCGTACGCGTCCTTCCACCAGTTCCGTGAAGGCACCAACCTCAAGGCGTGGCTGTACCGGATCCTCACCAACACCTTCATCAACTCGTACCGCAAGAAGCAGCGCGAGCCCCAGCGCAGCGCGGCCGAGGAGATCGAGGACTGGCAGCTCGCGCGCGCCGAGTCGCACATGTCCACAGGTCTGCGCTCCGCGGAGTCGCAGGCGCTGGACCACCTGCCCGACTCGGACGTCAAGGAAGCGCTCCAGGCGATCCCCGAGGAGTTCCGCATCGCGGTGTACCTCGCCGATGTAGAGGGCTTTGCCTACAAGGAGATCGCGGACATCATGGGGACACCCATCGGTACGGTGATGTCCCGGCTGCACCGTGGCCGCCGTCAGCTGCGCGGCATGCTGGAGGACTACGCGCGTGAGCGCGGACTGGTTCCGGCCGGCGCCGGAGAGTCGAACGAAGCGAAAGGCTCGGGGTCATGAGCTGCGGAGAGCCGCACGAGACGGATTGCAGCGAAATCCTCGATCATCTCTACGAGTTCCTCGACCGTGAGATGCCGGATTCCGACTGCGTGAAGTTCGAGCACCACTTCGAGGAATGCTCGCCCTGCCTGGAGAAGTACGGGCTCGAGCAGGCGGTGAAGAAGCTGGTCAAGCGCTGCTGCGGGCAGGACGACGTGCCGGGCGACCTGCGCTCCAAGGTCATGGGCCGGATCGATCTGATCCGCTCCGGCCAGGCCGTCCCCGACCAGGACGTCACGGCCTCACCGGCCGCACCGCAGGAGTCCTGACACTCCGCGGTTCCCCCACCCCTGTGTCACTCGAACGTGCTAATCCGCGGGTTATCGGCCCGTGGAGGCACACCCCGCCGTCCTAGGCTCCAGAGCCTGGCAGGTGGCAGGTCGAGTGCCGGCGGGCACGGTCGGGGAGGGGCTCATGGAGGCGTTACCGGCACGGGCCCGCGCGTATGTCGCCTGTGTCACCGTGCTGGGCCTGCTCTGCCCGCTGTCCCTGGTTCCCTCCGTCCCGGTGTCCCCGCCGGGCGGTGTCCACGTCTCCTGGTGGGCGGTCGCCCTGCTCGCCGCGCTGTACGCGGGCTGCGAGCGCCTCGCCCGGTCACGTCCGGCCGCCGCCCCGCACCCGGGCGGAACCTTCCACCCCGTCCTGCTCGCCGGGGCCTTCCTGCTGCCACCGTCCGCCGCGGCGCTGGTCGCGCTCCCCGGGGCGCTGCTGCTCCCCGTGGAACAACGCCCGTACCTGGCGCGCAGACTCTGGCGGACCGGCCGGCTGGTGCTCGCCGTATGGGCCGCGAGCCGGGCCCATCTGGCGGTCGGCGGCCGGGAGGCGGTGGCGGACTGCGACGTCCCGGGCGCGCTCGGCACGGCCGGGGCCGCGGTGCTGGTGTTCTGTCTGGTGCTCACCCTGCTGGACGGCGGCATCCCGGCCCCGGCGCCCGGCGTGCTTCCGCGCGGGAGGCGGATCCCGGCGCCGGCCGCCTGGTGGCGGCTGTTCCTCGGGTCGCTGGCACCGATCACCGTGCACGGCCTCGCCGGACTCATGATGGCGCTGCTGTGGCGCAGCCCCTACGGTCCGGTGGCCGCGCTGCTCGTGCTGTTGCCGATGGGCGTCTCCTGGTGGGCGTTCGCCCAGTACCACCGGGAGCGGGCCGCCCATCAGGCGACGATCCGCGCCCTCGTCCAGGCCGTCGACATCAAGGACGGCTACACGCGCGGGCACAGCGAACGCGTCGGACGGGCGTCCATGATGATCGCGCGGGAACTCGGTCTGGACGACGAGCGCGTCGAGGTGCTCCGCTTCGCGGGCATCCTGCACGACGTCGGCAAGCTCGGCGTGCCCACCCGGCTGCTCACCAAGAACGGCCCGCTGACCCCCGAGGAACGCCGGGTGATCGAACTGCACCCCGAGTACGGGCACGAGATGGTGCGGGGGATCTCCTTCCTCGGCGAGGCCCGCGCGGCGGTGCTGCACCACCACGAACGACTGGACGGCACCGGCTACCCCTACGGGCTGGCGGGCAGTCAGATCCCGGAGTCCGCGCGGGTGGTCGCCGTCGCCGACGCCTTCGACGCGATGACCTCCACCCGCTCCTACAGCAGGGCGCGGCCCGTGCCCGTGGCGCTGGAGGAGCTCCGGCGGTGCGCGGGTGCCCACTTCGACCCGCGGATGGTGGCCGCGCTGGTACGGGCGATCGGCCGGTCCGGCTGGCATCCGGCGGTGACCGCCGACGAGCCCCGGCCGGCCACCGGCGACATACGGTCCACCGCCGTGCCCGGGCCCGCGGCACCGGCCGCCGGCCGGCCCGGGGCGCGCCGATGAGGCCCCGGCTCCACACCGTCGTACACCTGTGCGCCGCCGTCCTCGCCGTCGGTTCCCTCGGCGCCACCCTCTACAACGGCGTCGAGGAACGCGGTGCCGCCCTCGCCTTCGGGGTGTTCATCGCCGTCGGCGAACTCACCCGGCGCAACGGGACACGGATCAGGGAGGCCGCGCCGCTCGCCGCCGCGGGTTCACTGTCGTACGCGCTGCTCGGCGAGACCGCGGGGCGGCCCACCCACCACGGCACCGCCCAGGTCGTCACCGTGGTGCTCGCCGCGTCCCTGCTCGGCAGCGTGCCGCACGTCGGGCGCGGTGAAGGCCCCGCCCTCGACCCGCCGGCCCGCAGGGTGCTGACCGTCGGGTTCGTCGCCGTGTGCTTCCAGCCGCTGTACAACCGGGGCACCTTCGACGGCTGGGGAGGCCCCGCCCACGCGCTGCTCCTGCTCGCCCTGCTGTCCCTCACCGCGCTGTGCGACGCCGTGCTCGCCGCCGCGCTGGCCCACTCCCGCACCGGATGGCCCTTCCTGCCGACGCTGCGCGACGAACTGCGGGCCGTGCCCGGCATCGGGACCGCCGTCATCGCCACGGGCGCGGTGATGGCGCTCGGGGTCGCGGTCGTGGGGCTGTGGGCGCTGCCCGTCTTCTCCGTACCCCTGCTGCTCGCACAGCTGTCCTACCGGCGGTACGCCGCCGTGCGCGCCACCTACCGGCAGACCATCACCTCCCTCGCGCGGGCCACCGAGATCGCCGGATGCACCCCGGCCGGGCACGCCCGCCGGGTCGCCGCGCTCAGCCGGGCGGTGGGCCGGGACCTCGGGCTGACCGAACCCGAACTGACCGTGCTGGAGTACGCCGCCCTGATGCACGACATCGGCCAGCTCAGCCTCGTCGACCCGGTCCCCGACGGTGCCACCATCGGCCTGCCGGCCGCCGAACAGCGGCGGATCGCGCTGCTCGGTGGCGCCGTGGTGCGCCAGACCGGGGTGGACCCGCGCGTGGCCGCGATCGTCGAACGTCAGGCCGACCCGCACCGGGAGCAGCCGCTCGCCGCGCGTATCGTCCGGGTGGTCAATGCGTACGAGGAGAAGTCCCGGGAAGGAGGGCCCGGCGGGCCGCTGACCGCGCTGGAGGAACTGCGCCTGGGAACCGCCGGGGAGTACGCGCCGGCGGTGGTCGAAGCACTGGCCCGGGTGCTGTCACGGAACACGGAGGGGGCGCGTGAACACGGAGGCCGATCGTGGCGAGGACCACGGACGGGACTGTCTGACCCCGGCCGAGGCTGGGTAACCCATGGGTAATGAGCGCCCTTGTGGCCGTACGTGGTTGGATGCGAAGGAGAGGGTGTCCGGGGGCGCGGACAGGTACAGCCAGCCCACCGACGGAACCGGCAGGCGGGAATCGTGAGGATCTTCGGCAAGGGACGGCACCGGCCCTCCGCCTCCTGGCGGCAGGCCACGGACCGTGCGTTCACGCTCATCGGCGACGGCCGGTACGAGGACGCGGGCGCGCTGCTGACCCGTGCCGCCGATCTGGAGCCCTGGTTGTCGGAGTCCTGGTTCAACCTCGCGCTGCTGCACAAGTTCCGGCACGACTGGGAGCAGGCGCGGGCCGCCGGACTGCGGGCCGTGGCGCTGCTCGACCGCGACACCGGCGCTCCCGACTGGTGGAACGTCGGCATCGCCGCCACCGCCCTGCAGGACTGGCCGCTGGCCCGGCGGGCCTGGCAGGCCTATGGACTCAAGGTGCCCGGCCCGGCCACCGACTCCGGCGAGCCTCTCGGCATGGACCTGGGCAGCGCGGCCGTACGGCTGTCCCCGGAGGGGGAGGCGGAGGTGGTGTGGGGGAGGAGGCTGGACCCCGCCCGGATCGAGGTGCTGTCCATTCCGCTGCCGTCCTCCGGGCGCCGCTGGGGCGAGGTCGTCCTGCACGACGGCGTGCCGCACGGGGAGCGGAGCACCGCCGCCGGGCACACCTACCCGGTGTTCGACGAGATCGAGTTGTGGGCGCCCTCGCCGGTGCCGACCTGGGTGGTGCTGCTGGAGGCCGCGACCGAGGCCGACCGGGACGCGCTGGAGCAGCTGGCCTCCGACGCCGGGTTCGCGGCCGAGGACTGGTCGTCCTCCGTACGGCTGCTGTGCCGGATGTGCTCGGAGTCCCGGATGCCGTCCGACGAGGGGGAGGGCGAGCACCTGGATCCGCACGATCACAGCGAGCCGGGGCATCCCGGGCCGCTCGGGCATCGTACGGACGGGCAGCTGTGGGTGCCGGAGCGGGAGTGCGGCGTCGCCGCCCCTGCCTCTCTCGTACGGGGGCTGTTGGACGGGTGGGTCGCGGACAGTCCGGACTCCCGGGACTGGCGGGACCTTGAAGAGGTCTGCTGAGGCCGTTGACCGGGTGCGGGTCCGTTGTGGCTGGTCGCGACCACGCGGCGGAGCCGCACATCGATACCGTCCCGCACCCCTGAAGGGGCGCTCCACCGTACCCTTGTCAGATCACGACCCCGGTTTTACTCAGGAAGGCACACGTCGGTCATGGCTCAGCAGGACACCGATCAGCAGCACGTGGGCGTGCTCCCCGTCGACGACGAGGGGTACGTCATCGACACGGAGGACTGCGAGGAGCGCGAGGCGGCCTGGCGGGAGCGCGGCACCTCGCGCCCGATCACCGTGGTCGGCAACCCGGTGCTGCACCAGGAGTGCAAGGACGTCACGGACTTCGGCGACGAGTTGCAGCAGCTGGTCGCCGACATGTTCGCCAGCCAGCGCACCGCCGAGGGCGTGGGCCTGGCCGCCAACCAGATCGGTGTGGACAAGAAGGTCTTCGTCTACGACTGCCCGGACGACGAGGGTGTGCGGCACGTCGGTGTGCTCTGCAACCCCAAGCCGGTCGAACTGCCCGCCGAGAAGCGCCGGCTGGACGACAGCAACGAGGGCTGCCTGTCGGTGCCCACGGCGTACATGCCGCTGGCCCGCCCCGACTACGCCGAAGTGACCGGCCAGGACGAGAAGGGCAACCCCGTCCGGGTACGCGGTACCGGCTACTTCGCCCGGTGTTTGCAGCACGAGACCGACCACCTCTACGGCTACCTCTACATCGACCGGCTGTCCAAGCGCGAACGCAAGGACGCGCTGCGGCAGATGGCCGAGAACGAGCCGCGTTACCCCGTGGTGGCCAACGACTGACCGGCCTCCGGAGCCCCTCCGTCTCCTCACCGACGGCGTCCGATCGAGCACTTTTTCGATCGGACGCCGTTCGTCTGTGCGGCCTCTGTAGTAGCGAAAGAAGCAAATCCGTTCCCAGAACGGTCAGTTGTGGTGCTGAATGGAGGTGCGGGGATACGCACGGCGTGCGCCCGGCTCGGGGGGCGGGCGCCCGCCGACTGGCGGCAGAGAGGGGATTGTTCGTGCATGCTTTGTCACACGGCACCACATCGACACCGGCCACCATCGCAGTTCCACCGGCGCTGTCTCTTCCGGTGATCGAGGCGGCGTTTCCCCGGCGACTCCACCCGTATTGGCCGCGACTTCAGGAGACGACCAGGGCGTGGCTGCTCGAAAAGCGGCTCATGCCTGCGGACAAGGTGGAGGAATATGCCGATGGCCTGTGCTACACCGACCTTATGGCGGGCTACTACATAGGCGCCCCCGACGACGTCCTGCAGGCGATAGCGGACTACAGCGCGTGGTTCTTCGTCTGGGACGACCGGCACGACCGTGACATCGTGCACGGCCGTTCCGCCGCCTGGCTGCGGCTGAAGGACCGGCTGCACAGGGCCCTCGACAGCCCCGGTGACCACCTGGGCCACGAGGACCCGGTGGTGGCGGGGCTCGCGGACAGCGTGGAGCGGCTGTACGCGTTCCTGCCGGGCGGCTGGAACGACCGGTTCGCCCGGCACTTCCACGAGGTGATCGAGGCGTACGACCGGGAATTCCACAACCGTACGGAGGGGATCGTCCCCACCGTCGAGGAGTACCTGGAACTGCGCCGGCTCACCTTCGCGCACTGGATCTGGACCGATCTCCTGGAGCCGAGCGCGGGCAGTGAACTACCGGACGAGGTGCGGCGGGACCCCGCCTACCGGAAGGCGGCACTGCTCAGTCAGGAATTCGCCGCCTGGTACAACGACCTGTGCTCGCTGCCGAAGGAAATAGCGGGCAGTGAGGTGCACAATCTCGGCATCAGTCTCATCACCCACGAGGAATTCACACTCGAAGAAGCAATCGCGGACATGAGGCGTCGTGTGGAGGAATGCATCAGTGAATTTCAGGAGGCCGAACGGGATGCCTTGCGCCTCGCGGACACCCTCGACGACGGCACGGTGGGAGGAAAGGAAACGAGTGCCGCCGTACGTGCCTGCGTCGGCAATATGCGGAACTGGTTCAGCTCCGTCTACTGGTTCCACCACGAGTCCGGCCGGTACCGGGTCGACAGCTGGGACGACCGGTCCACACCCCCGTACGTCAACAACGAAACGGCAGGTGAGTCATGACCGTCGAATCCGCGAACCCCGAAACGACCCCGCTGCGCGAGCCTCCCGTGGCCGGCGGAGGACTTCCCGTCCTCGGCCACGGCTGGAAACTGGCGCGTGATCCGCTGTCCTTCATGTCCCGGCTGCGCGACCACGGCGACGTCGTGCGCCTCAAACTCGGACCGAAGACGGTGTACGCCGTCACCACCCCCGCCCTCACCGGGGCGGTGGCGCTGAGCCCCGACTACATCATCGCCGGACCGCTGTGGGAGTCCCTGGAGGACCTGCTCGGCAAGGAGGGTGTCGCCACCGCCAACGGCCCGCTGCACCGGCGCCAGCGCCGCACCATCCAGCCCGCGTTCAAGCTCGACGCCATTCCCGCGTACGGGCCGATCATGGCGGAGGAGGCGTACGCGCTCGTGGAGCGCTGGCGTTCCGGCGAGGTGCTGGACGTCACGACGGAGTCCTTCCGCGCGGCCGTCCGGGTCGCCGCCCGCTGCCTGATGCGCGGCAGCTACATGGACGCCCGGGCGGAGCGCATCTGCGCCGACCTCACGACGTTGTTCAGCGGCATGTACCAGCGCATGGTGGTACCGCTCGGACCGCTTTACAAGGTTCCGCTTCCGGCCAACCGGGAATTCAACCGCGCGCTGGCCGATTTGCATGTCCTGGTCGACGAGATCGTTGCCGACCGACGGGCAAGCGGTCAAAAGCCGAACGATTTGCTGACGGCTTTGCTGGAGGCGAAGGACGAGAATGGCGAGCCCATCGGGGAACAGGAGATCCACGACCAGGTCATCGCCATACTCACCCCCGGCGCCGAAACCGTCGGATCCACGATCATGTCGCTCCTCCTGGTTCTCACCGAGCACCCGGAACTCGGCGACAAGATCCGCGACGAAGTGAAAACCGTTGTGGGTGACCGCCCGGTCGCATTCGACGACGTCCGAAAGCTGACGTACACAGCGAATGTCGTCACCGAGGCCCTGCGGCTGTATCCGGCCGTCTGGATATTGACGCGCCGTGCGGTGACCGATACGGAACTCGGCGGATACCGCATTCCCAAGGGGGCGGACCTCATCTACAGTCCGTACGCCGTCCAGCGTGACCGGCGGTCGTACGAGCGGAACGAGGAGTTCGACCCCGACCGCTGGCTCCCGGAACGGGCGGGGGACGTGCCCAAGTACGCGATGAGTCCGTTCAGCGTGGGCAACCGCAAGTGCCCCAGCGACCACTTCTCGATGGCCGAGCTCACGCTCATCACCGCGGTGGTCGCCTCCGCCTACCGCTTCGACCACGCGCCCGACTCCGACACCCGGCCCCGCATCGGCATCACGCTCCGGCCGCGCGGTCTGATGCTGCGGGCGCTGCCCCGCTGACCGGCCGCGCGCGTTCAGGCGGCCTGAGGGCCCCTGAACGCGCGCCGGTAGGCGTGCGGGGTGGTACCGACGGCGCGGACGAAGTGGTGGCGCAGCGCCGCCGCGTTGCCGAAGCCGGTGCGGCCCGCGATCGCGTCCACCGTCTCGTCCGTCGCCTCCAGCAGATGCTGGGCCAGCAGCACCCGCTGGCGCAGGATCCAGCGGTAGGGCGTGGTGCCGGTCTCCTGCTGGAAGCGGCGGGCGAAGGTACGCGGCGACATGTGGGCGCGGACGGCCAGTTGCTCGACGGTGGTCTCCTCGTCGAGATGCCGCTCCATCCACACCAGCACCTCGGAGACGGTGTCGCCCCCGGACTGCGGCAGCGGGCGCTCGATGTACTGGGCCTGCCCGCCGTCGCGGTGCGGGGGCACCACCATGCGCCGGGCGATCTTGTTTGCGACCTCCGGCCCCTGCTCCTTGCGCACCAGATGCAGACAGGCGTCGATGCCGGCGGCGGTGCCCGCGGAGGTGATCACCGGGTCCTCGTCGACGTAGAGCACATCCGGCTCGACCGTCAGATGGGGGTACTGCCTGGTCAGCGCATCCGCGTGCTTCCAGTGCGCGGCGGCACGCCGGCCGTCGAGGAGCCCGGCGGCGGCGAGCACGAACACCCCGGAGCAGACGCTGAGCACCCGCGCGCCCCGGTCCACGCCCCGGCGCAGGGCGTCCAGCAGCTCGGGCGGGAACTCCCGGGACGTGTAGGAGGAACCGGCGGGCACGGTGATGAGGTCCGCCGTCTCCAGACGCTCCAGACCGTGCTCGACCTGGAGGGAGAAGCCCGTGTTGGTGCGCACCACCGGGCCGTCGGCCGAGGCGACGGCGAAGTCGTGGACCGGCAGTCCGTCGTCGCTGCGGTCGACGCCGAAGACCTCGCAGACGACGCCGAGTTCGAAGGGATTCACGCCGTCGAGGAGGACAGCGACCACATTCTGGAGCATGGCTCCAGTGTGCCGCGTCCTTGGCAGTAAATCGAGGGTGTACGGCAGTCCTGCCACTGCCGGTAAGGAGCATCGGGCATGACAGTGGTGTCCATGGATACGACGCAGATGGAAGCACTGACCGCGATGGTGGCCGTTCTCGGGCTGTTCGCCTTCATGACCTGGCCCGCCCTGCTCGGCATTGCGCGCGAGCGGCGGATCGACCGGCAGATCGAGCGGGCCGAGGCCGCCCGCGCCGCCGCCGAGCGCCGCGCGGGGCCGACGGCCTCACGCCCCGCGACGGCTGCCGCCCCCCACCGCACCGCGCGAGCGGCGTGACGGCGGGGCGGCACCCGGGCACACGGCTGTCTAGAAGTCCTCGTCCAGGTCGACCGTGCCCTCCACGGCGACCTGGTACGCGGACGGGCGCCGCTCGAAGAAGTTCGTCAGCTCCTGGACGCCCTGGAGCTCCATGAAGGAGAACGGGTTCTCCGAGCCGTACACCGGCGCGAAGCCCAGCCGCACCAGCCGCTGGTCGGCGACGCACTCCAGGTACTGCCGCATCGACTCGGTGTTCATGCCCGGCAGCCCGTCCCCGCACAGGTCACGCGCGAACTGCAGCTCGGCCTCGACCGCCTCGCGCAGCATGTCGGTGACCTGCTGACCGAGTTCCTCGTCGAAGAGCTCCGGCTCCTCCTTGCGGACGGTGTCGACCACGTCGAAGGCGAAGGACATGTGCATCGTCTCGTCGCGGAACACCCAGTTGGTGCCGGTCGCCAGCCCGTGCAGCAGGCCCCGGCCGCGGAACCAGTAGACGTAGGCGAACGCCCCGTAGAAGAACAGGCCCTCGATGCACGCGGCGAAGCAGATGAGGTTCAGCAGGAAGCGGCGGCGGTCGGCCCGCGTCTCCAGGCGGTCGATCTTCTCCACCGAGTCCATCCACCTGAAGCAGAACTCGGCCTTCTCCCGGATGGACGGGATGTTCTCCACCGCCGCGAAGGCCGCCGTCCGGTCGTCCGGGTCGGGCAGGTAGGTGTCGAGCAGCGTCAGATAGAACTGGACGTGCACCGCCTCCTCGAAGAGCTGCCGCGACAGATACAGCCGCGCCTCCGGGGAGTTGATGTGCTTGTACAGGGTCAGCACCAGGTTGTTGGCCACGATCGAGTCGCCCGTCGCGAAGAACGCGACCAGCCGTCCGATCAGGTGCTGTTCCTCGGGGCTGAGCTTGGCGAGGTCGGCCACGTCCGAGTGGAGGTCGACCTCCTCCACGTGCCAGGTGTTCTTGATGGCGTCCCGGTAGCGCTCGTAGAAGTCGGGGTAGCGCATGGGGCGGAGAGTCAGCTCGAAACCGGGGTCGAGCAGGTTCTTCGTCGTCATTACTGGCAGGCCTCGCAGGACTCGGGGTTTTCCAGGGAGCAGGCGACCGCCTCGGGGTCGGCCGCCTGCGGGACGGGGACGGTGGCGCGCGCCGCGCGGGCGATCCGGGTCGCCGGGCGGGAGCGCAGGTAGTACGTGGTCTTCAGGCCCTGCTTCCAGGCGTAGGCGTACATCGAGGAGAGCTTCCCGATGGTCGGCGTCTCCAGGAACAGGTTGAGCGACTGCGCCTGGTCCAGGAACGGGGTGCGGGCGGCGGCCATGTCGATCAGACCGCGCTGCGGGATCTCCCAGGCGGTGCGGTACAGCCGCCGCACGTCCTCGGGGATCCAGACGAAGTCCTGCACCGAGCCGCCCGCCTCGCGCAGTGCCTCACGGGTGCGCGCGTCCCACACGCCGAGCCGCTTCAGGTCGTCCACCAGGTACGAGTTGACCTGGAGGAACTCCCCGGACAGCGTCTCGCGCTTGAACAGGTTGGACACCTGCGGCTCGATGCACTCGTACACGCCCGCGATCGACGCGATGGTGGCGGTGGGCGCGATCGCGAGGAGCAGAGAGTTGCGCATCCCGACGGAGGCGATCCGCGTCCGCAGTGCCGCCCAGCGCTCCGGCCAGGTGAGCTCCGTGTCGTAGTGGTCGGGGTGCAGCACGCCCCGGGCGGTACGGGTCTTCTCCCAGGCCGGGAGCGGGCCGTCCCGCTCGGCGAGGTCGGCGGAGGTCTCGTACGCGGCGAGCATGATCCGCTCGGCGATCCTGGTGGACAGCGCCTTCGCCTCCGGGGAGTCGAAGGGCAGCCGCAGCTTGAAGAAGACGTCCTGCAGGCCCATGGCGCCGAGACCGACGGGGCGCCACTTGGCGTTGGAGCGGCCCGCCTGCTCGGTCGGGTAGAAGTTGATGTCGACGACCCGGTCGAGGAACGTCACGGCCGTGCGCACCGTCTCGTCGAGGCGCTCCCAGTCGATGTCCCCCTGGTCCACGAAGGCACCGAGGTTGACCGATCCCAGGTTGCAGACCGCCGTCTCCCCGTCGTCGGTGACCTCCAGGATCTCCGTGCAGAGGTTCGAGGAGTGAATGACGTGGCCCGGCTCGGCGGTCTGGTTCGCCGTGCGGTTGGCCGAGTCCTTGAAGGTCATCCAGCCGTTGCCGGTCTGCGCGAGCGTGCGCATCATGCGGCCGTACAGCTCGCGGGCCGGGAGGGTCTTCTTCGCCAGGCCCTCCGCCTCGGCGGCCCGGTACGCCGCGTCGAACTCCTCGCCCCACAGGTCGACCAGTCCGGGCACGTCCGCCGGGGAGAACAGCGACCAGGGCGCGTCGGCGTCCACCCGGCGCATGAACTCGTCCGGCACCCAGTGCGCGAGGTTCAGGTTGTGCGTACGGCGGGCGTCCTCGCCGGTGTTGTCGCGCAGCTCCAGGAACTCCTCGATGTCGGAGTGCCAGGTCTCCAGGTAGACCGCCGCCGCGCCCTTGCGCCGGCCGCCCTGGTTCACGGCGGCGACCGAGGCGTCGAGCGTCTTCAGGAACGGGACGATGCCGTTGGAGTGCCCGTTGGTGCCGCGGATCAGCGAACCCCGGGCGCGGACGCGGGAGTAGGACAGGCCGATGCCGCCGGCGTGCTTCGAGAGGCGGGCGACCTGGTGGTAACGGTCGTAGATCGAGTCCAGCTCGTCCTTGGGGGAGTCGAGGAGGTAACAGGAGGACATCTGCGGGTGCCGCGTGCCGGAGTTGAACAGCGTGGGGGAGGAGGGCAGGTAGTCCAGGCGGCTCATCAGCCCGTACAGCGCGGTGACCTCGTCCATGGAGCGCGCACTGTCGTCCTCGGCGAGACCGGTGGCGACCCGCAGCAGGAAGTGCTGGGGCGTCTCGACGACCTTGCGGGTGACCGGGTGCCGCAGCAGGTAGCGGCTGTGCAGGGTGCGCAGGCCGAAGTAGCCGAAGCGGTCGTCGGCCCGGGTGTCGATCAGGGCGTCCAGGCGGGCGGCGTGCAGCCGGACGAACGCGGCGGTCCGGTCGGCGATCAGACCCTCGCGGTGCCCGGTCGCTACGGACCCGGTGAACGAGGTGACGCCCTGTGAGGCGGCCTCGGCGCGGATGCCGATGGTCAGCAGCCGGGCGGCGAGCCGGGAGTAGGCCGGGTCCTCGGAGATGAGCCCGGCCGCCGCCTCGGTGGCCAGCTCCCGCAGCTCCGCCGTGTCGGCGGAAGCGGACCGGCCGCGCAGCGCTGCGGCGGCGACCCGGCCGGGGTCGGCGTCCGGCAGGTCGGCGGTCAGCTCGGTCAGGGTCCGCAGCAGCGCGGCACCGGGGCCGCCGCTCTCCTCGGTCACGTCGATCGCTGGGGCCGGATCGGCTGGCGCGATGGTCACGTGGGGCTCTCCCTCGCTCGGCACGGAGGCCTCGAAGAGGGCAGGGGGCAGCACACGAACGCACGCGGCGTCGCGTCCACCGGCCCATTCCGCGAGGCCCGGACGTCCACGCACCCGGACCGGACGGCCGGGCGCACTGTCGGCAGGTCCTCGGACTGAGGCCCACGCACACGCGCACGCGGGCATGGGTACACCGTTGCGGGACAGTTCCGGATTCACACCGGATTCCCCTGCGGCGACAGCGAGCATGAGCATACATCTTGTGCCGGGTGCTGCTGACGACCCCATATGTTGTGTCGCGGAGGTGTCAGAGCGTCAACTCGTAGGTGAGCAGAGTGATGTCGTCCAGGTCCGGCAGGGGATTCCAGTCGCGCTCCGGGCTGCGGGTGAAACCCAGCCGCGCGTAGATGCGGTGGGCGGAGTGCATGGTGCGCTGGGTCGACAGCACGATCCGTGCGCACCCCTCGACCGCCCGTGCCCGCTCGACGCAGGCGCGCACCAGTGCCTCCCCGGCCCCGCGGCCCCGGCCCGCGCGGGCCACCGCCAGCATCCGGATCTCCGCCTCGCCCGGCCCCGCTATGTCGGCCATCGGGCCGGGACCCGGCACGAAGGTCACCCCGCCCAGCACCGCCCCGTTCTCCACGGCGACCAGCACCTCGGCGGCGGCGGCCCGCTTCGCCACGTCCCTGAGCTCACCGAGGTACGCGTCGCTCTCCCCGAAGTCGAGCAGCCCGTCCAGCAGATAGGCCCGCGCGGTGATCTCACCGAGTTCCTCGTGCTCGCCGGGCTCCACCGGCCGGATGACGATGTCCATGGGGGGAGTCTGCAGGACGGGTACGACAACGGGCCGCCGGATTTCTCCGACGGCCCGTCGCCCCACGTCACCGGCGTCAGTGGCTGCTGCCCGCCGTGGCCGGCGGAAGCTCCACCCGGACACCGGGGTCACCCGCGTCCGCCGTGTAGTCCTGCGGCGTGGTCTCGTCGACGCCCTCGGGCGCCTTCACGGCCCGGAAGACGAAGGTCAGGACGACCGTGACCAGGACGTTGAGCACGAACGCGGTGAGGCCGATGTAGCCGATCTCGCCGATGCCCGGGATCTCCTTCGACGACCCGCCGAAGTGCTTCTGTGTCGGCGAGGCCACCCCGTACGCGGCGACCGTGCCGTAGACCATGCCGACCGCCCAGCCGCCGATCAGCGCCCAGCGGTGGAACCAGCGGGTGAACAGGCCGCCCACCAGGGCCGGGAAGGTCTGCAGGATCCAGATGCCGCCGAGCAGCTGGAAGTTGATCGCGACCGTCTTGTCCATCGTCAGGACGAAGGCCAGCGCACCCACCTTCACCAGCAGGGACACGATCTTGGAGACCTGGGTCTCCTGCTTCGGCGTCGCGTCCGGCTTGATGAAGTCCTTGTAGATGTTGCGGGTGAACAGGTTCGCCGCCGCGATCGACATGATCGCCGCCGGTACCAGCGCGCCGATGCCGATCGCCGCGAAGGCCACGCCCGCGAACCAGTCCGGGAACATGTTCTCGAACAGCTGCGGGATCGCCAGCTGGCCGTTGCTGACCTTGACCCCGGCCGCGATCGCCATGAAGCCGAGCAGCGCCAGCAGGCCCAGCATCAGGGAGTACAGCGGCAGGATCGTGGTGTTGCGGCGGATCACCTCACGGCTGCGCGAGGAGAGCGTCGCCGTGATCGAGTGCGGGTACATGAACAGCGCGAGCGCCGAGCCCAGCGCCAGCGTGGCGTACGTCCACTGGCCCGCCTCACCCGGTACCAGCGCACCGCGCGGCGCTCCGGTGGCCGGGTTGGTCTCGCTGTACGCCTCCCTCGCCGAGGCGAAGATCTCGTCGAAGCCGCCCAGCTTGACCGGGATGTAGATGATCGCCACCACGATCACGATGTAGATCAGCGTGTCCTTCACGAACGCGATCAGCGCGGGGGCCCGCAGCCCCGACGAGTACGTGTACGCCGCCAGCACACCGAAGGCGATCAGCAGCGGCAGGTCCTTGACGAACCAGTTGGTGTCCTCGCCGCCGCCGACGCCCATCACGTCCAGCACGGCCTGGATGCCGACCAGCTGGAGCGCGATGTACGGCATCGTCGCCAGGATGCCGGTGACCGCGACGGCCAGCGACAGGCCCTTCGAGCCGAACCGGCCGCGCACGAAGTCGGACGTCGTCACATAGCCGTGCTTGTGCGACACCGACCACAGCCGGGGCAGGAAGGTGAAGATCAGCGGGTACACCAGGATCGTGTACGGCACCGCGAAGAAGCCGGCCGCGCCCGCCGCGTAGATCGCCGCTGGTACGGCCACGAAGGTGTACGCGGTGTACAGGTCGCCGCCGAGCAGGAACCAGGTGACCCAGGTCCCGAAGGAGCGCCCGCCCAGACCCCACTCGTCCAGGCTGTGTTCGTTCTCGGCCTTGCGCCAGCGCGCGGCCAGGAAACCCATCGCCGTGACCAGCAGGAAGAAGAAGATGAAGACGGCGAGTGCCACGCCGTTCACGCCGTCGTTCACTGCGACGCACCGCCCTTCGCGGCCGAGCGGGCGCGCTGGTCACGCTGCCAGAGCTTGTACGCGGTCATCGTCAGGGCGGTGGAGATCAGCACCCACAGCATCTGGTACCAGTAGAAGAACGGGATGCCGATGAACAGCGGATCGGTCTTCGCGTAGGACCCGACCCACAACATGGCCACGAACGGTGCGACGAGACAGAGGGCGATGACGACGCGCATGGGCGTCACCACCGGCCCTCCGCTGGTTTCTGGGGTTTGCGACATCAGACGGTTTCCGTCCCCTCACTGATCACCGGCGGTAATGCGCAGGAAATGTAGGTCAGGGTGCGGCTCAGTCGTAACCCCTCGTCCGCACAGCGGTACCCAGGCGCCGCCGAACCGAGAGGCAACAGCAACGAAAACCCTGTCAACCGCCCGCTTCGTCGGGTCTTGCGGGTCCGCCGCGGGGTCGCCCCGGGCTCAGTCCTGGGGGCGCTTCAGACGCGCGACGAACTTGTACCGGTCGCCCCGGTACACCGACCGGACCCACTCCACCGGCTGTCCGTCCCGGTCCCGCGAGTGCCGGGACAGCATCAGCATCGGCAGGCCGACGTCGGTGCCGAGCAGACCGGCCTCGCGTGGGGTGGCCAGCGACGTCTCGATGGTCTCCTCCGCCTCCGCGAGACGGACGTCGTACACCTCGGCGAGGGCGGTGTAGAGGGAGGTGTACTTCGTCAGGCTGCGGCGCAGTGCGGGGAAGCGCTTGGCGCTCAGATGGGTGGTCTCGATGGCCATCGGTTCACCGTTGGCCATGCGCAGCCGCTCGATGCGCAGCACCCGCCCGCCGGCCGTGATGTCGAGCAGCCCGGCGAGCCGGTCGTCGGCGGTGACGTAGCCGAGGTCCAGCAGCTGTGAGGTGGGCTCCAGGCCCTGGGCACGCATGTCCTCGGTGTACGAGGTGAGCTGGAGCGCCTGGGAGACCTTGGGCTTGGCGACGAAGGTGCCCTTGCCCTGGATGCGCTCGAGGCGCCCTTCGACCACCAGCTCCTGGAGCGCCTGGCGCACGGTGGTGCGCGAGGTGTCGAACTCCGCCGCCAGGGTGCGTTCGGGCGGGACCGGCGTGCCGGGCGGCGCCGTCTCGGTCATGTCGAGCAGGTGCTTCTTCAGCCGGTAGTACTTGGGCACACGCGCCGTACGGACCGTGGTCCCACCCTCGTTCTCCGCACTGCTGACGTCGGTGCTCATGCTCTGCCTTCCCGGCTCCGAGTGCCGAAACGACCGACATCACCGTCGGCCACGGCTGACATCGTGGCACGGCTCGGGGCGGGGTGTGCCCCGCACGCTCCACGATCCCCTTTGTATACCCCCGGGGCAAGGGTTGGTCCAGACCACGGACGGCCGCTCAGATGCCCTGCCAGTCCGGCTTGTTCGCGTAGGTGTGCCGGAAGTAGTCGGCGAGCTTCAGCTTGGAGGCGGCGGCTTCGTCGACGACCACCGTGGCGTGGGGGTGCAGCTGCAGCGCGGACGCCGGGCACACCGCCGCCACCGGTCCCTCGACGGTCGCGGCGACCGCGTCCGCCTTGCCCTCGCCGGTGGCCAGCAGGACCAGGTGGCGGGCCTCCAGGATGGTGCCGATGCCCTGGGTGATGACGTGGTGCGGGACCTGGTCGATGTCGCCGTCGAAGAAGCGGGCGTTGTCCACCCGGGTCTGCTCGGTCAGCGTCTTGATCCGGGTGCGCGAGGCGAGCGAGGAGCACGGTTCGTTGAACCCGATGTGCCCGTCCGTGCCGATCCCGAGCAGCTGGAGGTCCACGCCGCCGGCCCCGGCCAGCTCCCTGTCGTACGCCTCGCACGCGCCCTGCACGTCCTCGGCGGTGCCGTCGGGACCCATGAAGGCCTCCATCCCGATCCCGAGCGGCTCCAGCACCTCGCGCCGCAGCACCGAGCGGTAGGACTCGGGATGATCGGCGGGCAGTCCCACGTACTCGTCGAGCTGGGCGATCCGTGCCCGCGCGGCGTCCGCGGCACCGGAGCGCACCTTGGCCGCCAGCGCCTCGTAGACGGGCAGCGGCGTCGAGCCGGTGGCCACGCCCAGCAGGGCGTCGGGCCTGCGCCGCAGGAGCTGTGCCATGGCCTCGGCGATGAGCTCGCCGCCCGCCTTGGCGTCCGCAACGATGACAACTTCCACGGTGGGCCTGCCGATCTTGAGGAGGAGTCGACTGGGACCGGACCCGTCGGCACGGATCCGTACGGTGGTGCAATGTGGTTTAGACCAATCTCAATCTAACAGAGCGGGTACGGGGGTCGCGCGCCGAAATTGACATGGCCGACCGGCCCCGCGCGGGAACCCCACGGGTTAGGCTGCGTGACGGACGCCCGCAGGTCCGGGCCGACGGCGACGTGACACCGAAGAACAACGTCCGACGCATTTACAGGGACAGTGGTCTAGTCCACAATGCGTAGCAGGACACGACAAGCCTGCCTTCCCCGCACAGGAAGGCGGAACCGAGGAACCGGAGCTCTCTGCCCTGACTGCCCCGGCTCCTCGTCCCTCGGCCGACCGGGACCGCACACCCCACGGCCGATGTTGCTCCGGGCTGCGGTGCCGGGAGGGTTGAGGGTCCCTCCCAGGCGCCGCGGCCCGCGGGTGTTCCGCGGCCCGCCGGGTACGCTCGCTGACGTGCCCTCCATGAACGAACTCGTACGCCAGCACACCGCCCTCGACGACACCGATCTCGAGTGGCTGCATCTGCTGGTCTCGGAGTGGCAGCTGCTCTCCGACCTCTCCTTCGCCGATCTGGTCATGTGGGTCCCCACCCGCGACGGCACCCGCTATGTCTCCGTCGCCCAGATGCGGCCCAACACCGGCCCGACCTCGTACCAGGACGACATGGTCGGCCATCTCGTCCCGCGCGGACGCCGACCCATGCTGGACGCGGCCCTGGACGAGGGCCGGATCGTGCGCGAGGGGGACCCGGAGTGGCGCGAGGAGGTTCCCGTACGGGTCGAGTCCATCCCCGTACGGCGTGAGGGGCGCGTCCTCGGGGTCATCGCGCGCAACACCAACCTGCTCACCGTGCGCACCCCGAGCCGGCTGGAGCTCACCTACCTCCAGAGCGCCTCGGACCTCGCGCAGATGATCGCGGCCGGCTCCTTCCCGTTCGCGAACCAGCAGCTCGAGATGGACGCCTCGCCCCGTGTCGGCGACGGGCTGATCCGGCTCGACGCCGACGGCGTCGTCCAGTACGCCTCCCCGAACGCCCTGTCCGCGTACCACCGCATGGGTCTCGCCGCCGACCTGGTGGGTCATCACCTCGGCCGGACCACCGCCGAACTGGCCCCTTCCCGCGGGCCGGTGGACGAGGCGCTGGCCAAGGTCGCCAGCGGCTGGGCCCCGCGCGAGTTCGAGATCGAGGCGCACGACGGGGTGATCCAGTTCCGGGCGATCCCCCTGAAACCGAAGGGGACGCGCATCGGTTCGCTGGTGCTGCTCCGTGACGTCACGGAACTTCGCCGCCGCGAACGCGAGTTGATCACCAAGGACGCGACCATCCGGGAGATCCACCACCGGGTGAAGAACAACCTCCAGACGGTGGCGGCGCTGCTCCGTCTGCAGGCGCGGCGCATCGGGTCCGAGCGCGGCCGTGCGGCGCTGGAGGAGGCGGTGCGCCGGGTGGGGTCCATCGCGATCGTGCACGAGACGCTGTCCCAGAACCTGGACGAGCGCGTGGAGTTCGACGAGATCGCCGACCGCGTCCTCGCGATGGTCGCCGAGATCTCCCCGGGCAAGGTCACCGGCCGGCGCACGGGCCGCTTCGGCATACTCGACGCCGAGGTCGCCACTCCGCTGTCGATGGTGCTGACCGAGGTTCTGCAGAACGCCCTGGAGCACGGTTTCCGCGAGGGCGAGACCGGCACCGTCGAGGTGTCGGCGGTCCGCGGCGGCACCACGAAGGAGACCCGCCTGCTGGTCACCGTGCAGGACGACGGCGTGGGGCTGCCCGAGGGCTTCGACCCGCACACCGCGGGCAACCTCGGTCTGCAGATCGTACGGACCCTGGTGGAGGGCGAGTTGGGCGGCACCTTCGACATGGTGCCGGCCCCGGAGCGGGGGACCAGGGTGATCCTGGACATCCCGGTGCAGTCGGACAAGTAGCGGGCGCGGACGGCAAAAAGCCCCGGACCGCGGAAAGCGGCCGGGGCTCATGCTCAACTGCGCGCTGCGGCTCGGGGGCGGGAGATGCGTACGCGCCGTACGCGCCGCCAAGCTCAGGCTGTCAGCAGGGGTGGGTTGTCAGGCGGAGGCCTGACGGGCCCGGTTGCGGGCGGCACGGCGCTTCATCGCGCGACGCTCGTCCTCGCTGAGACCACCCCAGACGCCGCTGTCCTGACCGGACTCGAGCGCCCACTGCAGGCAGCTCTCGATCACCGGGCAGCGACGGCAGACGGCCTTGGCTTCCTCGATCTGCAGCAGCGCAGGACCGGTGTTGCCGATGGGGAAGAAGAGCTCGGGGTCTTCCTCGCGGCAAACGGCGTTGTGACGCCAGTCCATGGCTGCTACCTCTCCTGGTATGTAAATGCGATTGCTTGTGAATGTGAACGCTTTCACGAATCCCCCAACAAGGGAAGGGCCGACCGCCAGGTTCGCTGGCGTGGTCCTTGGATTTGAAGAGGGGTTCCGGTGATCTGTGGAGGCCGGTGTTGCGGGCCGTCCCGATCGCCAAGAAGAGACTCGCAAACCTCGGCGGCGGATACAACCCTTTCCGAAAAGTTTTTTTTGATTCTTCGGTGTCGGCTAGGTCACAGCCGTACTTCCATGGGGTGGACCCTGGCCTAAACGTTCGAGTGAAAGGACTTTGGCCCTTTCTGCTCACACAATCACACGCAGTGCACGGCGTACGCCTGTGAACGTCACGCTGGTTCGCAGTCCCAGGTGGTCACCGTCCATCTGGAGGGGCAGCGGCACCTTCGAATGCAAGGTGAAGCGCGTCAGATCGTGTCGGGAGACCGCATGTCTGCCGCGGGGTCCGCGCTCCGGGGACGAAGTGAGCAACTGGGTGCCATACCGGGCAACCGCGGCGGTGGACAGCCGACTCAGGCCGAAGAGATCGAGGCCCGTATCGAACGAGGCCTTAGGTGACGCGTAGATCGGGCGATTGCCGAGAAACGTCCACGGCGAGGTGTTCGAGACTATGGAGAGCACCAGATCGGTGACCGGCTCCTCACCCGGATGCTCCAGGGTGATCACCCCGCGGCGCCGGTGCGGCTCGCCGAGCAGCTGACGGACCACCTGGCGCATGTACAGGGCGTGGGTCGACTTCCTGCCACGCTCCCGCTGCTGCTCCACCCGGCCGACCACGCCGGCGTCGAAGCCCAGCCCCGCGTTGAAGGTGAACCAGCGGGCCGGTACGGCCTCGTCCTCCGAGCCCGGCGTGCCCGAGGTCAGACCCAGGCCGACGGTGCGCTCGCGGCCCTCGCGCAGTGCGTCCAGCAGGGCGCCGGTGGCCTCCACGGGCTGGTTGGGCAGACCCAGGGCGCGGGCGAAGACATTGGTGGAGCCGCCGGGGACCACGGCGAGACCGGGCAGGTGCTCCGGGTCGGGCCCCGCGTGCAGCAGGCCGTTGACGACCTCGTTGACCGTGCCGTCCCCGCCGAGGGCCACCACCAGGTCGATGTCGTCGCTCTCCGCGGCCTGCCGGCCCAGGTCGCGCGCGTGCCCGCGGTACTCGGTGGTGACCGCCTCCAGCTTCATCTCGCTGGCGAGCGCGTGGATCAGCACATCGCGCGTGCGCGCACTGGTGGTGGTTGCCGCCGGGTTGACCACGAGAAGTGCACGCATGACGTGCAGGGTACCTACTGAGTGGTACCGGGCCCAGACCGAGGCGGGGGCGGAGGGGGAGACGGGGCGTGAACCTCGACACGGGGACGTGCGCGGCGAGGGCTACCCTTCAGGGGTGAGCAGTGAGCAGACCCCCACCACCGCCCCGGATGCCACCGGCCCCCGCCCGCGCCGTCTGACGTACGCCGCGGCGCTGGCCGCCCTGGAAGGGCTCGCGCTGGTGGCCGTCGGCGTGTGGATGTCGGTCCTCGCCCTCACCGGCGAACCGGACGACCGCCGGCAGGCCGTCACCGGCGGGGTGACGCTGATCGTGCTCGCGCTGCTTCCACTGCTCGCCGCGCGGGGACTGTCAGCCCGGCGGAGCTGGAGCCGCGGCCCCGCCGTCATCACACAGATCATCGCGCTGCCGGTGGCCTACAACCTGCTGCGCTCCGACAGCGTGGCCATCCCCGCCGGAATCGTGCTCGCCGTCGTCGCCGTCACCGCCCTCGTCCTGCTGATCAACCCCGAGACGACCCGGGCCCTCGGCATCCGGGGGCCCGGGAACGCCGAGTAGCAGCGCCCCGGAAGCCGTGCCGGATCACTCCTCCACGAGGAGTTTCTCCCGCAGCTGGGCCAGGGTGCGGGCCAGCAGCCGGGAGACGTGCATCTGCGAGATGCCGACCTCCTGGGCGATCTGCGACTGGGTCATGTTGCCGAAGAAGCGCAGCAGCAGGATCCGCTTCTCGCGCGGCGGGAGGTCCTCCAGCAGCGGCTTGAGCGACTCCCGGTACTCCACGCCCTCCAGCGCCTCGTCCTCGGCGCCGAGGGTGTCGGCGACCGCCGGGGACTCGTCGTCGGTGTCGGGGACGTCCAGGGACAGCGTGGAGTACGCGTTCGCGGACTCCAGGCCCTCCAGGACCTCCTCCTCGGAGATGGCCAGCTTCTCGGCCAGCTCGTGCACCGTGGGGGAGCGGCCGTGCAGCTGGGACAGCTCCGCCGTGGCCGTGGTGAGCGCCAGCCGCAGCTCCTGCAGCCGGCGCGGCACGCGCACCGCCCAGCCCTTGTCGCGGAAGTGCCGCTTGATCTCGCCGACGACCGTCGGCGTCGCGTAGGTCGAGAACTCCACGCCCCGGTCGGGGTCGAAGCGGTCGACCGACTTGATCAGCCCGATGGTGGCGACCTGCGTGAGGTCGTCCAGCGGCTCACCGCGGTTGCGGAAGCGGCGTGCGAGGTGCTCGACGAGCGGCAGATGCATGCGCACCAGGCGGTTGCGCAGCTCCGCGTACTCGGGAGTGCCGTCCTGCAGCGTGCGCAGTTCGAGGAACATGGCGCGCGCCCCGCTGCGGTCCTGCGGGTTGTGGTGCGCGTGCCCGCCCTGGGGGCCCGAAGCGCCGGGGGTGCTCCGCGTGACCCGGGCGGCGGGCGCCCGCGGCGCCTCGTCCTCGGCGTGTCGCTCGTGCTCGCTCATCGTCCCGCCCGTCGCCCTTCCCCGAGCGCTCGCCTCGTCCCCCGCCGCCGGCTTGGCCCCGGCGGGGGCGCCCCCCTGGCCCGGAGCGGCCCCGGCCGGCCCGGCCGCGGGCGTGCTCCGCGCGGCACCGCCGGACTGCCCGCCGCCCGGGGCGACGGCCTCCGTGGAGTCGTCCTCCGGATGCGGCCGGGCCTGCTCGGGGATGCCGTCGATGCCGGCCGGCATGCGCTCGGCCGGCAGCTCCCGTGTGCCGCGTTCTTCGTCCCGCACCGGCCCGTCCTCGTTCCTCACGCCGGCCCGGGTCCCGCGCCGCGCTGTTTGTAGAGGCTGATCGACACGGTCTTGTCCTCGTCCACGGCGGAGGAGACCTTGCCCGCGAGCGCGGACAGGACGGTCCAGGCGAAGGTGTCCCGCGAAGGGGCGTGACCGTCCGTGGTCGGCGCCGAGACGGTCACCTCGAGCGAGTCGTCGACGAGCCGGAAGACACAGCTGAGCACCGAACCCGGCACGGCCTGCTGAAGCAGGATCGCGCAGGCCTCGTCGACCGCGATGCGCAGGTCCTCGATCTCGTCGAGGGTGAAGTCCAAACGGGCCGCGAGACCGGCCGTGGCCGTACGCAGCACCGACAGGTAGGCCCCCGCGGCCGGCAGCCGGACTTCCACGAAGTCCTGGGTCGCGGGCTCGCCTGCGATCTGGGACACCCTCACCTCCAAGGTGGTACAAGCGTTTCAGGGCCTGGTTCGCCCCCGGGTAACGCACTACGTGGTTCAGCGGTGACGCTATCGCGCTCTCGACGGTCCTGTCCCCGGGACCCCGACCCGCATGCCGTTACTCATAGTAAAACTATGAATACGCTCCGTGGCTAGGGGTCTGCGGCTCCCAAATGGGAAGAGCGCGCGCCGCATTGACGTACCCAGACGTCAGACGGTCGAACCGTCCGGCACCGGGGTCACGCCGGGTCACACGAGTACGTGGTCGACGAAGCACCAGCGCCAGTCCTCGCCGGGCTCATGGGTCCGCATCACGGGGTGGCCGGTTTCCTCGTGGTGCCCCGTGGCGTGCCGGTTCGGCGAGGAATCGCAGCACCCGACGTGACCGCAGGTGAGGCAGAGGCGCAGCTGCACCGGATCGGTGCCGTCCCGCAGGCACTCCGGACACGTCTCACCGAGCGGGACGGGTTCCGGGTGCGGCAGCGCGTCGGCGTGCGTGCACTGTTTCATGATTGCCAGATTACGACGCCCGCGCGGACGAGCGCGCGGAAAAACGAGGGTGGGCCGGACATGGATGTGATGCCGCTGCTGTTGCTGGTGGCGGGCAGTGCCGCGATCGCCGCGGCCGCCCGGCGCACCCCGGTGCCGCCGCCGCTGCTGCTGGTCGCCGCCGGGCTGGTGGTCAGCTACGTCCCCGGCGTACCCGAGTACACACTCGACCCGCACATCGTCCTGCCGCTCATCCTGCCCCCGCTGCTGTACACGGCGGCCACCGACAGCTCCTACCTCGATCTGCGGGCGCAGCTACGGCCGGTGGCGCTGCTGTCGGTGGGGTACGTGCTGTTCGCGACGTTCGCCGTCGGCTGGGTCCTGTACCTGATCGTGCCGGGCCTGCCACTGACCGCGGCGCTGGTGTTCGGCGCCGTGGTGGCCCCGCCGGACGCGGTCGCCGCGACGGCGGTGGCACGCCGGGTGGGCCTGCCGTCCCGGATCACCACCATCCTCCAGGGCGAGTCCCTGCTGAACGACGCCACCGCCATCACCGCGTTCCGGGTGGCCGTGGCGGCCGCGGTCGGCGAGGGCGCGACCTGGGCCGGGGGAGTCGGCGAGTTCCTGCTCGCGGCGGTCGGCGGACTGGTGGTCGGCCTGGTGCTGATGGCGCCGCTGCACTGGCTGCGCACCCACGTGAAGGAGGCGCTGCCGCAGAACACGCTCTCCCTGCTGATCCCCTTCGTCGCGTACGCCGCCGCCGAGCAGGTGCACGCCTCCGGCGTCATCGCCGTGGTGGTCGTCGCCCTCTACCTGGGGCACCGCGCGTGGGAGGTCGATTTCGCCACCCGCCTCCAGGAGGACGCGGTGTGGAAGATGGTCGCGTTCGTCCTGGAGTCCGCGGTGTTCGCGCTGATCGGACTGCAACTGCCCGTCGTCCTGAGAGGACTCGGCGAGTACGAGGGCATCGAGGCCGCCTGGTACGCGGTCGCCGTCTTCGCGGTGGTCGTCGTCATGCGGTTCCTCTGGGTGTACCCGGCGACCTGGCTGCCGCCGATGCTGTCGGCGAAGATCAGGGAACGCGAGGGGAGACCCGGCTGGAAGGCGCCGTTCGTCATCGCGTGGGCCGGAATGCGAGGCGTGGTCTCGCTGGCCATCGCCTTCTCGATCCCGGTCACCGCCGAGAACGAGGACTTCCCGCAGCGCAACCTGCTGCTCTTCCTGACCTTCACCACCGTCATCGGCACCCTGGTCGTGCAGGGGCTGACGCTGCCCCCGCTGATCCGGGTGCTCAAGCTCCCCGGACGCGACGTGCAGGCCGAGACCCTGGCCGAGGCCAACGCCCAGGCACAGGCCTCCCGGGTCGCCGAGCAGCGTTTGGACGAGCTGCTGGCCGACGGGCGCAACGCCCTGCCCGCACCGCTCGCCGAACGCCTGCGCACCGTCCTGGAGCGTCGCCGCAACGCCGTCTGGGAACGGCTCGGGCAGGTCAACCCGGTCACCGGGGAGTCGGTGGACGACACCTACCGGCGGCTGTCACGGGAGATGATCAGCGCGGAACGCGAGGTGTTCGTCCGACTGCGCGACGGCCGCTACATCGACGACGAGATGCTGCGTACGCTGCTGCGCCGGCTGGACCTGGAGGAGGCGGCGGCCTACCGGGAGACGACCTAGGGGGTGTCGTTTGGAGCAGGCCGGCTTCAGGCGACGGCGCCTCAGAGCCGAGCCGGGCGGGGTCCGGTGCGTGTGGATGCAAGGCGGAGGAGGGAGTCGACGCGGGGCGTCGAGGACCGACGACGACGCCGCGGAGGTGCGTGCCGGACCCCACGACCCCGGCAAGATCCAAACGACATCTCCCAGGGGTGCCGTTCACGGGAAGGGCCGCCCGGTGATCACCGCGGCGACCGTGCTTCCGCGCGGGAACGCGTTGTCGTCCGCCAGGGCGACAAGGGCGTAAAGCAACTTGGCGACATAGAGACGTTCGACCGGAATGCCGTGGCGGTGCTCGAAGTCCTCGGCGAACGCGTCGAGTTCCGGGGTGGTGCGGGCGTAGCCGCCGAAGTGGAAGCGGTCGTCGAGGCTCCAGTCGCCGCGCGGGCCGCCGAACGCCTCGCTCTGCAGGGCCCGTATGCCATCGGTCAGGAAGCCGCCCTTGAGCACGGGTATGCCCAGCGCGCGCGTCCCGCCGCCGAGCCCGGCGGCCAGTCCGGCCAGCGTGCCGCCGGTGCCGCAGGCCACCGCCGCCACGTCCGTCCGGCCGGCCAGCTCCTCCCCGAGCGCCCGGCAGCCGCGCACGGCGGCGGGGTTGCTGCCGCCCTCGGGCACGACGTACGCGTCCTCGGCGTCCGCCGCGCGGAGCACGGCCGTCAGGGTTCGCGGCTCGGTCTTGCGGCGGTACGTCGACCGGTCGACGAAGTGCAGCCGCATCCCGTCGGCCGCGCACCGGACCAGCGAGGGGTTGAGCGGTCGGTCGGCGAGTTCCTGCCCGCGCACCACACCGACCGTGCGCAGGCCGAGCAGCCGGCCGGCGGCGGCCGTGGCCCGCAGATGGTTGGAGTACGCGCCGCCGAAGGTGAGCACGGTCCGCCCGGCCGCCTCGTCGAGGTTCGGCGCGAGCTTGCGCCACTTGTTGCCGACCAGCTCGGGGTGGATCAGATCGTCCCGCTTCAACAGCAGCCGCACCCCGCGCCGCTCGAACCGCCCGTCCGCGACCTCCCGCAGCGGGGAGGGCAGCCGTGGGCGCAGGCCCGCGAGGGCGTCACGGGGATCAGGGGTGTCGGAGCCGGTCACAGGGCCATTGTCGCCCGCGGCTCCTCGCGGCTTCGGCCGCGGTCGCGGAACATGTCGATCAGGGAGGGACCGCCCCGCAGGCACCACAGCGCGATCACCGGGTCGCAGACGGCACAGCCCAGGGAGGACGCGTGGGCGAACGGGACGATGGGGTTGCCCTTGATGTGGTGGACGATGTCCCACACGGTGTGCAGCAGCCAGCCGATGCCGATGAACGTCCAGGAGTCCAGGCCGCGGAACGCGACACAGGTGAGCAGCGCCGTGAAGGCGAACTCCCAGCCGCCCAGTCCGCCGCCGCTGAGGTAGGCGGCGCCCGCACCGGCGACCATGAGGGCGTTCAGGTGCCGCCGGTGTGGTTCGCGGACGAGGGACATCAGCAGGGCGTAGAGGACACCGATGCCGACCGGGGCGACGTACTGCATGGCGAGGCCTTTTCCTGGGACCGTCAGGGACGGTTCACCACGCTAGGAGCGGGCCGCCGCGGGCCCCAGGGGAGCGAGCGACACGTTCCGACGGGTTGTCGCCAGGTGGGCCGCGCGCCGTCGCGCCCGCGCGTCACTCCAGCCGGTCGCCGATCCGTTTCCTCATCGAGCCCATCGTGAACCCGCGCGGGTCCACCTTCCCCGGCTGCCACTCCTTGTGCCCGATCACCGACCGCTCGTTCCAGCCGTGGTGGCGGCACACGGCGGCCGCGGCTCTCTCGACGGCCTCCAACTGGGCCGCCGGCCAGGGGTCCTCGCCGTCACCCAGGTTCTCGCACTCGAAGCCGTAGAAGTGCCGGTTGCCGTCGGTGTTCGCCTCGTTGTCCTTCGGCAGCCCCCTCTCGGCGATCACCGCGCGGAGCACGTCGTCGTCGCCGAGCCCCGCGTGGTTGGCCCTGCCGTAGCCGACGAGGTGGACCTTCCCGTCCTTGGTGATGACGCCGTGGCACAGGGGTCCGGGAAGGCCCGCGTAGCCCTTGCGGCAGATGTCGACCGTGCGGGCGCTGCCCTTGGTCACGGTGTGGTGGATCATCACGCCGTGGACCGGGCCCCACGGGCCCTTGTGGTTGCGGTTGTGGTCGCGCCAGTCGCCGACCTCGACGACCGTGAGTCCTTCCGCCTTCAGAGCGCGCAGGAACGCGCCCGCGGACATGGGTGGGGCCATGACCGCCCTCCTTCGTGCCGGGCGGCGGCCGCCCTTCGCAACCGCTCGCTACCGGGCCTATACCTAAAAGGAGCGAGTTCAACTACTCCTTCGTCCCCTGTGCGAGTCGATCCGGACAATTTCCTTCCGGTACGGCGCCACCGAACGGGCGCTCCATGTGTGCCCAGCCCTCCCAAGATCCAATCCCGCTCGATCGGGTAATGGCGTGCGCACGCTGCGTGAGGAAGGCTTGATCGCGCAATGCCACGCCCGGCGCGGCCGGGTGCGGGATCACCATTGGGGAGGGCAATTCTCTATGTCGGTAGGCGAAGAGGTCCGTCCGGAGCAGGCCGGGCAGCAGCAGAGCCTCGGTACGGCGGCCGCACGGAACCTGGCCACCACGACCAAGTCCGTGCCGCAGATGCAGGAGATCAGCTCACGCTGGCTGCTGCGCATGCTGCCCTGGGTCGATGTGCAGGGTGGTACATACCGTGTCAACCGGCGGCTGACGTACGCCGTGGGTGATGGCCGGATGACGTTCGTGAAGACCGGCGACCGCGTCGAGATCATCCCCGCGGAGCTGGGCGAGCTTCCGGTGCTGCGGTCGTACGAGGACGAGGAGGTGCTGACCGAGCTGGCCGCCCGCTGCCGGCAGCGGGAGATCGAGGCCGGCCAGGTCATCGCCTCCTTCGGCAGCCCGGCCGACGAGGTGTACCTGCTGGCGCACGGCAGGGTGGAACGGGTCGGCACCGGCCCCTACGGCGAGGACGAGTCCCTCGGGGTCCTCGCCGACGGCGCCTACTTCGGCGAACAGGCGCTGCTGGGCGAGGACGCCATCTGGGAGTACACCGCCCGCACCCTCACCGCCTGCACCGTGCTCGTGCTGCCGCGCGAGGCCGTCGAACAGGTCGCCGAGCGGTCGGACACCCTGCGCGAGCACCTCCGCCGGCGGCTCACGGTCCCCGGGCAGCGCACCAACAAATACGGCGAGAAGGAGATCGACCTCGCGGCCGGTCACAGCGGAGAGCCGGACATCCCGCACACCTTCGTCGACTACGAGGCCAGGCCGCGCGAGTACGAACTCAGCGTCGCCCAGACCGTGCTGCGCATCCACACCCGCGTGGCCGACCTCTACAACCAGCCCATGAACCAGACGGAGCAGCAGATCCGGCTGACCGTCGAAGCGCTGAAGGAGCGCCAGGAGCACGAACTCGTCAACAACCGCGACTTCGGCCTGCTCCACAACTGCGAGTACGACCAGCGGATCCAGCCGCACAACGGCGTGCCGAGCCCCGACGACATGGACGAACTGCTCAGCAGGCGGCGCGGGACCAGGCTGCTCCTCGCCCACCCGCGCGCGATCGCCGCGTTCGGCCGTGAGCTCAACAGGCGGGGGCTCGTCCCCGAGACCATCGACATGGGCGGCAACCGCATCCCCACCTGGCGGGGGGTGCCCATCTACCCCTGCAACAAGATCCCGGTGACCGAGGCCCGGACGACCTCCATCATCGCCCTGCGTACCGGTGAGGAGGACCAGGGCGTCATCGGACTGCGGGCCGCCGGCATCCCCGACGAGATCGAGCCGAGTCTGTCCGTGCGGTTCATGGGCATCAACGAACAGGCCATCATCAAGTACCTGGTCACGGCCTACTACTCGGCCGCGGTCCTGGTACCGGACGCGCTCGGCGTCCTGGAGAACGTCGAGATCGGCCGTTGGCGATGACCTGCCACCGGCTCCCGTCCCGCACACCGTGTCCCCGCCCGTCCGGGCGGGTACACCTCGGAGGTACGCGCTCGACGGGTGCGGAAGCGCCATCCCTCCGCTCCCGCACCGAGTCGGTCCCAGGGGGAAGTCGATGACGGAGTCCATCACGGAGCCGAAGACGGGGCTTACGACGGAGAGCACGACCGAGATGCCGGCGGTGCCGGAGCAGCGGCCCGGTGACGGGCACGAGGCGACGATGCTGCTGGAGCGGGCGCGGGCCGCGGTCGACCCGGTGCTGCGGGCCGCCATCGGCTCGCTGCCCGGCCCGATGCGCCGCGTCGCGCTCTACCACTTCGGCTGGGAGCAGGCGGACGGCACCCCGGCCGGGGGCGGTTCGGGCAAGGCGATCCGGCCCGCCCTGGTGCTCGCCGCGGCCTCCGCCCTGGGCGGGCCCGTGGCCCGGGCGGCTGCCGTACGGGCGGCGGCCGCCGTGGAACTGGTCCACAACTTCACGCTGTTGCACGACGACGTGATGGACCGGGACACCACCCGCCGCCACCGGCCCACCGCCTGGACGGTGTTCGGGGACGCCGACGCGATCCTCGCCGGGGACGCCCTCCAGGCGCTCGCCCTGCGGCTGCTCGCCGAGGACCCTCATCCGGCGGCCTCGGCAGCGGCGGCCCGGCTCGCGGACTGCGTGGTCGAACTGTGCGCGGGGCAACATGCGGACACGGCCATGGAGCAGCGGCGCCCCGACGAGGTCACCCTCGCCGAGACGCTCGCCATGGCCGAGGCCAAGACCGGCGCGCTGCTCGGCTGCGCCTGCGCGATCGGGGCGCTGTACGCGGACGCCGGGGACGCGGACGTGGCGGCACTGGACGCGTTCGGCCGGGAGGCGGGACTGGCCTTCCAGCTCATCGACGACGTGATCGGCATATGGGGCGATCCGCGCCGCACCGGCAAGCCGGCCGGCGCGGACCTGGCCGCCCGCAAGAAGTCACTGCCGGTGGTCGCCGCGCTCACCGCCGGCACCCCGGAGGCCGCGGAACTCGCCGCCGTGTACGCGATCCCGCACCACGAGGAGGACGACCTGGAGGAGATCGCGCTGGCCGTGGAACGGGCGGGCGGCCGGGACTGGGCGCAGGCCCAGGCGGCCGACCGGATGGCCCGGGCGATGCAGGAAGTGGCCCGCGCGGTGCCCGACCCGGAGGCGGCGGGAGGGCTGCTGGCCCTGGCCGAGTTCGTGACACGGCGCACCACCTGACGGCCCGCCGGCCGTCTCCCCGGCCCCGGAGCCACAGGGTGCCGCGCGGCTCCTGACCCCGCACGGCACCGCGGCTCCGGTCCGGCGGGTCCCGCACTTCCCCACGATGTGCGGGGCCCGCCCTCACCGCACCGGTAGTCCCACTACGCTCAACGTCCGTACGCGCAGAGTTGGTTGAGGCGAAGGGGCGGACATGGGTGTGGCGATCCGGACGGCTGGGGACGGAGACCGGGAGCTGATCGTCCGGCTCCTGGACGAGGCGTTCCAGGACGACCCGGTCAGTGGCTGGGTCTTCCCCGGCGACGAGTACCGCCGTACGACGCACCACAGGCTCATGGCCGCCTTCACCGACGTCGTGCTCACCGAGGGGCGGGTCGACCTCGCCGAGGACGGATCGGCGTGCGCGCTCTGGATGTCCGTACCGGCGGACGGTCCCGGGCATGGCGAGGAGCAGTCCGACGACGACGGTTTCGCGCAGATGCGCCAGGCCGTCGACCCGGACAACGAGCGCGTGGAGCTGATCGGCCGGCTCACCGCGGAGATCCACCCCTCGGGGCGGGCCCACGAGTACCTGTGGATGATCGGCGTGACACCCGGCCGTCAGGGCGAGGGGCTCGGCACCGCGCTGATCGGCTCCGTCCTCGACCGGTGCGACCGGGAGGGGCTGGCGGCGTATCTGGAGGCGAGCAGCGAGCGCAGCGCCCTGCTGTACCGGCGCCTCGGCTTCGAGGCGTCCGGTGAGCCCCTGGCCCTCCCGGACGGCCCGCGCATGTGGCCCATGTGGCGCGAGCCCCGCACCACCGGCTGACGGACCGGCCGGCGGCCTGCCGTCGGGTCCGGGCCCTCGAAAGGGACGTTCGGCCCTGGCCGCCGGCGCGCGTCCGGACTTCACTGGCTCGCGGACAGTGCCCGCCGGCCGTACCGAGGGATCCAGCGGGCGTCGGGCGACGAGGCCGGCGGGGCGGGACGATGACAACGGCGGGCGATGACGGCACGACGGGCGGGAACATCGCGGTGGTGGGGCACGCCGACCTGACCCCGGACACGCTCCTGTTGGTGGAGACCGTGTTGCGGACACGACTGGCGCGGCGGCCCGCCCCGGCCGTGGCCATGGTGCGCACCGGCGCGGGAACGCCACTGGCGTCCGGTCGGGCGGCGCGGGCGTCGGGGTGCCCGCTGGCCGTGGTGATCCCCACGCGTATCGGGGTGCCCGCCATGCCGCCCCAGCGGGACCGGATGGCGGCCGGCGAACTGCTGACCCTCGCCGACGAGGTGCGCCTGCTGGCCTACGACCCGGTGGACCGCGACTCCTGCGTCGGCGCGGACGAACGGCTCGTCGCCTCCAGCGGCCTCCTCCTGGCCGTCTGGGACGGTTCCCCGTCCGGCGGCCGCGACGCCACCGCCCACCTGGTGACCTACGCCCGCGCTCGGGGCGTCCCCGTGGAGATCGTGTGGCCCGCGGGGGCCGCCAGGGAAGCGCTGCCCGTCCTCCGCGCGGAGGGCTGACGGCGGGACCAGGGACCATCGGCCCCTGCCCGGAGACCCTCGCAGGGGCCCTTCGACCCATGTGGACCCCTCTCCCCGCCGCCGATCATGGGCGCGCGAAACAGCCTGGGGAGGAAGACGTCCGGTGGACGAGATACGCATGGAGAAGGTCAGAACCGCGGAGGACGGGCGGCCCCGTCCGGTGCCGCCGTCCGAAGGGACCGTCGCAGGGGCACCCGTGGTGCGCCGGGCCGCATGGGTGGACTGGCCGACCACCACCGACCACAAGAAGATCGGCACGCTGTACCTGGTCAGCGCGTTCGTGTTCTTCGTCGTCGGCGGGGTCATGGCGCTGCTGATGCGCGCGGAGCTCGCCCGGCCGGGCCTGCAGATCATGTCGAACGAGCAGTTCAACCAGGCGTTCACGATGCACGGCTCGATCATGCTGCTGATGTTCGCGATGCCGCTGTTCACCGGCTTCGCGAACTGGATCATGCCGCTGCAGATCGGCGCCCCCGACGTGGCGTTCCCACGGCTGAACATGCTGGCTTTCTGGCTGTTCCTGTTCGGCTCCTCGATCGCCGCCGCCGGTTTCCTCACCCCGGGAGGAGCCGCCGACTTCGGCTGGTTCCTGTACGCCCCGCTGTCGAACGCGGTCTACTCGCCGGGCATCGGCGCCGACCTGTGGATCATGGGCGTGGCCCTGTCCAGTTTCGGCTCGATCCTGGGCGCGGTCAACTTCATCACCACGATCATCTGCATGCGCGCGCCCGGCATGACCATGTTCCGCATGCCGATCTTCACCTGGAACGTGCTGCTGACGGCGCTGCTGGTGCTGATCGTCTTCCCGGTGCTGGCGGCGGCGCTGTTCGCGCTGGAGTGCGACCGGAAGTTCGGCAGCCACATCTTCGACTCGGCCAACGGCGGGGCGCTGCTGTGGCAGCACCTCTTCTGGTTCTTCGGCCATCCCGAGGTGTACATCCTGGCGTTGCCGTTCTTCGGCATCGTCTCCGAGGTGATCCCGGTCTTCTCCCGCAAGCCGATGTTCGGCTACATGGGCCTGATCGGCGCGACGATCGCCATCGCCGGCCTCTCGGTGACCGTGTGGGCGCACCACATGTACGTCACCGGCGGTGTCCTCCTGCCGTTCTTCTCCTTCATGACCTTCCTGATCGCGGTCCCGACCGGTGTGAAGTTCTTCAACTGGATCGGCACCATGTGGAAGGGCTCGCTCAGCTTCGAGACCCCGATGCTGTGGACGACCGGCTTCCTGATCACCTTCGTCTTCGGCGGCCTGACCGGCGTCATCCTGGCCTCGCCCCCGCTGGACTTCCACGTCTCCGACACCTACTTCGTCGTAGCGCACTTCCACTACACCGTCTTCGGCACGGTCGTGTACGCGATGTTCGCGGGATTCCACTTCTGGTGGCCGAAGTTCACCGGCAAGATGCTCGACGAACGCCTCGGGAAGATCACCTTCTGGACCCTCACGGCCGGTTTCCACCTGACCTTCCTGGTCCAGCACTGGGTGGGTGTCGAGGGCATGCCCCGCCGCTACGCCGACTACCTCGCCGCCGACGGCTTCACCGCCCTGAACACCCTGTCCTCCATCGGGTCCTTCCTGCTCGGCCTGTCGGTCCTGCCGTTCTTCTACAACATCTGGAAGACGGCCAGGTACGGCGAGCCGGTCGGCGTCGACGACCCGTGGGGCTACGGCCGCTCGCTGGAGTGGGCGACCTCCTGCCCGCCCCCGCGGCACAACTTCCTCACCCTGCCGAAGATCCGCAGCGAGTCCCCGGCGTTCGACCTGCACCACCCCGAGATCGCCGCGACCGAGACGGCGAGGTGAGCCGTGCCGCAGCCCGTTCTGGCCCTGGGTGCGCGGTGGTGACGGCCGCCGGCAGCGTCTGGTACCTGCCGGCCCTCGCCGACCTGCGGGCCGGAGCCGACCGGCCGCTGTCCCGTCGTACGGCGGCGATCGCCTGCCTGACCGGCTGGGGCACCCTCGGGACGGTCGCCCTGGTGCTGCTCGTGGCCACGGCGTGGTGGATGCCGGCGGCCGTGGCGGCCGTGGGCGGTCCGGCCGCCGCCGCCCTGCGGATCGGTGCCGCCGTGCGGCACGCCGGTGAGCAGCGGGAGGCGGCCCGGCAGTGGGCGCAGTTGTCGCACGCCCCGCTGTCCGCCGACGCCCACCGCCCCCGCGGAGCGGTCGCCGCCCTGGCCGTCGCCGGGCCGGCAGCGGGAGCGGCGGCCGCCGTCGCCCCCGCCGTGATCGTCACGGTCCCCGCGCTGGTCGTGGGCCTCTTCCTGGTGATCGCCGTACGGCACACCCGTATGGTCCGCCGGGCGACAGCGAGCCACGGACACCACCGGGGCCGGTGACCGGGCCGCCCGCGCCCCCAGGTCCGGCAACATCCGGAACCTCCTTCTCCCACTTGTCCCCGATCCCGCCAATCCGCTTGCACCACTACAATTGAAGTACTACAACTGGAGTTATTCAGATGAGGGCAGTCCACGGAAAGAGACCGCATTGCGAAAGCTCACGTACTACATCGCCTGCTCCATCGACGGCTTCATCGGGGACCCGGAGGGCGACGCGTCGGCGATGATCGCCCTCGTCGACGAGGAGTTCTTCGGATTCCTCGCGGCGGAGTACCCGGAGACCATTCCGACCCCCGGCCGCAGGCAGATGAACATCGACGACCTGCCGAACAAGCGGTTCGACACGATCGTCCAGGGCAGGGCCAGCTACGACCTGGCCCTGAAGGAGGGCATCACCAGCCCCTACGCCCACCTGCGCGAATACGTCGCCTCCCGCACGCTGGGGGAGTCACCCGACCCCAACGTCGAGATCATCGCGGACGACCTGGTCGGCCGGGTGCGCGCGCTGAAGGCGGAGGACAGCGCGTACGACATCTACCTGTGCGGCGGGGCCGGGATCGCCGGCGAACTGGTCGACGAGATCGACGAGCTGATCATCAAGACGTACCCCATCGTGCAGGGCTCCGGCATGCCGATGTTCGGCTCCGGCTTCGCGATCACGCAGTTCGCGCTGGAGTCGGTGCGCTCGTTCGGCAACGGTGTGCTGGTGCGGACGTACAGCAGGAAGCGCTGAACCCGCTCCGGGCCTACCCTGGGGACATGGACAGCGAACAGCCCGTCTGCCCCGCCTGCGGACAGCCGGTGGAGAGGGTGGTCCGGCGCCACAAGACGCTGGGCGCGTGGGTTCCGGTGTGGGTGCACGGCCCGTGCCACAACCCGCAATGCCGGGAATCCCACGAGGCCGGGGAGACCGGGCCGGCCGAGGAACCCGGTGACGCCGAGTCGGCACCGGCACGGCAGGACGCCGTGAGTCAGGCCCCCACCGAGCGCTAGCGTCGCGGCACGGGCGCGGTGGGGCGGTGCGGCGTGGGCACCCGGACGGCCGTCGTGATCGTCGGGGGCGGACTGACCCTGTGATTGCAGGACGAAGCCGAACCCTCGCCTCCGGCCGGCTGGGAAAGAAGAGATCCGAGCCCGGCCCTCCACCTTCCGGAGTGCCCGGCTCCCGAGCTGCCGCCGGAGGTCGAGGACGGCGTGGTGGCCACCGCCTGCCTCATCACCCACTGAGCCGATCGGCGGGTGAGTCCGCCCGTTTCCGGATCACGGCCGGTCGGACCGTACGCACCGCCCACCGGGTCGCACCGATGTCGGCGCAGGCGAGGTCCGGACGGGCGGCAACCGGCCGTTCCTCCTCCAGCGGCTGGAGCAGGATGCGCACGGGCGGCCCGGCCGGCGGCCTGACCCCACGGAACTCCGGGAGCGAACCGGGCGCGGAATCCCGGCCCGGCAACAGCCCCCTCCGGAAGGCGACTTCGACGTCGCGACCGGACGACGGGAGATCGGGACACACCTGGTCGGGACGGCTGCCGTGCACGACGGGCAACCGTACCGACTCCCCGGGCCGGGGCGCCGCGCAGAACGACTGCCCCGTCCCTCGTGCTCGCCGACCCTCTCCGTGCCCGGCCGCAGCGCGTTCGCGACGAACCCGGGCATGTCGTCCACGGAGAAGTCGGGATGAGCGCCGCCCCGGCCCGAAACGATCCTCCGCACCCCCACACAGGCATCGGCACCGTCCGCCGGCAGGGTCGCGAACTCTCCGCCCTCGCCGCCCGGTTCGGACAGCCGTGTCCCGGTGGCGGCCGTCCGGAACCCACCGGCCCGGCCGGCCCCGGAGGCGGGCCGGCCGATGAGGGCCTACGTCCGGCGGACGCTCACCGCCGGGGGCGCTCCATGAAGCGCAGCATGTTCCCCGCCGGGTCACGGAACGCGCAGTCACGCACTCCGTACGGCTGGTCCAACGGTTCCTGGAGCACGTCCACACCGGCGGTGCGGACGCGTTCGAAGAGGGCGTCGCAGTCGGTGGTGGTGAAGTTGACCCCGCGCAGCATGCCCTTGGCCAACAGCTCGGCCATCGCCTGCTTGTCACCGGGGGAGGCGTCCGGGTTCGCGGCGGGCGGTTCCAGCACGATCTCCACGTCCGGCTGCTCCGGAGAGGCGACCGTCACCCAGCGCATCCCCTCGAACCCCACGTCGTTGCGGACCTCGAGGCCCAGCACGTCACAGTAGAAGGCCAGCGCCTTGTCGTGGTCGTCGACGGCGATGAAGCACTGGGCGAGTTTCACGTCCGGTTCTGTGTTCATGCGCCCACGCTAAAAGGTTTCGCTCGGATCGACCCGGGCCCGGCCCCGGACCGGCCGGGTGTACATCCGGGCCACGCACGGCGGAATGACCGCGCTCTCCTCGTGCGACCGGGCACGGTACGCGCTCGGCGTCTCCCCGACCAGCTCGGTGAACCGGGAGCTGAACGAACCGAGCGAGGTGCAGCCGACCGCGAGGCACACCTCCGTCACCGTGAGATCGCCCCGCCGCAACAACGCCTTGGCGCGCTCGATGCGCCGGGTCATGAGATAGGCGTACGGCGTCTGCCCGTACGCCGCGCGGAAGCTGCGCTGGAAGTGACCGGGCGACATCAGCGCGGTCCGCGCCAGCTCCGTGACATCGAGCGGTTCGGCGTACTCCCGGTCCATCCGGTCCCGGGTCCGCCGCAGCCGTACCAGATCCTCCAGCTCCATCCGCCCAGCATTTCACGCCCCGCGTGACCGGGGCAGCCGTCCCGGGAGACGGAGGAGGTCACGGACGCGTACGACCTCCGGGCCGGCGTCGCCGCCCGGGCGGCGGACCGGGAAGAGGGTGTTCGGCGGCACGGACTCCGGTGCCCGCCCCGGCTGCCGCGGAGCCGGACGCCGTCGGCGACGCCGAGGAGCAACCCGATGTAGCGCGCGCGTGGTTGGCCGAGGACCTGTCCGGCAAGCCGGGTCCGCGCCGCTTCCGGCAGGATCGGCGTCCGATCGCCCGCGGTCGCACGTTCACCACTGCCGGGGTGAAGCAGACCGCACCCGGACCGTCAGAGGTGCCGTGGTCGGCGGTCTGCGGGCCGGGTGCGGGTGGGTGACGCTGCAAAACGAGGTGAATCGCAGGTCGGAAGGCACGAAGGTCAGGCCTTCTTGGTCTCCCAGAAGATCTTGTCGATCTGGGCGATGTAGTCCAGGGCCTTCTGGCCGGTCGCCGGGTCCGTCGACGCCTTGGCGGCCGAGAGGGCCTTCAGGGTGTCGTTGACCAGCTGGTGCAGCTCCGGGTACTTCTCGAAGTGCGGGGGCTTGAAGTAGTCGCTCCACAGCACGGAGACGTGGTGCTTCGCCAACTCGGCGCGCTGCTCCTTGATGACCGTGGCACGGGCCTGGAAGTGCGGGTCGTCGTTGCCGGCCATCTTCTCCTGGACGGCCTTCACCGACTCCGCCTCGATGCGGGCCTGGGCCGGGTCGTACACGCCGCAGGGCAGGTCGCAGTGGGCGCTGACCTTGACCTTGGGGGCAAACAGGCGGGAAAGCATGGAGCGTTTCCTTCCTCGTGATCGTCTTCTCACACTGGACATTACTCCGTGACGGACGGCTTTTCGCGGGTGCCCCCACGGGCTTAGGACAAAAGTCCGGGGTCACACTGGGACTGGCGGAGGACGAACCGGGGAGGTGCCGGGTGATGCCGGAGCTGTCGCAGGACGCCGAGCGGGCGAGGGCGCCACTGCCCTTCGGGGTGGCCGAGGTGACCGGGCCCTCCATGGTGCCCACGCTGCACCACGGGGACCGGCTCCTGGTGCACTACGGCGCCCGGGTCAAACGCGGAGACGTGATCGTGCTGCGGCATCCGTTCCAGCAGGACCTGCTCGTCGTCAAGCGGGCCGCCGAGCGGCGGGAGGGCGGCTGGTGGGTGCTCGGGGACAACGCGTTCGCGGGCGGTGACAGCACCGACTACGGGGTGGTGCCCGACGAACTGGTGCTCGGCCGGGTCCGGTTCCGTTACCGGCCGCGTGGTTCCGAGCGGCGTTCGCCGCTGGCCGTGGTGGGCTGGGCGCTGTCGTCGGCCCGGCCCGTGTTCTCCGGCCGGTCGGCCTCCAGGCGTTTGCGGGCGCGGTAGGCGGCCACGTTGGCGCGGGTGGCGCAGCGGTCGGAGCAGTAGCGGCGGGAGCGGTTGGTGGAGGTGTCCAGGTAGGCGTTGCGGCAGGGCGACGCCTCACACAGGCCGAGGCGGTCCACGCCGTACTCGGTGAGGTGGAAGGCCAGGCCCATCGCGGCGGTGGCGGCATAGCCGGCGGTGGCGTTGGACGGGTGGTCGGCCAGGTGCATGTGCCACAGCGGGCGGCCGTCGTCGTCGCGGAAGTCGTGCCCGGAGATCTGCGGGCTGACCGGGAACTCCAGCAGCAGTGAGTTCAGCAGGTCGACGGCGAGGGTCTCGTCGCCGCCGTCCGCCGCCTCGAAGACCGAGCGGAGCCTGGCCCGGACCGAGCGGAACCGCGTCACATCGGCGTCGGTGGTGCGCCGGGCGGCCGACTGGTTGGCGCCGAACAGATCGCGGACGGCCTCGACCGAGGTCAGTGTGTCCTTCCCCCGGGCCGGTTCCTCGGTGTTGACGAGGCGTACGGCGTAGTCCGAGTAATAGGCCAGTTCCACTTGTAGTCCTTACGCAGGGGCTCTATCGTCGGGAGCGCGGTCTTGTAACAGGCGATCGCATATCCAGGGTATTACGAGACGTACGTGAGGGAGACGCTCGATGACGGACGCGGAGACCACCACGGCCGCCGCCGACTGGCGGGCCTGGCAGGAGAGCTGGGACCGGCAGCAGGAGTGGTACATGCCGGACCGCGAGGAACGCTTCCGGGTCATGCTCGACATGGTGGAGGCCCTCGTCGGCACCTCGCCGCGCGTGCTCGACCTCGCCTGCGGCACGGGCAGCATCACCGCCCGGCTGTTCGACCGGTTCCCGGACGCCACCAGCACCGGTGTCGACCTGGACCCGGCGCTGCTCGCCATCGCGGAGGGCACCTTCGCGGGGGACGAACGGGTCTCCTTCGTGACGGCCGACCTCAAGGACCCCGAGTGGCCGGCGAAGCTGCCGTACGACTCCTACGACGCCGTGCTGACCGCGACGGCCCTCCACTGGTTGCACCGGGAACCCCTCGCGGACCTCTACGGGCACATCGCGGGGCTCGTCCGCGACGGCGGTGTCTTCATGAACGCGGACCACATGATCGACGATGCGACGCCCCGGATCAACGCCGCCGAGCGCGTCCTGCGCCACGCCCGCATGGATCAGGCCAAGCGGGACGGCGCCCTCGACTGGGCCGAGTGGTGGCAGCTCGCCGCGAAGGACCCGGTCCTCGCCGGACCGACGGCCCGCCGGTTCGAGATCTACGGAGAGCACGCCGACGGTGACATGCCGCCGGCCGCCTGGCACGCGCGCGTGCTGCGCGAGAAGGGGTTCGGCGAGGCGCGGGCGGTGTGGTGCTCGCCGTCGGACACGTTGCTGCTGGCGCTGAGGTAACCGGAGGGGAACGCGAAGGGGCGGTACGGACTCCGTACCGCCCCTTCGCGTGTCCGCTTCAGAGCACCTTGGACAGGAACGCCTTCGTGCGCTCGTGCTGCGGGTCGGTCAGGACGTCGCGCGGGTTGCCCGACTCGACCACCACACCGCCGTCCATGAAGACCAGGCTGTCGCCCACCTCGCGGGCGAAGCCCATCTCGTGGGTGACGACGACCATCGTCATACCGGACTCGGCGAGGTCGCGCATGACGTCGAGGACGTCACCGACCAGCTCCGGGTCGAGCGCCGAGGTCGGCTCGTCGAAGAGCATCAGCTTCGGGTCCATCGCGAGGGCCCGCGCGATCGCGACCCGCTGCTGCTGACCGCCGGAGAGCTGCGAGGGGTAGTTGCCGGCCTTGTCGCCCAGGCCCACGCGGTCCAGGAGCTGCGTGGCGCGCTCCCTGGCCTGGTTCTTGCTCATGCCCTTGACCTGGACCGGAGCCTCCATGACGTTCTCCACGGCCGTCATGTGCGGGAACAGGTTGAAGCGCTGGAAGACCATGCCGATGTCCCGGCGCTTGAGGGCGACCTCGCTGTCCCGCAGCTCGTAGAGCTTGTCGCCCTTCTGGCGGTAGCCGACCAGCTCGCCGTCGACGTACAGACGTCCGGCGTTGATCTTCTCGAGGTGGTTGATACACCTGAGGAAGGTGGACTTGCCGGAGCCGGAGGGGCCGATGAGGCAGAACACCTCGCCGGACTTCACCTCCAGGTCGATGCCCTTGAGGACCTCGACCTGGCCGAAGGACTTGTGGACCCCCTCGGCCTTGACCATGGCGGGGGAGGACTGCGTCATGCCGTGACTCCCTTCGCGCGGCGCGTGGGCAGGACGGCCGCCTTGAAGCGCTGCAGCGGTGTCGGCGGCAGGGCGCGCAGGGCGCCGCGGGCGTAGTGGCGCTCGACGTAGTACTGGCCGACGCTCAGGATCGAGGTCATGATCAGGTACCAGGCGGCGGCGAGGAAGTACATCTCCACCGGGGAGCCCGAGTTCTGACCGATGTCCTTGGCCTCCTGGAAGAGCTCGGCGAACTGCACCGCGGAGACGAGCGAGGTCGTCTTCAGCATGTTGATGACTTCGTTGCCGGTGGGCGGCACGATCACCCGCATCGCCTGCGGAACGACGATCCGGCGGAGCGTCTTCGTGTGGCTCATGCCCAGGGCGTGCGACGCCTCGGTCTGTCCCTCGTCGACCGAGAGCAGGCCGGCGCGGCAGATTTCGGCCATGTACGCGGCCTCGTTGAGGCCCAGGCCGAGCAGCGCCGTCAGCAGCGGCGTCATGAAGGACGACCAATAGTCCTTGTAGACCGGCCCCAGGTTGATGTACTCGAACACCAGGCCGAGGTTGAACCAGACGAAGAGCTGGACCAGGACCGGGGTGCCGCGGAAGAACCAGATGTAGAACCAGGCGATCGACGAGGTCACCGGGTTCTTCGACAGGCGCATCACGGCGAGCAGGATGCCGCCGGCGATGCCGATCACCATCGACAGCACCGTGAGCAGCAGGGTGTTCCATACGCCGTCGAGGATGCGGCCGTCGAAGAAGTACTGGGGGATCGCGCCCCAGTTGATCTTGCCTTGTGCGAAGGCGTAGACGACCGCGCCCAAGAGGGCCAGCGCGACGACCGCGGACACGTACCGCCCCGGGTGCCGGACCGGAATGGCCTTGATGGCCTCCGGCCCGGCGGGGGGCGTCGCGCCGGGACCGTCCGTCTTGTTGACGTCAACAGTCACGGGTGGAGCCTTTCAGAGCCGAATCGAACGGGGTTGGTTCAGGAACCGCCGTTGATCTTGGCTTCGGTGATGGCGCCGTCCGCGACACCCCACTTTTCGATGATCTTCTTGTACTCGCCGTTGTCGATGAGCGCCTGGACCGCGGCCTGGAGCGCGTCGCGCAGTTCGGTGTTGCCCTTGGCGACGGCGATGCCGTACGGGCCCGCCTCGACCTGGTCGCCGACGATCTCGAAGTACTCGCCGCCGCCGGAGTTCTTCACGGAGTAGGCGGCGATCGGGAAGTCGGCGGAGACGACGTCCGCGCCCTTGGAGCGCATCCGGGTCTCGGCCTCGGGGTTGGTGTCGAACTCCTCGACCTTCAGGGTCTCCTTGCCGTCCTTCTCGCACTTCTTCGCCTGGTCCTTGGCCAGGTCGTGGGAGAAGGTGTTGCGCTGCACGGCCATGGTCTTGCCGCAGAGGTCGTCCCAGGTCTTGATCCCCTGGCTGTCGCCCTTGTTGGTGTACAGCGAGACGCCCGCGGTGAAGTAGTCGACGAAGTCGACGCCCGCGCCGACCTTCTTGCCGGTGTCGGCGTCGACGCCCTCCTGGCGGTCCTTGGTGTCGGTCATGGCCGACATGGCCACGTCGTAGCGCTTGGAGGCGAGACCGCCGACGAGCGTGTCGAAGGTGGCGTTCTCGAACTCGAAGGTCACGCCGAGCTGCTTGCCCATCGCCGCCGCGAGGTCCGGGTCGATACCGACCACCTTGCCGGCGTCGTCCTTGAACTCGACCGGTGCGTAGGCGATGTCCGAACCGACCTTGACGACGCCCTTGTCGCGGATCGCCTGGGGGAGCTTGTCGGCCAGCGGGGCCTTGCTCTCGGACTGGCTCTCGCTGGAGCCCTTGTCCTTGGTCTGGTCACCGCAGCCGGTGAGAAGCAGTGCGCCTGCGACCGCGATCGCGCCGACCGCTGCTAGCCGGGACTTCGCGGCGGTGGTACGACGGGTGGTGCTTGCGGTCATGGTGGGTTCCTCCGGCGGATGGGTGGAGATGCCGATGGGTGGGCCACTGCCGACGGGTATCGACAGTGCCGCAGGTCGACGAGAACACACGTCTTCGAGTGTCGCGACCTCGTGCGATTACGGCATCTTGCCATTCGGTCTGAGCCATTCAGGGGGCCCGCGATGTCAAAATCGGATAACGGGTGCTCCCCGAACCGCATCACTCCGGGACATCTGGCCGGACAGTCTGCGGGAATCGGCCGTTCCGGCCGGAAGATTTTCGGTGCATCCCAGGATATGGACCCGTCCGCCGTGGGTTTTGTCGTGATTGCGGACTTGCTGGTTGTTCGTACAGGCCTTGTCCTTGTATCGGATGACAATTCAGGTCGGCGGCATGTGACCTTCGCGTTATGGACTCGTCGCCGACAGCGTCCGTCCGGTAAGAAGGTTCTTTACACCCCTCATCCGGGGCTCAGGGCGCGTGTGCGGCGCGCCCGTCGCGTTCGGCCCGTACGCATCAACCCTCCGGGCCTTGCGCGGTCCCGCCCACCCCTCACCAGGAGTGGCAACCCTCAAACCATGAACACTTAAGGGGTAAAACCAAGTGGCAGCGGAGATTGTCAATCCTCGCAGCGACAGCGAAAGCCGGAACGGTCGTACGGAGCAGGGCGACGGGGCCGAGCCCCTCGACTCCTTCGACCCGGCGTTCGCGCTGCACCGCGGCGGCAAGATGGCTGTGCAGGCCACCGTGCCGATCCGCGACAAGGACGATCTGTCCCTGGCTTACACACCCGGCGTCGCGAAGGTGTGCAGCGCGATCGCCGAGCAGCCGGACCTCGTCCACGACTACACGTGGAAGTCGCAGGTCGTCGCCGTCGTGACGGACGGTACGGCAGTGCTGGGGCTCGGTGACATCGGGCCCGAGGCCTCCCTCCCGGTGATGGAGGGCAAGGCCATCCTCTTCAAGCAGTTCGGCGGCGTGGACGCGGTCCCGATCGCCCTGAACTGCACCGACGTGGACGAGATCGTCGAGACCGTGGTCCGGCTCGCCCCCTCCTTCGGCGGGGTGAACCTGGAGGACATCTCCGCGCCCCGCTGCTTCGAGATCGAGAAGCGGCTGCAGGAGCGGCTGGACATCCCGGTCTTCCACGACGACCAGCACGGCACGGCGGTCGTGACGCTGGCCGCGCTGCGGAACGCCGCGCGGCTGAGCGGACGGCCCCTCGGTGAGCTGCGCGCCGTGATCTCGGGGGCGGGCGCCGCGGGTGTCGCGATCGCCAAGATGCTGATCGAGGCCGGTATCGGCGATGTCGCCGTGGCCGACCGCAAGGGCGTCGTGTCGCGGGACCGCGAGGACCTCACGCCGATCAAGGCGGAGCTGGCGTCGTTCACGAACAAGGGCGGGATCTCCGGCTCGCTGGAGACCGCGCTGGCCGGTGCCGATGTCTTCATCGGGGTCTCCGGCGGCACGGTGCCGGAGCCGGCGGTGGCGTCGATGGCCGAGGGCGCGTTCGTCTTCGCCATGGCCAACCCCGACCCGGAGGTGCACCCGGAAATCGCGCACAAGTACGCGGCGGTCGTGGCCACCGGACGGTCGGACTTCCCGAACCAGATCAACAACGTGCTGGCGTTCCCCGGGATCTTCGCGGGGGCGCTGCAGGTGCGGGCCTCCCGGATCACCGAGGGGATGAAGCTGGCGGCGGCCGAGGCGCTGGCCTCGGTGGTGGGTGACGATCTCGCCGCCGACTACGTCATCCCGTCCCCGTTCGACGAGCGGGTCGCCCCCGCGGTGACGGCGGCGGTGGCCGCGGCCGCCCGGGCGGAGGGTGTCGCCCGTCGCTGACGCGCGGATCGCCGGCCGGCCCCGTCCCCTGGTGGACGGGGCCGGTTTTCTCTGTCGGGCGCTTGGGCCGCCCGGGTGGCGGATCCCGCGGTGTGGCAAGAGGGCGTGTCTCACAGCGGGGCCTGGTTCCTTCGGCGGGGCGGGGAACCTATCGTCAAGGTCATGTTCGCCGTCTACGCCGCCCGAATCGACCGCGACCAGCCGCTCGCGGGTCTGGAGTCGGGAGAGCGCCCCGCTCCCGAGACCCGGCCCGGCTGGAGCACCGTCACGGTCAAGGCCGCCTCCCTCAACCATCATGACCTCTGGTCCCTGCGGGGCGTCGGCCTCGCGGAGGACAAACTGCCGATGATCCTCGGCTGCGACGCCGCCGGCGTCGACGAGGACGGCAACGAGGTCGTCCTGCACTCCGTGATCGGCCAGAGCGGGCACGGGGTCGGCCCCGAGGAGCCCCGGTCCATCCTGACCGAGCGCTACCAGGGCACGTTCGCGGAGCAGGTCGCCGTGCCCACCTGGAACGTCCTGCCCAAGCCGAAGGAGCTCTCCTTCGAGGAGGCCGCCTGTCTGCCGACCGCCTGGCTGACCGCGTACCGGATGCTGTTCACCAACGCCGGGGTGCGGCCCGGGGATTCCGTACTGGTGCAGGGGGCCGGGGGCGGTGTCGCCACCGCCGCGATCGTGCTCGGCAAGGCCGCGGGGCTGCGGGTCTTCGCCACCAGCCGGGACGAGGCCAAGCGGAAGCGGGCGCTGGAGCTCGGGGCCGTGGACGCCGTGGAGCCGGGGGCGCGGCTGCCGCAGCGGGTCGACGCGGTGATCGAGACCGTGGGGGCGGCCACCTGGTCCCACTCGGTGAAGTCGCTGCGCCCCGGCGGCACGTTGGTGATCTCCGGCGCCACCAGTGGTGACCGGCCCTCGCATGCCGAGCTGACCCGGATCTTCTTCCTGGAGCTCAAGGTCGTCGGGTCGACCATGGGCACCAAGGACGAGCTGGAGGATCTGCTCTCCTTCTGCGCCGCCACCGGTGTACGGCCCGTCATCGACGAGGCGCTGCCGATGGACCGGGCACGGGAGGGCTTCGAACGGATGGAGTCCGGCGGGCAGTTCGGCAAGATCGTGCTCACGAATCCCTGAGGGTCGGGGCTCGCCCCGACGGCCGGTCCGGTTCTCCGGGCCGGCCGTCGGCATGTCAACCGGGATTGACATCGAGGAGGTGTCAACGTACGTTGACGTCATGACTGAGGCAACCGACCTCGCCGAGCGTGCGGGCGATCGCGACCCACGGGTCGGCCTGCGGGCCGTCGCCGCCCTGCGCCGGCTGCTGGAGCAACTGGAGACCGTGCAGGTGCGCAACGCGCGCAATCAGGGCTGGTCGTGGCAGGAGATCGCCACCGAGCTCGGGGTCAGCAGGCAGGCCGTGCACAAGAAGTACGGGAGGCATTGATGTTCGAGCGGTTCACGAAGGACGCCCGTGACGTGGTGAAGGGGGCGGTCGGGCACGCGGAGGAGACGGGGGCCGAGCGGGTCGGTGCCGAGCATCTGCTGCTGGCCCTGCTCGACCGGGAAGGGAGCCGGGCCTCGTTCGTACTGGCCGCCCTCGGTGCCGGTGAGCGACGGGAGTCGGTGCGGGCGGCGCTGGGGGAGGCCCGGCGGCGGGCCGGGCTGACGCAGGCCGAGACCGACGCCCTCGCCGGGCTCGGCATCGACGTGTCGGAGATCGTGGCCCGGGTGGAGGAGGTGCACGGGGCCGGGGCGATGTCCGGCGACCGGAAGGCCGGGGGCCGGTGGTCGGGACACCGGCCCTTCGACCGCGCGGCCAAGGACGTCCTCACGGGTGCCCTGCGCGCCGCCACCGCCCTGCGCGACCGCCATATCGGCGACGAGCACCTTCTGCTCTCCCTGACCGTCCGCCCCGGCGTCCCCGCCGAGGTCCTCGCCGACCACGGCGTGACGCACGAGTCCGTGACCCGGGTCCTCTACGGGGGCGGCGAAGCCAAGGCGGGCTGACGCCGGCGCAGGTCCGGTCGGGCCTGGGGTGTCCTGTCGGACCGGGGCTCGTCGGAGTGGGTGAGCCCAGGGGCACCGGCCCGGTTCGAGTGGGCCGGTGCGGGCCCGGTCGTGTCCGGTCGGGCCAGGAGACTCACCGCTTCGGCGTGCGCAGTACGGCCCCGATCTGTGCCGCCGCCGTGGACAGGTGGCGGCGGGCGTCGCGGAGCTGGTCCGCGGTGACTCCGTGGTCGCGGGCCGCGTCGCGGATGTCGTCCCGGAAGCGGTCCAGCAGGCGGTCCAGGTCGCGGGCCGGGTCACCGGTGGAGTCCGAGGCGTCCTCGTGCGCCCAGGCCGGGGTGTAGTCGGCGGGGAAGTCCTCGGGGGGCCGGGAGTACGACGGCTCCGGGGTCCTGCCGGGGGACCCCGTGCGGCCGAAGGCGAAGTCCTTGCCGAACTCGCTCATCTCCTTGGCCAGTTCGCCGAGGCCCTCACGCAGACCCGTCGGCCAGTCACCCCGGGCGAAGTGGTCCTGCACCTGTTCCTGGACCTGGCGCGCGATGCGCTGCACCTCCTCCTGCGCCCTGTCCTGGGCCTCCTTGGCCTGGCGGCGGGCACGCTGGGCCTCCTCGCGGGAGCGGCGGCTCTCGTCCTTGGCGCGGCGGGCCTGTTCCTTCCACTCCTGCTTGGCGCGGCGCATCTCCTCCTTGGCGGCGTGCCAGGCGTCCTTGTTGCCGAAGACCCCGAAGTCGCCGAAGACGCCCTCATCCTCGGGGGACGCCCCGCCGGTACGGCTCTGGCGGGCCTTGCCCGCCGCGGCCCGCATCTCGCGGCGCAGATCGCCCGCCGCGCCGCTGACGTCGGCCCGGATCTCGGCGGCCAGCTCGGCGACCGACTCCCGGATCTCCAGCTCCAGATCGGCCAGCTCGCCACTGCGGTCGGCCAGTTCGGCGCGGCCGGCGTCCGTGATGGAGTACACCTTGCGGCCGCCCTCGGTGGTGTGGGTGACCAGGCCCTCCGCCTCCAGCTTGGCCAGGCGCGGGTAGACCGTGCCCGCCGACGGTGCGTACAGCCCCTGGAAGCGTTCCTCGAGGAGGCGGATCACCTCGTAGCCGTGACGCGGGGCCTCGTCCAGCAGCTTCAGCAGGTAGAGGCGGAGGCGTCCGTGAGCGAAGACGGGAGGCATGTCAGAGCACCTTCTTGTCGGTCGTACCGGCATTGTCCCCCGAGCCGTCCCGCGGTTCGGGCTCGTCCTCCCCGGTCGGGCGGCGCAGCAGGGCGATGGAGCCGGAGACGGTGGTGGCGCGCAGCTTGCCGCTGCCCGCGCCCAGCCGGCCGGTGAGGTTGTGGGCGCCCCAGTGGCCCTGTACCCGCAGGTCGTCGAAGGCGTTGGAGATGGCGCCGCTCGCGGTGTTGGCCTCGACCTCGGCGTCCGCCGGATCGGGCAGCCGGATGGCTATCTCACCCGAGACGCTGGTCAGCCGGACGTCGGTGGGGCCCTCGGGGTCGAGGTCCACGATCATGGAGCCGCTGACCGTGTCCGCCCGCACGGAGGGGCCGGAGCCCTCGACGACGGTGAGATCGCCGGAGACGGAGGCGAAGCGGAGGTCGCCGGTGACGGACTGCGCCTCCACGCTCCCGGACACGGTGTCCGCGCGGACCGGGCCGGAGAGGGCGACCAGCGTGGTGTCGCCGGCGACGCCCTTCACCGCGGCGGGGCCGCTGATGCCGGAGACCACGGCGCCGGCGCCGACCACGCCCACCTCTACCCGGGTGCGGGCCGGGACGGCCAGGGAGACCGTCGCGCTGCGGCACCGGCCCTTGCGGTCGAGCCACTTGAGGAAGCCCCTCCAGGGCAGGTCGTCGTAGGCCACCGTGAGGGTGCCGTCCTTCTGGGTGACCACGAGGGGTGGGCCCTCGATGTCGGAGACCTGGAGGCGGGCGGAACCTTCGTCGGTGCCCACGACGTTCACCGTTCCGTTGACGATGCGTACGTGCAGCTCGCTCACGGGTGCGTCGAAGGTGAGCTTCGTGGGTTCCGCGACGGACCACTCGGACATGGTGGGGACCTCCTGGGAACGAAGCGTCGACGACGACGCGGCATATCGCGTCTTACGTGATTCACGATATATCGCGGCAGGGGAAAGTCAAGACACTCGTTCTGGTGATCCGCCGGCCTGTGGCCGTGCCGATGGTGATGGTGGTGTGCACCGGTGTCGGTGTCGGGCGGGGGTGTTCGCGCTGCCCGGCGTTTGCGGGGTGCCGTCGCGCCCACCCGCGCCGCCCCAGCGGCACGACTGCCCGCGGGGACGGGGCGGTGGTGTGTGGCTGTCCGTGGTCGGCGAGGGGGTGTTCTAGTCCTCGTCCTCGTCGTCCAGGCGGGCCAGCCAGGTGGCGAGGCGTTCCACCGGGACCTCGAAGTCGGGGTTGAGGTCGACGAAGGTGCGCAATTGCTCGGCCAGCCACTCGAAGGTGACCTCCTCCTCCCCGCGCCGCTTCTCCAGTTCCTCGATGCCACGGTCCGTGAAGTACATGAGGACAAGGATATGTGCGGGAAAACGGGCGGGGCGCCCCCCCCGGGGCGGGGGGGGGGCCCCCCCCCGGCCCCCCCCCGGGCCCCCCCCAAGAACCCCCCCCCCACCAGCGCCAGCACCGGCGGGGGGGGCGGCGCGGGGCCCGCCCCCCGCGCCCGCCGCCCGCTGCGCCGCGCCCCCGCCCCCGGGGGGGGTTAATCCGATTTCCCCTGTTTTCCGGGGGCGGGGGGGGGGGGCCCCCCCCCGGGGGGGGGGGGCCCCCCCCGCCCGCGTACGGCCTCCGGTTACGCCTCGAAGACCTCGCGCACCAGCTGCTCCTGCTCGGCCTGGTGGCGCTTCGCGGAGCCGACCGCCGGCGACGAGCCGTGCGGCCGCGAGATGCGGCGCAGACGCTCGTCGTGCGGGACGTCGGCGCCGACCGCCAGGTCGAGGTGGTCGATCAGGTTGAGCGCGATGAACGGCCAGGCACCCTGGTTCGCCGGCTCCTCCTGGGCCCACAGGTACTTCTCGGCGTTCGGGTACTTCTTGATCTCCGCCTGGAGCTCCGCACCCGGCAGCGGGTACAGGCGCTCGATGCGGATGATCGCCGTATTGGCAGCATCGGCGTCCGTCGCGCCGCGCTTCTGCCGCTCGGCCTCGAGGTCGTAGTAGACCTTGCCGGCGGTGAAGACGACCTTCTTGACCGCGGCCGGGTCGACCGAGGCGTCGCCGATGACCGGGCGGAACTGACCGGTGGTGAACTCCTCCGCCTTCGCCGCCGCGGCCTTCAGGCGCAGCATCGACTTCGGGGTGAAGACGACCAGCGGCTTGTGGTGCGGGTTGTGCGCCTGCCACCGCAGGAGGTGGAAGTAGTTCGACGGCGAGGTCGGCATCGCGACCGTCATGTTGTTCTGGGCGCAGAGCTGCAGGAACCGCTCCGGGCGGGCCGAGGAGTGGTCCGGGCCCTGGCCCTCGTAGCCGTGCGGGAGGAGCAGGACCACACCGGAGGTCTGGGCCCACTTCTGCTCGGCCGACGAGATGAACTCGTCCACGACCGTCTGCGCGCCGTTGACGAAGTCGCCGAACTGCGCCTCCCAGAGCACGAGCGCGTCGGGGCGGGCCAGCGAGTAGCCGTACTCGAAGCCCATCGCCGCGTACTCGGACAGCAGGGAGTTGTAGACGTTCAGCCGCGACTGGTCCTCGGAGAGGTACTGCAGCGGCGTGTACTCCTCGCCCGTGCTGCGGTCGATGATGACCGCGTGGCGCTGGCCGAAGGTGCCGCGCTGGGAGTCCTGGCCGGCGAGCCGGACCGGGACGCCTTCCAGGAGCAGCGAGCCGAGGGCGAGGGTCTCGCCCATGCCCCAGTCGATGGTGCCGTCCTCGACCATCGCCGCCCGGCGCTGCAGCTGCGGCAGCAGACGCGGGTGGACGGTGATGTGGTCGGGGATGTTCACCTGGGACTCGGCGATCCGCTTGACGACCTCCGTGGTCACCGCGGTGTTCACGGCGACCGGGAACTCGGCCTGCGGGTCCGGGGACTCGACCGACGCCGGCTGCGAGGTGGCCTCGCGGACCTCCGTGAAGACCTTCTCCAGCTGGCCCTGGTAGTCCTGCAGCGCCTGCTCGGCCTCTTCCAGGGTGATGTCGCCGCGACCGATGAGGGACTCGGTGTACAGCTTGCGCACCGAGCGCTTCTTGTCGATCAGGTCGTACATCAGCGGCTGGGTGAAGGCCGGGTTGTCCGACTCGTTGTGACCGCGGCGGCGGTAGCAGATGAGGTCGATCACCACGTCCTTGTTGAACGCCTGGCGGAACTCGAAGGCCAGGCGCGCGACGCGCACGACCGCCTCCGGGTCGTCGCCGTTCACGTGGAAGATCGGGGCCTCGATCATGCGGGCCACGTCCGTCGCGTACATCGACGAGCGCGACGACTCGGGCGCGGCCGTGAAGCCGACCTGGTTGTTGATGACGACGTGGACCGTGCCGCCGGTGCGGTAGCCGCGCAGCTGCGACATGTTCAGGGTCTCGGCCACCACGCCCTGGCCCGCGAAGGCCGCGTCGCCGTGGATCGCCACCGGCAGGACGGTGAAGTCCGTGCCGCCCTTGCCGATGATGTCCTGCTTGGCGCGGGAGACGCCCTCCAGGACCGGGTCCACCGCCTCCAGGTGCGAGGGGTTCGCGACCAGGGAGACCTTGATCTGCTCGCCGTCCAGGCCGGTGAAGGTGCCCTCGGCGCCCAGGTGGTACTTCACGTCGCCGGAGCCGTGCATCGACTTCGGGTCGAGGTTGCCCTCGAACTCGCGGAAGATCTGCGCGTACGACTTGCCGACGATGTTGGCCAGCACGTTCAGCCGGCCGCGGTGGGCCATGCCGATGACGACCTCGTCCAGGCGGGACTCGGCGGCCGAGTCCAGCACCGCGTCCAGCAGCGGGATGACGGACTCGCCGCCCTCCAGGGAGAAGCGCTTCTGGCCGACGTACTTCGTCTGCAGGAAGGTCTCGAAGGCCTCCGCCGCGTTCAGCCGGCGCAGGATGCGCAGCTGCTCCTCGCGCTCCGGCTTGGTGTGCGAGCGCTCGATGCGGTCCTGGATCCACTTGCGCTGCTTGGGGTCCTGGATGTGCATGAACTCGACACCGGTGGTGCGGCAGTACGAGTCGCGCAGCACGCCGAGGATGTCGCGCAGCTTCATCAGGGACTTGCCGGCGAAGCCGCCGACGGCGAACTCGCGCTCCAGGTCCCACAGGGTGAGGCCGTGCTCGACGATGTCCAGGTCGGGGTGCTTGCGCTGGCGGTACTCCAGCGGGTCGGTGTCGGCCATGACGTGGCCGCGGACCCGGTAGGAGTGGATCAGCTCGAAGACACGGGCGGCCTTGGTGACGTCGTCGTCGTGGGAGGCGTCGATGTCCTTGAGCCAGCGGACCGGCTCGTAGGGGATGCGCAGCGCCTCGAAGATCTCGTCGTAGAAGTTCTTCTCGCCGAGGAGGAGGTTCGCCACCGCGCGGAGGAACTCGCCGGAGGCGGCGCCCTGGATCACCCGGTGGTCGTAGGTCGACGTGAGCGTCATGACCTTGGAGATGCCGAGCTTGTTCAGGGTGTCCTGGGAGGTGCCCTGGAACTCCGCCGGGTAGTCCATGGAGCCGACGCCCATGATCACCGACTGGCCGGGCATCAGGCGCGGCACGGAGTGGACGGTGCCGAGGCCGCCGGGGTTGGTCAGGGAGACCGTGACGCCGGTGAAGTCGTCCATCGTCAGCTTGTTGTCGCGGGCGCGACGGACGATGTCCTCGTAGGCCTGCCAGAACTCGAAGAAGTTCAGCGTCTCGGCCTTCTTGATGGCCGCGACGACCAGCTGGCGGTCGCCGTTGGGCTTCACCAGGTCGATGGCCAGACCGAGGTTGATGTGCTCCGGCTTCACCAGGGTCGGCTTGCCGTCCACCCGCGCGAACGAGTTGTTCATCGCCGGCATGGCCTTGATGGCCTGCACCATCGCGTAGCCGATGAGGTGCGTGAAGGAGATCTTCCCGCCCCGGGCCCGCTTGAGGTGGTTGTTGATGACGATGCGGTTGTCGAACAGCAGCTTCACCGGGACCGCGCGCACGGACGTGGCCGTGGGCAGCTCCAGCGAGGCGTCCATGTTCTTCGCCACGGCGGCGGACGGGCCGCGCAGGGTGACCTGCTCGGGACCGGTCCCGGCCTCGCTCGCGGGCTCGGCCTTGGGCTTGGCGGCGGCCGGCTTGGCGGCGGGCGCGGCGGCCTTCGCCGGAGCGGGAGCCTGGGCCGGGGCGGCAGGCGCCTCGGCGGCCGGCTGCGCAGCCGCAGGAGCGGGCGCGGCGGGTTGGGCCGGGGTGGTGGGCTGGGCCGGGGTGGTGGTTCCCGCGGCCCCCGCGGCCGCGGTACCCGCCGGAGCCGAGGTCGCAGGCGCGCCCGGCTTGTAGTCGGCGAAGAAGTCCCACCAGGCTCGGTCCACCGAGTTCGGGTCCTGGAGGTACTGCTGGTAGATCTCGTCGACGAGCCATTCGTTGGCACCGAAGGCCGCAGCGGGGTTCTTACCCGCTTGGTCGGTGTCGGTCGAGATGCTCGAGTTACTGGGGGACTGTGGCGACACGGCGTCAACCGCCCTCTTCCGCTTCGCAAGATGATGGACAGCGGAAATAAAGGCTACGCCCCCAAGAGGGAGAAGGTCAGGCCGGGCCCGTTCATCGTCGTGTAAGTCACATCGCGGAGCGTGTTTCGGCGCGGGAAATGGCGGGAAACAACCGTGGTTTCGATTCTTCGGGCCGCATCAGGGATCGCTCAGCCGGGCCCCGACGCGCAGCTCGCGCGGGCCTGTGCCTGATCACACGTGTCCGTCAGCGCGAACACGGATGGATCTTGCGGCTCCGCTTCGAACTTTACGTCAACTTGGTACGGATGACGCTCCCGGAAGAGTGATGAGGATCCGGCAGCCCCGCTCGGATTCGGCCACTCCGATCCGGCCGCCGTGCAGATCGACGGCCCAGCGGGCGATCGCCAGGCCGAGACCGGTGCCGCCGTCGCTGCCCGGACCGTGCGGGCGGTTGACGTTGCCCCGGTTGAACCGCTCGAAGACGCGGTGCCACTCGGCCCGCGGAATGCCGGGACCCTCGTCCAGCACCTCCAGCTCCAGCGACTCCGGCCGGTCCCCGCGCCGCGCCCGGACCGTCACCCGGCCGTGCGGCGGGCTGTGCTTGACCGCGTTGTCGATCAGGTTGGCGACGACCTGGTGGATGCGCTCGGGATCGGCGTGCGCGACGAGCTCCGGCGGCGACACGTCGAGGTGCAGATGGACGTCCGTACGGGTGTGGCTGCCCGATCCGGAGGCCATGCCCGCCCGGGCCGAGGAGACCATGTTGGCCTCCTTCAGCACGCCGGACAGATACGGCCACACCTCGAACCGCCGCTTCTTCAGCGGCACCACGCCGTTGTCCAGGCGGGACAGGTCGAGGAGCGTCTCCACGAGGCGTCCCAGCCGCTCGGTCTGCTTCAGGGCCGTGCGCATCGTCTCCGGATCGGCCTGCGTGACGCCGTCGACGATGTTCTCCAGCACCGCGCGCAGGCCCGCGATGGGCGTGCGCAGCTCGTGCGAGACGTTGGCGACCAGCTCCTTGCGTCGGTGGTCCTGGGCCTCCAGCTCGTCGGCCATGACGTTGATCGTCCGGGCCAGGTCGCCGAGCTCGTCCCAGCGGTTCTCGCGCACCCGGCGGGTGTAGTCGCCGTGCGAGATGGAACGGGCCACGGCGTTCATGTCGTCCAGCGGCGCGGTGAGCGAGTGCGCCACGAACTGGGTGATCAGCAGCGTGGCGATCATCGAGAAGATCGTGATGAAGCGCAGTTCCGTCTTGGTGTGCACGGCGATCACCGACAGCCCCGTGGTGATCAGGACCGAGACGACGACCAGCGCACCCAGTTTGGTCTTGATCGAGAACGGACGTACACCGCCCCAGGACCGGCGTGCCCCGGGGCCTCCGCGTCCGGCCGGACCGTCGCTCATGGCGTCGGCGTCTCCAGGGCGTAGCCCACGCCGTGCACGGTGCGGATGCGCTCGGCGCCGATCTTCCGGCGCAGCGCCTTGATGTGGCTGTCGACCGTGCGGGTGCCGGAGGCGTCCGCCCAGTCCCACACCTCGGCCAGCAGCTGCTCACGGGAGAGCACCGCGCGGGGGGTGTTCGCCAGGCACACCAGGAGGTCGAACTCGGTGGGCGTCAGATGGACGTCCTCGCTGCGCACCCGCACCCTGCGCTGCGCGTGGTCGATCTCCAGTTCGCCCAGGCGCAGGATGCCGCTGCGCGGGGTCGTCGCCGCGAGGGCCGCCCGCTCCATGCGGCGCAGCAGCACATGCACGCGTGCCGCCAGCTCCCGCATGGAGAAAGGCTTCGTCATGTAGTCGTCGGCGCCGACGCCCAGCCCGACCAGCATGTCGGTCTCGTCGTCGCGCGCGGTGAGCATCATCACCGGCACCGGCCGCTGGGCCTGCACGCGCCGGCAGACCTCCAGACCGTCGAAGCCCGGCAGCATGATGTCGAGGATCAGCAGGTCGGGCTGCCAGGCCTCCGCCGTGTCCACCGCGGACGGGCCGTCGCCCGCCGTTTGCACCAGGAATCCCTCGGCACGGAGGCGAGTCGCGATGGCGTCCACGATCGTCGCGTCGTCCTCGACCACCAGGACCCGGCGCTGGGCGCCGGGGGTGGTCGTGGCCGTGCCGTTGTGGGAGGTGTGTGTCTGCTCCATCGCCCGCCCCTGAGGTGTGCTTTTTCCGGAATCCGTGGGGTGATCCGTCGTCTGCGCATCACTGCGATTGACGCTTGAATGATCCGCGTCAGGGCAGCAGCGTACGGGGAGTCACCGCGCCTTTGCTATCCAGGGCGGACGCCGATGTGCACGACGTCCGGAACGCCCCGGGCAACGGGGATCTCTTCGGTACGCACCTGTTGGAACCCGGCATTCCGCAAGGTTCCCTCGAATTCCGGTGACGGCTTCGCCGACCACACGGCGAGTACCCCGCCCGGCCTCAACACCCTTGTGCAGGCGGCCAGTCCGACCACCGAGTAGAGCCCGTCGTTGTCCTCGGTGACGGTCCAGCCGGGCCCGTTGTCGATGTCGAGGCAGAGCGCGTCGAACGTGTCCGACGTCTCATCGAGGTAACGGACGAGATCCGTCTCGATGATCTCCGTACGCGGGTCGGCGAGGGCCCGCGCGGAGAGCCCGGCCAGCGGTCCCCCGCGGTGCCATCCGATGACGGCCGGTTCGCGTTCCACCACGGCGATCCGCCCCCAGCGGGGCTGCCCGGCGGCGTGTGCGAGCGAGAAGCCGACCCCGAGGCCGCCGATCAGGACGTGCGGGTTCGCCGCGCGCGCGTCGAGGGCGGCCAGGGCGGCGTCGACGAGCCGCCGTTCCGAACGGCCGTCGGAGGTGTCCATCAGGAAGCAGCCGTTGGCGATGATCTGCAGCAGGTCACCGTGCCTGCGCAGCACGACCTCGCCGTACGGGCCCTCGCGGCGGTCCAGGACTTCGGGAGGTTCGGGAATGTCGTACGGGGTGGACATGCGTTCATCCTGGCAGCTTCCTCCCCGGTGCCGAAGGCCCGGGAGGTGCCCCATGGCGGCGACCACGGTCTTCCGCGCCCGGAAAGGTGATCGCTCAGAGCGAACGCGACTGTGGGAACATTCGGCGGCTCACGTGCATTGAGTCGGCATAGCTCAACTTGACTGCCGAAGGGGAGATCATGGCTGCTGAGTCCACACCGCTCGCCCTGCCAGTGCTGCCGCTCGATGACGAGGTCGTGCTGCCCGGGATGGTGGTTCCGCTGGACCTGAGCGATTCCGAGGTGCGCGCCGCGGTGGAGGCCGCCCAGGCCGCCGCCCGGACCGAGGCGGGGAAGCCCAGGGTGCTGCTGGTACCACGCGTCGACGGGACCTACGCCGGTACCGGCGTGCTGGGCACGGTCGAGCAGGTCGGCAGGCTGGCCGACGGCGATCCGGGCGCCCTGATCCGCGGCCGGGGCCGCGTGCGCATCGGCGCCGGGACGACCGGGCCGGGCGCGGCGCTGTGGGTGGAGGGCACCCGCATCGACGAGAGCGTGCCGGACCCGTTGCCCGGTCACGTGACCGAACTCGTCAAGGAGTACAAGGCGCTCGCCACCGCCTGGCTGCGCAAGCGAGGTGCCTGGCAGGTCGTCGACCGGGTCCAGGCCATCGACGACGTCTCCGCGCTCGCCGACAACTCCGGCTACTCGCCGTTCCTGACCACCGAGCAGAAGGTCGCCCTGCTGGAGACCACCGACCCGGTGGCCCGGCTGAAGCTCGCCACCCAGCAACTGCGCGACCACCTCGCCGAGCAGGACGTCGCCGAGACCATCGCCAAGGACGTCCAGGAGGGCGTCGACAAGCAGCAGCGCGAGTTCCTGCTGCGCCGCCAGCTCGAAGCCGTACGCAAGGAACTGCGGGAACTCAACGGTGAGCAGGAGGGTGAGGAGTCCGACGACTACCGCGCCCGCGTCGAGGCCGCCGACCTGCCGGAGAAGGTCCGCGAGGCCGCGCTCAAGGAGGTCGACAAGCTGGAGCGGTCCTCCGACCAGTCGCCCGAGGGCTCCTGGATCCGCACCTGGCTCGACACGGTCCTGGAGCTGCCGTGGAACGAGCGCACCGAGGACGCCTACGACATCCGGGGCGCCCAGGCGGTCCTGGACGCCGAGCACGCGGGCCTGGCGGACGTGAAGGAGCGGATCACCGAGTACCTGGCGGTGCGCAAACGGCGCGGCGACCGGGGCCTGGGCGTCGTCGGCGGACGGCGCGGCGGCGCCGTGCTCGCCCTCGTCGGCCCGCCCGGCGTCGGCAAGACCAGCCTCGGCGAGTCCGTCGCCCACGCGATGGGCCGCAAATTCGTCCGCGTCGCCCTCGGTGGCGTCCGCGACGAGGCCGAGATCCGCGGCCACCGCCGTACGTACGTCGGTGCCCTGCCCGGCCGGATCGTGCGGGCGATCAAGGAGGCCGGGTCGATGAACCCGGTCGTGCTCCTCGACGAGATCGACAAGGTGGGGTCGGACTTCCGGGGCGACCCGGCCGCCGCGCTCCTCGAGGTCCTCGACCCGGCGCAGAACCACACCTTCCGGGACCACTACCTGGAGGTCGAGCTCGACCTGTCCGACGTCGTGTTCCTCGCGACGGCCAACGTCCTGGAAGCCATCCCGGAGGCCCTGCTCGACCGTATGGAGCTGGTCCGCCTCGACGGTTACACCGAGGACGAGAAGGTCGTCATCGCCCGCGACCACCTGCTCCCGCGCCAGCTGGAGCGGGCCGGGCTGGACGGGGAAGAGGTCACGATCGACGAGGGCGCGCTGCGCAAGCTGGCCGGCGAGTACACGCGCGAGGCGGGCGTGCGCACCCTGGAGCGGTCCATCGCACGGCTGCTGCGCAAGGTCGCGGCCCAGCACGAACTGGGTGAGCGGAAGCTGCCCTTCACCGTGACCGGGGACGACCTGCGGGGACTGATCGGTCGGCCGCACCACGTGCCCGAGTCCGCCCAGGACCCGGCCGAGCGCCGCACCGCCGTCCCCGGCGTCGCCACCGGGCTCGCGGTGACCGGCGCCGGCGGAGACGTCCTCTACGTGGAGGCGTCCCTGGCCGACCCGGAGACGGGCGCGGCGGGGCTGACCCTGACCGGCCAGCTGGGTGACGTGATGAAGGAGTCCGCGCAGATCGCGCTGAGCTTCCTGCGCAGTCACGGCGCCGAACTGGAGCTCCCGGTGGGCGACCTGAAGGACCGGGGCGTGCACATCCACTTCCCGGCGGGCGCGGTGCCCAAGGACGGCCCGAGCGCGGGCGTCACGATGACCACCGCCCTGGCCTCGCTGCTCTCCGGACGGCCGGTCCGTACGGACGTGGCGATGACCGGTGAGGTCTCGCTGACCGGACGGGTGCTGCCGATCGGCGGGGTGAAGCAGAAGCTGCTCGCCGCGCACCGCGCGGGGATCACCACCGTCGTCATCCCCAAGCGCAACGAGCCCGACCTGGACGACGTCCCGGCGGAGGTGCTGGACAAGCTCGACGTCCACGCCGTCACCGACGTCCGCCAGGTCCTGGAACTGGCGCTGTCGCCGGCCACCAACGGCGCGGCGCCCGAGGTTCCGGTCGCGGCGTGACGGACGCGGCCGGATGAGGGAGGCCCGGGCCCCGTGCAGGAAGGTCCGGGCCTTCACCATGGCCGGCGCGGATCAGCCCAGCGCAAGGGCCCGTACCCGGTCGAGGGTGCCGTTGAAGCGGTCGTGGTCCCCGACGGTCGGGCCGGTCGAGGTGTACTGCCACATCGTGTACGCGCTCCAGCCGGCGGGCAGTTCGCCCGCGGTGGAGGCGTACCGGGCGATCCACAGCGGAGTGGTTGCGGCGAAGCCGGCGTAGTCGCCGGTGCACTGCTTCCACCAGCTGGTGGCCGTGTAGAGGACGGCGGCCCGGCCGGTGCGGTACCGGTACTGGTCCAGGAAGTCGCGGATCCAGCTCACCATCGCGCTCTGCGACTTGCCGTAGCAGGCGTCGCCGTACGGGTTCCACTCGATGTCGAGCACGCCCGGCAGGGTCCGTCCGTCGGCGGACCAGCCGCCGCCGCGGCTGACGAAGTAGTCGGCCTGGGCGGCGCCGCTCGCCGTGTCGGGCGTGCCGAAGTGATAGGCGCCGCGGATCATGCCGACGTCGTAGGAGCCGTCGTACTGCTGGGAGTGGTACGGGTTGGTGTAGTACGTCCCCTCCGTGGCCTTGGCGTAGGCCCAGCGGACCCCGCTGTTCCACAGGGTCGTCCAGGCGACGTCGCCCTGGTGGCTGGAGACGTCCACCCCCTCCGTCTGGGCGGAGCGGGCGGTGGGGAGACCGGCGCGGCCGTCGTGGGCGAGCACGCCCATGCCCATGTGGGCGGAGCCGCGCGGAGGGGCACTGGGAGCGGACTCGGCCGAGACGGCCGTGCGGGGGAGGGAGAGCACCGCGAGCAGGACCGCGCCGGCGGTCGCGAGCGCGCGTATGCGGGGAAGGCCGGATCTGTGCACAGGCATGACGCATCTCCGAAAGGTCGGTGTGGGGCGAACCCGGAATGTGACCCATGTCCCATGTGGCGGGCATGCCGCGCAATCGCCTGGTAAGGAAACTGCGCACGTGGACCACGACGAGGGCGGGGCGTCCTCCCCACTGCCTGAAAGACGTGGGAGGTGCCCCCCGCTGCCGTTGGTCCACGCCTGCGAAATACTGGTGGAGCTGCGGCGACGTCGCCACTCGGCGGGAAACTTTCAGAACCGGAAAACCGAAGCAGGGGCAGACGTGCACGAACAGGGACACCGCGACGAGGAGGGTGCCGCCTCCCCGGAGCCCGTGCCGGGCGTGGACCAGCCCGGATTCCTCGCACTGGAACGCGAGTTGACGGTGCTGCTGCGGCGCGCACGGGCCAGCCAGGGGGAGATGGCCCGCGCGGTCCACCCCGACCTGGAGCCGTCCGCGTACGGGCTGCTGGTCCGTCTGGATGAGTGCGGCCGGCAGCGGGCCACCGAGCTCGCCGCCTACATCGGCGTCGGCAAGGCGACGATGTCGCGCCAGCTGCGCGCGCTGGAGGAGCTCGGCCTCGTCGCCCGCGAGCCGGACCCCGCCGACGGCCGCGCCTGGCTGATCGCCCTCACGCGGGAGGGCCACGAACGGGTCCGCAGGGTCCGCGAGGCCCGCCGCGCGCGCTACGCCGGCCGGCTCGCCGACTGGAACCCCGCCGAGGTCACGGAACTCGCCCGGCTGCTGAACCAGCTGAACCGCGGCATGGAGAAGTGACCCCGTAGGGGATACCGCTAACGGGGTGACAGCTCGGCGTACACCACCGTCGCGTCGTCGTGCCTCTTGCCGCGGCGCGGCGGTGTCCGGTCCGCGTCCGCCCGTTCCAGGGTCCGTACGCGGTCCACCAGGGACCGGGCGCCCTCCTTGCGGACCAGGGTGAGACAGTCCGCCCAGCCGCCCTCGTGGAACCGCTCCACCCAGCGCGCCGCGCCGTCCGTCAGCGCGGCCAGGGCGCGCACCTCCTCGCGCGGCAGCGAACCGGTGACCGCGCGGGAGGCCACCGAGGGGTCCGCCGCCGCCGTGAAGAAGCCGCCCTCCTTGTTGCGCAGCGTGGTGTCCACCAGGGTGTGGGAGGCCAGGGCCGAGCGGGGCAGCCGGTCCAGCCGGTCGTCCAGCAGCGGGGTGACCGGGCCGCCGGGGGACTCGACGAGCAGGACCGAGTCGGACAGCACCAGGTAGTCCACCGAGGCCGGTGACCAGCGGGCCAGCACCACCGTCGCCTGTGGCGTACGGGGGTGAGAAAGGTCACAGGTCGCCGCGTGGCTCCCGGCGGTACGCGCGAGGGCCCGGGACAGCAGCTCGGCCAGGGGGACATCCGGGAGGGAAACGGTCAGTTCGGTCAGCGCCCCGCCCAGCCGCGCGGTGAACCAGGGCACGGAATGCAGGCATCCGCCGCCGTCCGCCGGCGGCGTGACCCCGTCCAGCACCACGAGCGAACCGCCCTGTCCGGAGGCCGGAAGCCCGACGCCCGCGAAGTCCTCGTTGGAGCGGCCGGGATCACCGGGCTCCGAGACAAGCTCCGTACGCATCCCGCCAGTCTGCACGAGCCCTCCACAAGGGCCGCGAAAGACCCTCGCCGGTCGTCGGATCCGTGCGGCCGCGCAGGTCAGGCGCCTGGTTTGGGAGGGAATGCAGCGCTCCGGGAAGACGTGGCGGCGAATATTGCCACCGCCCGCCGCAGACGTCCAACCGGCGTGCCGCACAGGGCCGCTGCGGGAGGCGGCGGAACTTGCCCCTCAACTCACCTCCGGGGTTCACTCCTTCGAGTGGCGGGTCAGGTGATGCGCATCCACTGTCCACCGTCACTGGGAGGGTCGGGGAGCGATGGGGGCGCCTCGCTGTCCGAGCGCGGTCAAGAGCTCGGGGTGAACGCCCGCACCCGTTGACGGAGCGTCACCCGGACCCACGGGTACACGAGTCAGGAATGCGAGCACCGGTGCAGAAGTCGCGGCCTCGTCGCAAAGGCAAGCAGACGGCCCCCACGGGGGACGCGGAGCGGACGACAGGCGTCGGCAGGGGCCGCCCCACGCACGTACGCAACCGGCTCATCGTCGCCGTGGCCGTGGTGGCCGCCACGATCGCCGCGGCCGGGGCACCCACCGTTCTCGCGGCCTCCGGGCAGCTCAAGGACTCGCAGGACCTGGTGACGCTCGCCGAGCAGACCCAGGACGCCCTCACCCTGGCGCACTCCCTCGCCGACGAGCGCGACGAGGTCGTCCCCTACATCGCGGCCGGCCGCCCCAAGTCCAAGGCGCCCTCCGAGGAGCACAGCGCCCGCGTCGACCGGCAGGTCGAGGAACTGCGCGCCGACACCGACATCGCGCAGGAGCTGCGCGACGGCCTCGACGCCGTCGCGACCGTACGCAGAGCGGCGCTCACGGGCAAGAGCAGTGCTCTCGAAGCGCATCAGGCGTACTCCACCGCCATCACGCGACTGCACCGGCTCGCCGAACAGCTGGCGGAGCGGACCCCGCCCCGCGCGAGCTCGGGCGCCTATGCGCTCACCGAGCTGGACTCCGCCGTCCAGCAGGCCGCCGCCACCCGCGGACTGCTGCTCGCCGCGCTGAACGTGCCGAGCACCACCCAGACCGTGATCGACCCGATCACCGGCCTGCCGTCCACCACCACCAGCTCCTCGGACGCCGACACCGAGCGGCGCGACGCGCTGACCACCGCCGCGCTCCAGGCCCGGCTGCGCTCCGACGCGGCCCTCGCCGACTTCCGCGAGACCGCGCCCGAGACCGCCCGCGGCTCCTACGACTCCACGGTCACCGGCCCCGAGGTCGAGACCGCCGAGAAGTACCTGGCACGCCTCACCGACGAGCCGACGCTCTCCGACGACGACCTCGACACCAGCGTCAAGAAGCTGGGGGCCGCGCTCACCGCGCGGATCGAGACGATGCGCGGGGTGGAGTCGGCCCTCTTCGACAAGCGCACCAAGGACCTCGCCCAGCTGCGCGACGACGACGTCACCGCGCTGGAGATCCGGATCGCCGCCCTCGGCGCCCTGATGCTGCTCGCGATCGGCGTCGCCACCGCGATGGCCCGCACCCTGACGCGTCCGCTGTCGGTGCTGCGCCGGGGCTCCGCCCGCCTCGCCGAGGCGGAGGACCCCGCCGGCCAGGAGCCGGTCGCCTTCACCGGCCGCAACGACGAGTTCGCCCAGGTCGTCCGTTCCGTCAACGCCCTCCACGCGCACGCCGCCGCCCTCGCCGAGCGGATCGCCACACTGGAGGCCGACCGCAAGCACCTCGTCGGCCAGCGGCAGAAGATGGCCGACGCCCGCGAGGAACTGCGCACCGAGCTGGCCGAGTCCGCGGCCCACCTGGAGCGGCTGCGCACCGGCATCGGCGGTACGTTCGTCAGCCTCGCCCTGCGCACCCTCGGACTGGTCGAGCGTCAGCTCGGCATCATCGAGGGACTGGAGGAGCGGGAGGACGACCCGGACCGGCTGGCCACCCTGTTCAAGCTCGACCACTTCGCCACGGTCATGCGCCGGCACAGTGAGAACCTCCTCGTCCTCGCCGGCACCGAGCACGTGCAGCACACGGCGGGTCCGGTGCCGCTGGTGGACGTCGTACGGGCCGCGGTCAGCGAGATCGAGCGGTACGAGCGGGTCCGTATCGCCGCGCTGCCGCCGCACGCGCACATCGCCGGGTTCGCCGCGGACGACCTGTCCCACCTGCTGGCCGAACTCATGGAGAACGCCACCTCGTTCTCCCCGCCCGACCTGCCCGTCGAGGTCTCCGGCTGGTTGCTGGAGAACGGCGAGGTCATGCTCTCGGTCCAGGACGAGGGCATCGGCATGACCGGGGAGCGGCTGGAGCGGCTCAACTCCCGGCTGTCCCACTTCGACCCGGAGGTCACGTACGACGCGGAGGCCGAGGACGGTCTCGGCCTCGGCCTGTACGTCGTGGCCCGGCTCGCCCACCGGCACGGGGTGCGGGTCCGGCTGCGCGAGCAGAAGCAGGGCGGCATCGCCGCGGTCGTCGTTCTCCCCGACCCCCTTCTGGCGCCCGCCACCCCTGACGCGGTCCCCGCGTCCGTCGCCGGCGGCACCCCCGCGTACTCCCTCCCGGGCGCCGGCGCCGAGGCCAACTCCAACGTCCTCCACGGCCGCACGCAGTCGGACGACCCGCTGGTCGCCCTGGCGGAGAAGGCGGTACGCCACCAGGGCTCGTCCGGCGGGGAGACGCCGGCACCGGGTGGCGCGGACGCCTCCGCGCCGGACCCCGGGAACGAGTCGACGGGCCCTGCCGGGCAGCCCGCGGAGGATGCCGCGCCGGGCGGTCCGCGGGGGACGGCGCCGGACGTCGGGGACGAGTCCGAGGCCGGCGGGGGCAGCCGTGCGGAGGATGACGCGCCGGGTCACGCGGGCGAGTCGGCGGAGGCCGCTGCGGAGGGTGCCGCGCCGGGCGGGCCGACGGAGCCGGTGCCGAATGGGGGCGCGCCCGCGGAGGAGCGCGCGGGCGATGCCGCGCCGGGCCGTGAGGCCGGGTCCGCGGACGCGGTGGGCACCGACGCGCCCGCCGAGCGGCCCGCCGAGGTCACGATGGAGCTGCTGATCCCGGCCCAGCCGGAGGCGGCCGACGAGCCGGAAGCCGTCCGGGACCACGGGACCGGCGCCGACCACACCGAACGCATGGTCGTCCCCGGAGCCCGAGGAGCCGGGACCGACGCCACCACCCGTGCCGAGGCCGGTGCCGGAGAGGCAGCCGAGACCGGTGCCGGTGCCGGTGCCGTTGGTCGGCCGGAGGGCGGGAGCGTTCGCCCGGGGGCGGGTCACGCGGGCGGAAACGATGCCTCGTCCGGGGCCGCGGGCGCTGCTCCGCAGCCGTTCGGCGTGGGCACGGACGACGCCGTCCGCCCGGGCGCCGGCCACGCGGCCGGAGACGAGGAGGCCCCTTCCGGTGCCGCGAGCCGGCCGGCCGGCGAGGACACGGACGACGCCGCCCACCCGGCCGCGGCCCACAAGGACGTACCCGCGGCGGACGCCGGGTCCGAGGGGTATGCCGCAGCGGACGCCGGGTCCGAGGGCCGGCCCGCAGTGGACACGGTGCCCGGGGCCCGCCCCGGTACGGACGCAGGATCCGGGGGTTACGCCGGAGCGGACGCCGGGTCCGAGGACCGGCCCGCAGTGGACACGGTGTCCGGGGCCGACCCCGCAGCCGATGCCGGGGGACCGGCGCGGCGGCCGGGCGCCGGGGCCGAGGGCGGCATCGGCGCGGAGCACGCGCGTGTTGCCGACGGGGACGGGGGCGAGGAGCCGGTGACGGCCAAGGGGTTGCCCAAGCGCACGCCGAGGATCACCGCGCCCGCCGCGGCCCCGCGCCCGCGTACCGGGTCCGTGGACGCCGAGGTCCTGCGCCGCCGGCTCGGTGGTTTCCGTCGGGGGGCGGACGCCGGGCGCCGGGACGTCGAGGCGGAACTCGCCGAACGGACCGGTGGCCACCAGGCACCGTCCGACCCGGCCGCCACATCCGAAGAGACCACGGGGGGCACAGTCGAGGAGGCAAGCAGTTGACCGCGCCCAGTACTGTCGGACTGAGCAGTGAGGCCCGCAACCTGCACTGGCTGTTGAGCAACCTCGTCGAGGAGGTGCCCGGCATCCGCTCCGTCGCGGTCGTCTCCTCCGACGGCCTGCTCCTGCTGTCCTCCGACGACTCCCACAACGACGGGGCCCGCGACGCGCGGAGCGCGAAGCGCACCGGCCCCCGCGGCTCCGCCGCCGACCTGGCCACCGTCGTCTCCGGCATCGGCAGCCTCACCGTCGGCGCCTCGAAGCTGATGGACTTCGGTCCGGTCAAGCACACGATGGTGGCGATGGACGAGGGCAGCCTGTTCGTGATGGCCATCAGCGACGGCTCCCTGCTCGGTGTGCACGGCTCCGCGGACTGCGACATGAGCGTGGTGGCGTACCACATGGCCCTGTTCGTCGGCCGCGCCGGCCATGTCCTGACCCCGGAGCTCCGCAGCGAGCTGCGCCAGTCCCTGGAGAACGAGTCCACCGGGAGTCCCCGATGAGCAGGTCCAGGAAACAGCTCCCGGTCCGCGGCGGCGACCGCAAACCCGCCCGGGTCCGCCCCTACTCGCTCACCGGCGGCCGTACCCGTTTCGGCCACGTCCTGCTCGTCGAGACGTTCGTCGGCGCCACCGCCGCGCTCGAAGCCGCCGAGGAGCGCAGGGAACTGACGAACGGCAACCTCACCTCCCGCGTGATGCCGGAGATGCGGGCCATCGTCGAACTGTGCCGCCGTATGCGAACGGTGGCCGAGATCGCCGCGCTGCTGAAGATGCCGCTCGGCGTGGTCCGCGTCCTCCTGAGCGACCTCGCGGACCAGGGAAGGATCCGTGTCCACGGAACGGGAACCGGCCACGGCACGGGCCGCCCGGACCGCGCGTTGCTGGAAAGGGTGCTGAGTGGACTCCGTCGTCTCTGACGCCGCTCACGGCGTCTCCCCGCTCGTCGAGGGCGACGAGCCCCTGCTGCCCTGGCAGACGGACCGCACCCGCGCACCCGTCGCCACGAAGATAGTGGTGGCGGGCGGTTTCGCCGTGGGCAAGACCACGCTGGTCACCTCCGTCTCGGAGATCACGCCCCTGCAGACCGAGGCGCTGATGACCGAGGCGAGCGAGGGCACCGACGACCTCACCGCCACGCCCGGCAAGATGACCACCACCGTGGCCATGGACTTCGGCCGGATCACGCTCGACGACGACCTGGTGCTCTACCTGTTCGGCACGCCGGGCCAGCAGCGGTTCTGGTTCATGTGGGACGACCTGGTGCGCGGCGCGATCGGCGCCGTCGTCATGGCCGACACCCGCCGCCTGAAGGACTGCTGGCCGGCGCTGGACTACTTCGAGAGCTGCGGACTGCCGTACGTCGTCGCGGTCAACCACTTCGACGACAGTGAGCGGTTCGACGCCGAGGACGTGCGGGAGGCGTTGACGATCCCCGCGCACATACCTGTAATGATCATGGATGCGCGCCGCCGGATCTCGGTCATCGAGACCCTCTTGTCCCTCGTGGGCCACGCGCTCGACGAAACCCCCGAGCAGCCCTCTTAGGAGCGTCCCCGTATGCGGAAGATACTCGTCGTCGGAGCCGGCCAGTCCGGTCTCCAGCTCGCCCTCGGCCTCCAGTCGCACGGGTACGAGGTCACCCTGATGTCCAACCGGACCGCGGACGAGATCCGCACCGGACGGGTGATGTCGACGCAGTGCATGTTCCACACCGCCCTGCAGCACGAGCGCGATCTCCAGCTGAACTTCTGGGAGTCCCAGGCCCCGAGGATCGAAGGACTCGGCGTCTCGGTCGCGGCCCCCGGCTCCTTCGACCCGGGCCCGTCGCAGCGCGCCATCGACTGGGTGGGCCGGCTCGACGGGTTCGCGCAGTCGGTCGACCAGCGCGTGAAGATGGCCGGCTGGATGGAGACCTTCGCCCAGCGCGGCGGCCAGCTGGTCATCCACGGCGCGGCGGTCGGCGACCTCGACTACTTCTCCCGCACGTACGACCTCGTGCTCGTCTCGGCGGGCAAGGGCGAGCTGGTGCAGATGTTCGCCCGCGACCCGGAGAGGTCCCCGTACAGCGAGCCGCAGCGCGCCCTCGCCGTCGCCTACGTCCACGGCCTCGGCCCGCGTCCGGAGCACCCGGACATGGAGGCGGTCCGCTGCAACCTGGTCCCCGGTGTCGGCGAGATGTTCGTCATGCCGACGTTCACCACCTCGGGCCGCGCCGACATCCTGTTCTGGGAGGGCGTACCCGGCGGCCCGCTGGACGCCTTCAAGGACGTCAAGGACCCGGCGGAGCACCTCTCCCTGACCCTGGAACTCATGGAGAGGTTCCTCCCCTGGGAGTACGCGCGGGCCACCGAGGTCGAACTGACCGACGCCGGCGGCACCCTCGCCGGCCGCTACGCCCCCACCGTCCGCAACCCGATCGGCCGGCTGCCCGGCGGCGGACTGGTCCTCGGCGTGGCCGACGTGGTCGTCGCCAACGACCCGATCACCGGCCAGGGCTCCAACTCGGCGTCCAAGTGCGCCGCCTCCTACCTCGCCTCGATCGTGGAGCACGGGGAGAAGGAGTTCGACGAGGCATGGATGCGGGGGACCTTCGACCGCTACTGGGAGACGGCCCGGCACGTCACCAAGTGGACGAACGCCATGCTCGCCCCGCCGCCGGAGCACATCCTCGACCTCCTCGGCGCCGCCGGGCAGCTCCAGCCCGTCGCGGACCGGTTCGCCAACGGCTTCAACGACCCGGCCGACTTCGAGAACTACTTCTACGACCCGAAGAAGACCGAGGGCTACCTGATGGAGGTCTCGGGCGCGTCCGGCGCGTGAGCGGGGGCGTACCCCTCGTCGGACCCCTCCGCCGCCCCTTCGGGGAGCTCCGGCGGCACGTACCGCCGTACGGGCTCCCCGGCCGGGTCGGGGCGTACGGCGCCCAGCACCGGGTTGGCCGCGATCGGGGAGACCTTGATCCGCGCGCCGGGGCGGGGCGCCTGCACCACCATGCCGTCGCCGAGGTACAGGGCGACATGCGTGGCCTCCGGGAAGTACACGACGAGGTCCCCCGGCCGCAGCTCCGCCAGCGGTACCCGCTCCAGCCGTGCCCACTGCTCCTGGCTGGTCCGGGGGACCGGCGTCCCGGCGGCGCCCCACGCCTTCGACGTCAGCCCCGAGCAGTCGTACGCGGCGGGCCCCTCCGCGCCCCACTCGTACGGCTTCCCGAGCTGCTCCACGGCGTAGCGCACGGCCCGTTCGCCCGCCGCCGAGGGAGGGGTGCCGCCACGGCCCAGCGCGCCGGAGGCCACCAGCTCCTCCTGCGCCTCGGCCACCGTGTTCCGCTCCAGCTCGGCCAGCGCGGTGAGCTGCTCGGCGGTGAGCGAGGCGAGCAGTTCCTCGACCGCGTGGAGCCGTTCGCGGACCTCGTCCCGCTCCTTCCTGCGCCGCTCGGTGAGGGCGAGCCGGGCGTCGAGGGCCTTGCGCGCCCGGCGGGCCAGCGCGTCCGCCTCCTTCTCGTCGCCGGTCAGCCGGCCCACCGTCTGAGCCCGCTCCCGCGCCAGCCGGCCGATCACATGCCCCTGGTCGAGCGCGCGCTGCGGATCGCGCGCGAGCAGCAGCAGCCGTACGTACGGGGAGATGCCGGTGACGCTCTGGTACTGCTGCCGGGCCAGCCGTCCGGCGGCGCCCCGGCTGTCGTGCAGGGAGAGCCGGGTGCGGGCGAGGGCCCGGTCCAGGCGCTCGGTCTCGGCGCGCTGCCTCTTCAACCGTCCCTCGGTGGCGTTGTGGGTCTCGGTGGCCTTCTCGGCCTCCCGGTACAGGGTCTGAAGCTCCGTCAGCAGCTCGGCGACGGAGCGCTCGCCGGTGCCGCCGCCCGGTTCCGGGGCGGCCGCCGCGGGCGCGGGCGCGAGGGCGGCACCGGCCGCCAGCGCCGCCGTACACACCAGACGCAGAAGCTTTCCTGACACTCCATCACCTCCGACGCGGGGCGGCTCGTCCGCTCCGCATCGCGAGCATCAGGCGGGTGTGCGCGGTCCGCTCGCCGAGTGTGCGCGGTTCGGCGCAACCCGGTCACCCGTCGGCGTCGTCCGGCTTGCCCTTCGGCGTGGCGTCTGGATCGGGCGCGGGCCTCGACCACGGCCACTTCCGGCCGTCGCCGGCCCGCCCCGTGGGGTCGTACAGGTACTTCCAGCCCCGGGTCAGCCCGGTCCGCGCGCTCTGTGCCCGGGGCACCCGCCGGTAGACCAGCACGGTGGGCGGGCCGCCGTCCGGGGCCGGGACGGGAATGCGGTACGTCTTCGGCGGATGCCCGGTGATGCCCAGCAGCACGGGCAGGACGCGCCCGTCCATGGGCCCGCCCTCGAACGGGGTGTCTTCGCTCTTCACGCCCCCAGTGTCGGTGATGCGCGGGCCGTCAGAGGTCCGCGGCCAGCGCCTGCACCAGGGCATCGGTCTGCGCGTCGCGCCGCGCGGTCACCGTCAGCACCGCCACGAACTGCTCCACGAGCCAGTCCCGCAGTTCGTCGAGGGGCGGCTGCTTGTCCTCGTCGAGCCAGATCAGCGAGGCCGCCTCCACGGCGGTGATCCACATCCGGATCGTCATCCGCAGCCGGGGGCCGGGCCCGGCGACCCCGAGATGGCTGAGGATGTGCTCGGCGGCGGCCCGCCGCACGCCGTCCACGAGGGCGGTCGTACGGGAGGTCTCCACGACGCTCCCGCCCTGGAGCAGCGCGCTGAACCCGGTGCCGTGCTGGTCGACGAAGGCGAGATAGCGGTCGACGGCCCGGGACAGCCGGGGCAGCAGCGGGCCCTCGTGCGGTTCGTCGAAGCAGTGCCGCAGCTCGTCGGCGGCGGACATCAGGGCCGCCTCGTACAGCTGCTGCTTGCCGCCCGGGAAGTACCGGTACACCAGGGGACGTGACACGCCGGCCGCCTCCGCCACGTCGTCCAGGGAGACGTCCTCCGGGGCGCGGTGGGCGAAGAGGGACAGTGCGGCCTCGAGCAGCTGGCTGCGGCGTTCCTCGACGCCGAGCCGCCGGTAGGCGGGGGTGGGGGCCTGCGGGGTCATGCCCGCAGGGTAACCGTCCGGCCGTCTACGCGAGCAGTCCCGACGACTGCCACAACTTCCTTCCGACGCCGCGCAGCACGCCGATGTCGTCGAGGCTGTGTCCGATCGGCGGCTCCGCCGCGTGGCGGTGAGTTGTCTGGTGTGATCGGTTTCGTTGGCGTGCCTGCCTAGGCCAGTAGCCCGGACGACTGCCACAACTTCCTTCCGACGCCGCGCAGCACGCCGATGTCGTCGAGGCTGTGTCCGATCGGCGGCTCCGCCGCGTGGCGGTGAGTTGTCT